>NZ_JAHPTU010000001.1:0-418564 GCF_025514355.1 Acinetobacter sp. WU_MDCI_Abxe161
GCGAAGAGACTCGAACTCTTACACCTTGCGGCGCTGGAACCTAAATCCAGTGCGTCTACCAATTTCGCCACGCCCCCGATGGCTGTGTATATTAGCGATAAGATCTAACAGTGACAAGTGTTTTTTTTCTAAAAAAAACTAACCGTGTAAATTGTATACAGATACTAGATCAATGATTTTTATCAATTTGAATCTGCTTTAAGCAATTTATTGCTTCACTGGCATTTGAAAACCGATTTTGCTGCTGTTTTTGTAATAAACCTGTGAGCAATGGATAAAAATTGAGAAACTGCGGAGGCAATTGAATGCTTAATTTTTGGCAATGTAATATTGCCCAATCACGATAACTGGTTGCTTCTAAGCGAGTTTGGGTTAACCATTCATATAAAACGATACCCAATGCATATAAATCGCTTTGTATGCTCTTATACCCTCCTCGAAATAGTTCAGGAGCCATATAACGAGGTGTTGCATCCATGATTGATTCTTGACTTGAGATAGGCCTTGTTTTCTCAAAATCAATCAAATAAGGCTTTTGCTGAAACTTTCTAAAATGTTCTGTCTTAACGTCTCCATGAATCCAGCCAAATTCATGCAGTTCAGCAAGTTTATTTATTGCGAACCAAATCTTTCGATATACATCATTAAAAACAGTTTCGTTATTCAATGAATCAAACCACACATCACTATCAGGTAAAATCAGAACTTTACCTAAAGACTGGCCTAACTGGGGAATTAAACTGACTTCAATCAGTTTGTAAGGTAAAAGCCATGTTGAGTTCTTAAGGTTAATTTCTTTGTAAAATAATTGCTCATGCAAAAAATCTTGCTCACTTTGAGCATGGGTTTCAGGCAAATGATATTTTAACCAGTAATTCTTAGTGTCTATGGTACATGTCCATAAACACCGCCCTAACACTGCACTTGCTGGCTTGGTCACACATATTAAGTTTTCTATGGGGGAAGCAAAATCATGCTTCAGCATAGTAGGACTCAGGCTGTTGTTTCTTTTCTTCAAAACGCAAAACCTCTAAACAATGCTGAATTGTTTTACCAATACGAGCATGCGTCTCAATTGAAGAAATTTTTGGCCAAGTCGCGCGTTCTCCTTCCCTTTGCAAACGTTTAAACAAATGTGGACGCGGATTTTGCAAAGTATAGGTATAGTGACTTAGGCTATATTTAGCAATGATATTTACATCACCATAATAACGTTGCCCCATTACGCCATATCCATGATCTAACAATCTTCTGACTGGAGATATAGAACCAAGTCGCTGACGAGTAAAATCCATAACGCCCATTGATAGCACTTTACCTTGGCGTCTTAGAATTCTTTCAGGCCAACTTAGTACATCTTTACGAAAGCGATCCGCATCATTTTGCATAAATGGAACAATATGGGGGTTAACTTGACTCGCAATTGTGTAGTTTAAATTGTAAAGCCGTGCCATTCTTTCTTGAGGGAAATCACTTCTTACGCTTCCATCCACCCACTTTGTATTTGCCATATAAGGTGTATGCTCACCATCATAACGTTTGCTGGTTAAACGTACCGGTGGGAATAAAATTGGCACAGCACATGAAGCTAATACCGCACTCCACACCAAAACGTTCGGTGTCATAATGGCGTTCATAATCCGCGGGTTTTCTGTTGCATCATACGGCGCTACAGCAACATTAATATTCAAGCCTGATTTTTTAAAAGCTTCTTCAAAAGTAAGATCGCCTAAATTTTCAATTAGGAATTTTTTCAAATAGTGAACATCGGCAATCCCACCATTGCCTTTAATAAGTTCACGGAATTTTCTGAAATGAAAAGCATCACTAAAGAATTGCTCGCCATTTAATAAGTTTTGAATATCTTCACTGGCAGAGGTTCCCAGCATACCTGTCATAATTGCTCCAGCACTTGAGCCAGAGAGTACTTTAGGCATCAAGTCTTGTTCAATTAGAGCTTTACATACCCCTGTATGAAACAGACCTAAAGTCGCCCCACCCGAGAACATAAGTGCGGGCTGTCCGTATGCCTTTTCACAGTTTTCAAAAAACTCAATTTTTTCTTTTCTTTGAAAGGTGATGCATTCACTTGAAGCAATGTAAGCCAAGCTTTGGCTTACCTCATCAATATAGTCTTCAATTAACTTTTTTGTTCCCACATGCGTTGCAGCAAAAAGCATCGGGTGACCAATATTTGCAATATCATAGGTTAGACCTTCTTTGAGTAAATAGATGAGGTCTAGTGTTCGATGTTGCTGACGATATCTTTTGAGTAAGGTATACCGATAAGAAATGAGCTCGGCATCGAAGTAAGGTGAACTATTATCAAATTTCCACTCTTGTACCCCTGTTTCTTCATCTAGCTTTAGGGCAAAAGACTTCCATTCTTCATAAGATTCAGCCATGTCTAATTGACGTTGTAATTTTTTGATACGGTAAGCCTGATGTGGATTCATATCACTTCGTAATTTTTCAAACATAATTCGTCCTCATCTTCTCAGATGATTTTACTGAATAGACATGACAACACTATGCTCGGTCTGAACATTTCAATCAATTGCAAAACCGATAAAGTGTATAGGCAATAAGTTTTTTGTCAGCCTGTTAATTTCGGTGTTAGTATCCTAGTAAATTACTGTTTAACATGATTGATTAACCATGGCTACCATTGATTTACCAGAGAATTTAGTTCAAACATTATCACTTGTATTAAATCAGCTACAGCAGGTCTTACCTGAACCTCGAGAAGAGACAGATTTTACTGCACCTGCTTTTAGATGGGAAAATCAGCAACTTAAAGCCATCTACACACCGAAAAATATTTATCTTGATGACTTAAAGGGCATTGAGCGTCAAAAAGAAAAAATCATCCAAAATACTTTGCAATTTTTAAATGGCCTACCGGCCAATGATGTGCTTTTAACGGGTTCGCGTGGTACAGGAAAATCTTCTATCGTTCGTGCTTTATTAACTGAGTATGCCCCTCAAGGATTACGTTTAATCGAAATTGAACGTGATGATTTAGCAGACTTACCTAAAATTCAAAAACTCATTCAAAATCGACCTGAAAAATACATCGTCTATTGTGATGACTTAGCTTTTAACGCTGAAGATGAAAATTATCGCAGTTTAAAAAGTGTATTGGATGGTTCATTACAATCTGGTTCAACAAATTTTATTATTTATGCAACCAGTAACCGTCGCCACTTGTTACCAGAATTCATGCATGAAAATACACCTGTAACCAAGGTCGATGTTCCACAATATACTGAGTTACACCCGCAAGAAGCGATTGAAGAAAAGATCTCTTTATCAGATCGGTTTGGTTTGTGGTTATCTTTTTATCCTATGGACCAAAATTTATATTTAGAAATCGTAGAACATTATCTTGATAAAGCGAACATGCCTTTTAATGACGAAGTTCGTGCTGAAAGTTTACGTTGGTGCCAGATGCGTGGTCAGCGTTCTGGTCGAGCTGCTTATCAGTTTTCTAAGCATTGGATTGGTTTAAATGCGTTAAAAGAGCTAACCAGTTCTTCCAAATAAAATAAAACGGCTATTTCAATAAAAATAGCCGTTTTTTTAAGTATTAAGAATTTACTGGAATAGATAACTCGGTCATTGGCCAACGTGGTGTAGTCGTGACAGCTAAACCATCATGTTGGCCGGCTTTTAAACGCTGATAACCTGCAAAAGCAATCATTGCCCCATTATCAGTACATAAAGCAGGCTCGGCATAATAAACTTGTGCTTTAATTTTCGCCAAGGAAGTTTCTAATTGCTCACGTAGTCTTAAATTTGCACTGACTCCACCGGCAATAACTAAACGTTTAAGTCCAGTTTGCTTTAAAGCTTTTACTGATTTTTTTACCAAGGTATCTACAATTGCTTCTTGGAAGGAAGCAGCAATGTCCGCGTCTCTATTTTCACCATTCAATTTTTTCAATTGAACAGAAACGGCTGTTTTTAAACCACTAAAAGAAAAATCTAGACCTTGATGAAGCATAGGCCTTGGAAATTCAAACGCTAATGGATCACCGGATAATGCAAGTTTTGCGATGTTTGGCCCACCTGGATATGGCAAGCTCATCATTTTTGCAACTTTATCAAAAGCTTCACCCGCAGCATCATCAATAGACTCACCCAATAACTCATATTGACCAATAGCATGGGCTGCCATCAATTGTGTATGCCCACCTGAAACCAACAATGCCACAAATGGAAATTCGGGTGGTTGACTTGCAAGTAATGGTGCCAACATATGCCCTTCCATATGATGAACACCAATAGCAGGCTTATTTAAAGAAAAAGCTAAAGTTCGTCCAAATAAGGCGCCTGTCATTAATGCTCCCATTAAGCCAGGACCACGCGTATACGCGACTGCATCAATCTCTTGTTTTTTTACACCACTTTGCTCAAGCAATTGATTCATTAAAGGAATTAATTTACGAACATGGTCGCGAGAAGCAAGTTCAGGTACTACCCCACCATATTCGGCATGAAGTTTAATCTGACTATAAAGAACCTGTCCCCGTAAGCCGAGTTCGCTATCATAAAGTGCCAACCCTGTTTCATCACAAGAAGTTTCCAAGCCTAAAACAATCATCAAAACTGCCTTTTATATGAGTCAAAATATTGCAATCGCTATTATAGACTTGTGATATGAGTTGTAAATGAGTAAAATACTGACCTTCACTTGTGATCCGGCGCAATGGTGTGCCTGATCTTATCCATAATCTAGAGGATTTTACATGCCACAAGTTAAGTTGAAAGAAGGCGAACCAGTTGACGTAGCTATCCGTCGTTTCAAACGTTCATGCGAAAAAGCTGGTGTTTTAGCTGACGTTCGTAAACGCGAATTCTACGAAAAACCAACTCAAGAACGTAAGCGCAAAAAAGCTGCAGCAGTTAAACGCTACCAAAAGAAATTGGCTCGCGAATCTGTACGTACTACTCGCCTTTACTAATTAATTTGTGATTGACTGCTGAATTATGACTACTTTAAAAAACCAAATTACTGATGCATTAAAAACTTCTATGCGTGCCAAAGATATGGCAACAGTGACGGTTTTGCGTAGTCTACAAGCGGCAATTAAGCAAATCGAAGTCGATGAGCGCAAAGAGCTTGACGACGCTCAGGTTCTTGCGGTCATTGAAAAGCAAATTAAACAACGTAAAGAATCGATCAAAGCCTTTGAAGGTGCTGGTCGTAATGATTTAGCTAGTAAAGAACAAGCCGAAGCTGAGATTATCTCTCAGTTTCTACCAGAAGCTATGACTGAGGAAGAGCTTGATTCTCTCATTGAGCAAACGATTTCTGCTCAAGAAGCAACTAGCATGAAAGATATGGGTAAGGTGATGAATTCTCTACGTCCGATCATAGCCGGGCGTGCCGATCCTGCTCAAGTTTCAGCAAAAATTAAAGCTAAATTAGCTTAATCCTCCCTCTTTTCTTATTCTTTCTTAGATTAAACTTTCATTTACTTGTAAGTTTAAATATATCTACGTCTACGAAAATTATAAGGTCAAACTACAGATCTAAATTTTCATTCGTCGTTCATCTTGCATTTGTTTGAGTCGACTGTCTATTCTAGCTGACATTGCTTGATTGTCTTTTGCTAATCGTTGAGCATGCAACATTGATTTAATTGCATTTTCTTCACTACCTGACCAATACTCTGCTTCAGCCCGATAGCGTAAAACATTAACCGCTCTTAAAGGTGCATTCTTATCCAAATTAGCGGCTTGCTGTAAAAATTGCCAGCCTTGTATATCTCTCGGATTCTTATTAATAAATCTTTGAACCAAGGTTTGGACTTGCGCAAATTTACCTTGACGTAGCAACACTTCAGCCAACTTATAACTAAAAGCTTTATTTTCAGGCATCGTCATTTGTGTAGCAGCAATCGTAGTATAAGCTTGATCTAATTTGTTTTGACCCAAATAAATATCTGTCTGCAATAATGCCACTAGAGGCTTTCCACTAGATTTCGCTTGATCTAAAGTAGACTGGGCTTGAGCATAATCACCTTGTCTTGCATAAAATGCTGCTAAAGCAATCAGACCAGCAATATTCTTTTGAGCGGCCAAACTTTGTAGTTGGTTTTCAGTTGCCTGATTTGCAACCACCATGGTGTACCATTTTAGAATCTCAAAATCAGCATCATATATACGGTTTTTAACTCTCGGCATCTGGTTTGCACGAAGGCGAGCTTCACTCATACGCTCAGTCGTCAATGGATGAGTCAACCAGAAGTCTGGTAAAAAACTCACTCGACTTGTAGCCCTATGCATTGTTTCAAAGTAATCTGCCATACTTTGTGGGTTATAACCTGCCGCATACATATATTGCATGCCGATACGGTCTGCTTCACGCTCTTGATTGCGACTATACGTTAATTGCTTGTCCATGAGTGCAGCTTGCGTTCCAAGCATCACTGCTGCGCCCGCATCACCACCACCCTGTGCAGCTATAGCCACACCTGCCAAAAGTCCTGCTAGACTTAATAACGTTTGACCCTTAAAGGCTTCTTCAGAGCGACTAAAATGTCTTTGTGATACATGGGCAATTTCATGTGCCATTACCCCAGCAATTTCATCAATATTACGAGCTGAAGCGATAAGCCCTGTATTGAGCGCAAATAATCCGCCCGGCACAGCAAAAGCATTAATTTGGGGATCTTTGATAACAACCAGACCAATTGGCTGTCCAAGCTGAGTTTCGCTTAAAATACTCGAAAATACCTGAAAAAACTGGTCTTCTAACCAGACATCTTGAATGACTGGCATTTGTTTGTGAACTTCCCGAAAAACTTTTTCACCAATAAATTTTTCTTTTTGTTGATCAAGCAAACCGATTCCACTTCCAATATTTGGAATTTCCACCTGATTTGCAGATGGTTGAGGGTCAAAAGGCTGCGCGTACGAAGCATTTGTTATAAAAGCCGTACTTAAAATAATTGGCAGAAATCTCAAAAGTTTTTCTCTATTAAAATTAA
Source organism: Acinetobacter sp. WU_MDCI_Abxe161 (assembly GCF_025514355.1). Lineage (NCBI taxonomy): Bacteria > Pseudomonadati > Pseudomonadota > Gammaproteobacteria > Moraxellales > Moraxellaceae > Acinetobacter > Acinetobacter sp. WU_MDCI_Abxe161. The sequence continues at coordinate 6,999 of NZ_JAHPTU010000001.1, forward strand.
AGCATCAAAAAAGTCTACTGATATAAAACATAAAAAATTATGTTCAATCAATAGACTTTTACTATATCACTCGAGATAGTTTAGTTTTGCAATGAAGTGTTATTCATCATTTATGCAAAATTTGGATTTACCAAATATCTAGGAGTTTTATCTTCTAAGGCTTCAACTAGATTTTTATAAGCAAGATTTGCCATTTTTTTACGGGTCTCTGCAGTAGCCGATCCTACGTGAGGCAAAGTAACCACATTAGGCAATTTAAAAAGCGCTGAATCTTGCAAAGGTTCTTTTTCGTACACATCCAAACCGGCTGCAAAGATTTCCTCACTTTGTAAGGCCTCAATCAAAGCTTGCTCACCAACCACTGAACCACGCGCAATATTAATAAAAATAGCGTGCTTTTGCATAAGCTCAAATTGAGCTTTGCCCATTAAGGCTTTTGATTCATTATTTAAGTCAACAGCGGTTACTACAAAATCAGACTGTTGCAGCAATTCATCCAAACCAAGATATTGTGCTTTTAAAGGCTCAGCCAATTCAGGCTTTTCACGGCGATTATGGTAAACAATATTCATGTTAAATCCGTAAAAACCCCGGCGTGCAATTGCAGCACCAATATTACCAAGTCCTATAATTCCTAGGGTTTTTCCAAAAACATCCAAACCGAACTGCTGAGGCCCTACTGTTCTTTTCCATTCACCTTGTTTAGTCCAATGATCAAGAAAAGGAACTTTTCTAGCAGCGCTTAGTAATAATGTAAAAGCAAGATCAGCAGTTGTTTCAGTTAAAACGTGAGGGGTATTTGATAACCAGATTTTTCTTTGATTTAAATAAGCCACATCATAATTGTCATAGCCCACCGTTACAGATGAAATAATTTTTAGTTTTTGTGCAGGCGCAAGATTACTTTCATTAAGAAGTCTCCCAGCACCAATCATTCCATCGGCATCTACAACTTGCTGGCGTATTTGCTCATTAATGTCACCCAATTTTGGGTTAAGAACCACAACCTGATAATCCTGTTGTAATCGAGACAAAATTTCTTCATCAATTTGGCTAAAAACTACAACTTTTTTCATGTAAATCCCTACTACTCGTTGTTATCTTGCATCAATTGCCATAATCTTTTTTTAAGGAGCGGTTTCTCCAACATCTCTTTTAAACTTGCCAAGTGAATAATATTGGCATGTTGAATATAAGAACATTCACCCAAACACAAAATTTTCTTATCTGCTGCAACAGCATCTAAAAATCCTTGAATATATGAACCTGCACCGCGTTGGTCTTGATAGCTAGCCAAAGGGAACGGCCATTTCAATTCAGCATATTGCCCTATTTTTGCTTTTTGAATGTTACTCCAAAGCTGCTTTTCTTCATTAGCTAAATTGGTAACATCTAAAAAAATGACACACTTTTCAAGTGCAAATGCTTGCAACTCAAATGAAGCAACCGTAATCGTTGGAACGTGTACCTCATTACGAGGTGGCACAACAGGCGGAACTTCTGCTGGAATTGGGGCCACAATTTCAGGTTCAACTTTGGGAATTTCGTTGATTTGTGGTTTTATGGGTTGTTCAAGAGCTAGATTATTCTTAGAAGGCAGTATAATCGGCTCCACTTCTGGAGCAGTGTGATCTCGCCAGAGGCTTTGAGCATTATTTTTTTGGCACGCCTGTGTCTTAGGAACCCATACGTCAATCCCTAAAGTCGCCAATATATTTCTTTGCTGCCCAATCATCTGTAAATCAATACCTCTACTCTATCTACATTCTAACGGGCTTGAGTTTTTTTTTCAGTGTTTTATTTCATTGAGATGTTTTTATAATCGTATATGTCTTTTAAATAATCATCACACTATTTCTTTTTTGCATTTGATCGACAATTTCTTCTGTCTCAAAACCAAAACGCCAATAAAGCAATTCAAGAACATCCAGCTCATCTTGCGTGATAATACGGTCGCTCCACAGACACATTTCTGCAATAGCTAGAATACTTAGACGGTCACGCAATAATAAACCAGCAATATCATTTAAAATTTCAGCCAGATCTAATGGCTCATCTGAAATTTCATCATAGATATACATTTCATCTGGGTTAAGTAGTGAACGCAAAATACGCTCACGTACTTCTAACTGATTTGGACTATTAATTTGCTGGACATGAAGTAAAGCATCAATCAAACGAACAATTTGAGGTTTTACTTCTTCAAATGCGGTCGGCAAATGTAACGGCATTAAATTCAATTCATATTTAACCCGCTCCAGTAAAAGTGCATCTAATAGGCCAATCTCACCATCTTCCTGAATAATCAGGGCTAGTTTTGTCAAAAATTGACGCGCAATACTTGCAGGTATATGACCGATATTTTTACATGCATCGTGAAATATCTGAATATGAATACGCCCATCCAGATTTAGTAGCGCATCTATAATGGCATGACTAACTGGCGCGTCTTTTGGAATGAATTCTCGATATTGGCGAATCATCAAAATAGCGACCATTACCTCGCGTGAACCCGTCGCAGTTTGTAGTGCTCGCTGAATTAATTCAGGACGCTTCTTATTTCGACGTACGTCGCTACTCAGAGGTTTAATAGCATCATTTAATGCAAAACTAATCGGTGACAGTCTTAACAAAGGTAGAGGCTGTGGAGATGACCAGGGAATATAAATTTCTTTCTCAGATTCTTCCAAGAAATGAAATAAGCTAAACAATGGACGATTACGAAGTTTCTTTAAATTTTCTAATTGCAGATCTTGTAGTAAAGTCGGATTTAACTCATAAATACGTTCACGAATACTCGGATGAATATTCATCCAGCTTTGTGGGCTCAGTGAGTTAGCAAAACACATGTGTGCGATTGACTCTGAATAGGCACTATGAATTTGCGAACCAGAGTGGTGAACATAAATACGCAACAAGGTTTGGGTGTTCGCATTATTTTTTAATAGCCGTACTGTTTTTTGATCATTACGGAATGTACGTCCACTCAAAGTCAAATATTTAATAAAACGAGTAATCAGCACGCCTAAGCTTCCGGCTAACCAAATTACCCCACCCACGGCAACAAAAACTGTTTCAAACTTATGTTTATAACCTGGGCTATAGCGCTTAAAACCTTGTTTGGCTAATTTACTGCCCCACTGACTAAAAGTTGTTAAACCACTATATAGAATCTTTAATTTCGTATTTTCAACAGCCTCACCCGATAAAATCTGATTAAACTCATGGCCTAATAAACCATATAACTCAAGCTTATCCAAATTTTGTAAAGCGCCCCAGGTCAGAATAATGACAATATCTTTAGGATGAAAACCTGCCGTAAGTGCATTTACACCTACTTCATCAGGTAAAACATAGACGGTTGGTACTTTTAGGGAAAAAGTTTGCGCCAAGTGCTCTGTAATTTTTAATGCGGCGAGTTCTTCGGGAGTACTTTCCTCTTTCACCAAACGACGTGCTTTAAGTTGTTTTGCTAAAGAGTGCCCACCTTTACGCAGAATATAAAGTTCGGTAACTACTGACCAAACCATAATAAAAAGTAATAGCGCGACAAAATAAGGACTTAAAGTATGCCACCAAATTGGTTGGCTATAATCAAAAAAATGGACGAGTAAACCTAAAATTAAATTTAAAATAAAAATAGTCAGCAACACGGCAACCAAACACATAGTGATGGACCATGCCATATTTTTATTTTCGATTAGATAGTGGCTTACTTCTTTCAATGTAAATATTCCCAATTACATTGTTAGGTTTCATCATAAAAGAAAAAAGCGGGAAACACCCGCTTTTTTCGGCTATTTCTATTCTTCTTTAATGCCAGTTAAATCTACAGAAGCAGCATCGACATTCACATCAATATAACCATCTTTTTTCTTTTTCGCAGAATCATTACGCTTCTGCTCCAAATTGTTTAAATAGTTAACGTCAATATCACCAGTTACATAGATTCCATCAAATACTGAGCAGTCAAACTCTGTTAAATCAGGCACTTTGCTAGTACGTACAGCATTTTTCAAATCTTCCAATTCTTGGAAAACTAAGCGATCAGCACCAATAATTTCTTGGATCTCTTCAACACTACGCTCTGAAGCAATAAGTTCAGCTTTCGCAGGCATATCAATACCATAAACGTTTGGATACATCACTTTTGGTGCTGCTGAAGCAAAGTATACTTTTTTTGCACCAGAATCACGTGCCATTTGAATAATCTCATTACACGTTGTGCCACGCACAATAGAGTCATCAACCAACAGAACGTTTTTCCCTTTAAACTCTAACTCAACAGGGTTTAATTTCTGACGTACAGATTTTTTACGTTGCTGTTGTCCCGGCATAATAAAGGTACGGCCGATATAACGGTTTTTCATAAAACCTTCACGGAACTTCACACCCAGAATATTTGCAAGTTCTAAAGCTGAAGTACGGCTCGTATCTGGAATTGGGATAACCACATCAATATCATGGTCCTCACCCCAGTCACGTAAAATTTTATGAGCGAGCTTTTCACCCATTTTTAAACGGGCTTTATAAACCGAAATTCCGTCAATAATGGCATCAGGACGAGCAAAATAAACATATTCAAAAATACATGGACGGTATTTTGGATTAGCCGCACATTGTTTAGAGAATAATTGACCATTTGCATCGATAAAAATTGCTTCACCCGGTTCAATATCACGCTCAATTTTAAAACCAAGAGCAGTAATAGCAACTGATTCAGAAGCAATTATGTATTCCATCTCACCCTGGTCAGTTACACGTGAACCATAAATAAGTGGACGAATACCGTTTGGATCACGGAAACCTACTAAACCATGACCAGTGATCATCGCCACGACACCATACGCGCCCTGACAACGCTCATGCACACGAGAAACCGTATGGAAAATATCATCAGCTGTAGGATTTAAAGTACCTTTCTTTTGTAATTCATGTGCGAATACATTTAAAAGAACTTCTGAGTCAGAATCAGTATTCATATGACGTAAATCTGTTTTAAACAGGTCATCATGAATTTCTTCTGCATTGGTTAAATTACCATTATGTGCAAGTGTAATACCGTAAGGTGAATTCACATAAAATGGCTGTGCTTCAGCACTGCTTGCAGAACCAGCAGTTGGGTAACGTACATGGCCAATGCCATAATTACCAAGTAATGCTCTCATATGACGAGTATGAAAGACATCACGTACCATACCGTTATCCTTACGCAGGAAAAGACGGCCTTCATGGCAGGTTACTATTCCAGCTGCATCTTGCCCACGATGTTGCAACATCGTTAAAGCATCAAACAACATTTGGTTCACTGGCGATTTACCGGCTATACCAACAACTCCACACATAGCAACCTCGCAGACAAGCTAGGAATTAATAAAAAGGATTCTTTGTCGAATGGTCAGATCGGCTTTCTAAATCTTCCGATTTGTCCATTGGTTTTGAAGGCGCGCCTGATGCGCTACCTCCAGATGTTATTTGATGAAATGCCTCACTTGCTGCATCTTTAGATAACTCTGTAGCTAAAGGGGCATATGGCAATAAATACTGTATAAGCTTGGATTGCTTCCAGTGTGGTGAACTCTCAACCCAAGGCCCTACACCCTGCATTGTAATTAGTACAACCAACAAACCCTTTAAAGAACCAAAAGCACCACCTGCTAAACGATTTAATGGCCCCAATTTCAGACTTTTCAAGAGGCCATTTAAAAATGCAGAGACGATCCATGTTAAAACAATGATCAAAAGCGCTATAAATGCAAAAGCTGCAATTTTTTGAACCACTGGATCATGACTTAAACCCGACATAGACGGCGCAAGAAGGACAGCATATTTTGCACCCATAATTAATGCAATGACCCATCCTACCAAGTTCGCAAAGGCTTTGATAAATCCTTGTCGCAAACCGTTTAGCCCCCCAATGAGCAAAAGTATCAGAATAATGATATCAATTGTGTTCATATTCACTTATGACATAGATGCAACACATTGTTTCACTAGAATAGGACCGGTATAAATCAGCCCACTATAGATCTGTACTAATGTTGCTCCAGCTTGCTGTTTGACTGCTGCTTGTTCACCCGACAAAATTCCCCCCACGCCAATTAACGGGATTTGTCCTTTTAATGTTTGGGCAAACAAACGTAAGCATTCTGTACTTTTTTCAAAAACAGGTGCGCCTGATAAACCACCCGACTCGTTACCATTAGGAAGATTTTCTACACCTTCTCTTGATAAAGTCGTATTGGTAACAATTAAACCATCAATTTTAAAATGCAATAATTGTGCTGCAATAAACTCAACATCTTCAGCTGTTAAATCAGGTGCAACTTTTAGAACCAAAGGAACATAATGATTATATTGTTCGGCTAGCTCAAGTTGTCTTTCTTTTAAGGTTTGCAATAATTCAGTTAATGCATCACCGCTTTGTAAACTTCTTAAGTTCTTAGTATTTGGAGATGAAATATTAACGGTAATATAAGAAGCGTAGTTATAAACTTTCTCTAGGCAAATTAGGTAATCATCGACAGCCTTTTCTACAGGCGTATCGGCATTCTTACCAATATTAATGCCTAAAATCCCTTTAAATTTTGAAGCTTTGACATTTTCAATCAACTTATCAACGCCATCATTATTAAAACCCATACGGTTAATAATGGCTTTAGCTTCAGGAATACGGAATAAGCGGGGCTGCGGATTACCCGACTGAGGGCGAGGCGTAATGGTTCCAATTTCAATAAAACCGAATCCTAGACCTGCCAGTGCATCAATGTGTGCACCATTTTTATCAAGCCCAGCTGCTAAACCTACCGGATTTGGAAATTCAATTCCCATACAAGTCGTTGGTTTCGCTTCTACGCTCTGACGTAGCAGGCCGAACTTATGTGCTTTATCAAGCATAGATAATGTTAATTCATGGGCACGCTCTGGTGCTAAACTAAACAACATCGGGCGAGCAAGTGAATATAACATACCAATCACAATCTACTGATTTTAGGTAGGCATATTATAGGCACAGGGAGCACAAAACACCATGCTTAAGACCAGCATATTTTAATATGTTATTGAACCGTCGCTGTTAATTTAATCTGACCTTCACTTGAAACCATTTCCATTTTTTCAATACTTAAGCCCATTTGCGCCAGTTGGGTTAAAAAGTTCGCTAAAATTGCGTAATTCTGATGAGTAACAATAATTTGTAACTGCTCGCCATTTTGTTGAGAAGTGACGGTTAACCCTTGTTGTTGAGCTACACGTTGTATTTTTTCTGCTTGACCCAACTCAAGCTCATTCGCAGGTTTCATCGTGACTGCATTACTTTGCATCCACACCATCAAATCTTTTAAATCATTTAGGCGCTGTTGCTGTTGTTCTGCTAAGGAATGCATTTTCCAAAGTGAAGCTCCAATAATAGCCACTACAACAAAAATTGTAGTAAAGACCACCATGATACGTTCACGGACAGTTAAACGGTCTAAATATTGATTGATTTGTTCAATCCACTGATCAAACCGGTTTTGCAATTGAGCTAACATTTTCATTATTGTATTTTCACCACCCCAATTGCCCCACCACCATCGGCTTGAATATTACCTAACTCTGCCTTGAAGCCTTGCTGATTAAGCTGCTGTGTTAAAGCTTGCAAATCATCTCCCGATTTTGCTTTTAAGGCCATGGTTAGTGTAGAAGCATCATAATTTAACTGCTGAGCTAAAATTTGTCTTTGCATTAAAATAGGTCCAACACGGCTCAACAGAGAGAGTGCTTGTGTGTCACCCTGTTTACTCATTCTTAAATGACTTTCAAATTGGCTTTTTATATTTTGTTCATTTACACGACTAGAAGGACCAAACCAATATTTATATTGCTCAATTGTCTGCTCAGCTGTTTGATTGGCTACATTTCTTAATTTCACCCAACGCAACAAATCATAGCTAAACTGAACCACAATTATTGCTAAAACAATAACCGCACATGCTTTCCAGTACCCAGAAACCGTCTGCTCTTGCCCTTTGGCTTTTGGTAAAACATTAAAAGGATGCTGTTTAGGTTTATCTAAGCCCTGAAACTCATAAAAAAATTCTGAACGTTGCTCAACACTAGAAGCTGCTTCTAAGCTTTCTAACTGTTCTACAGTCAGCCCACTATATTGATAATGTGTTTCAACCGGCTGGAACTCCAAAAACAATCCCAAATCATCCAGTGAATTACCTACCCACTTACTTTCGCGCGCCAGTAATTTTTGATCAATATTACACAGAATAACTTGTTGATCTTGAGGTTCAGGCAAAATCAAAAAGTCTGGTAACAAAGCAACGAGCTTGATTGGCAACAAATTCATCGCATGTTGCCATGTTTCCACAGTAGTTTTTGCGACGCCCAATATTGTTAATTGATCAGCATGAAAATGATGAACCACTTTCATGTGATCAATCGGCAAAGTTACAAACTCTTCAAGCAAATATTTAACACCATCTGCTCCGAGTTGCTTGTAATGAGACTTTGCTATTTGTTGCTGGAATACCTGAGCATGACGGCTAGGAAAAAAGACGACAGCCTCTTTTCCTTGATGCAATTGTAGGTCTTGTATTAATTGATCCAGACTTGCAGCCTGTAACCAGTTTTCTCCGTTAGACCAATGCCATATTCCATTGGTTTCAGGCATCCATAAATACAGCATAATGGGCGAAATAACCTTTTTTAATTATATTGTGGGTATAAAACTATTTTTTTGTGTTGATAAACCAGTTGCAATCACAGCCTGATCATAAATTCGGGCTTCAGCCAAAGCAAATGGATTAAAGCTTTCATGAGTCAGCAGTTCAGCAATATGTCCTACTACATTCATATGACACACCACTACAATTGACTCATAAGGAACCTGAGATAACCACTCAATTGCTTCTTTCGCATTATCATCTGGTTTAATTTTATCGCATAACAGCACAGGCACATCTTTAAAATACGCTTGAATATGTGCCAATGTTTCTTGAGCACGTAGTAAAGGACTAACTACAAAAATGTCAGGCTTAACAATATCTTTTAAAAATGTTGCTGTCTGTTCAGCTTGAGCGTGTCCACGAGCAGTAAGAGGGCGTTTAGTGTCGTTACCATTTACAGGTGGAGCGGCTTCCCCATGGCGAACCAATGTCAGTTGCATAAATTTTCCTTGTTAATAATTCTTGCATTATAACCACAATTTATGACATTTCTTCTTCAGACTTCGTGATGAGGCAAAACAAATTCTACATCACTACGATGTCCGTTTTTCATAAGAGATAATGCAATATTTAAAGGAGGCGCCCCTTCAAAAATAACTTCATATAGAGCGTTGGTAATAGGCATATAAACATCTAGTTCTTCTGCTTTACCACGCACCTGAACGATTGTATTGATGCCTTCTGCTGTCTGACCCAACTCTTTACTGGCTTGATCAAGTGTTTTACCCGAACCTAAAGCATAGCCAATCTGATAATTACGGCTTAAAGGACTATTACAAGTCGCGAATAAATCTCCCACACCTGACAACCCCAAGAATGTAAGTGGATTTGCACCTTGTTTTACTGCAAAACGACTCATCTCGGCCAGAGCACGGGTTAAAATCATACTCTTGGTGTTTTCACCAATTTTGTAAGCTGCGCCAATTCCCATTGCAACCGCATAAATATTTTTAAGCGCACCACCTAATTCCACACCATGCACATCATCACTACCAAAAACACGGAATAGAGCACTATGCAGAGCATGTTGCACAGCATAACGAACTAATTCCGAATCACTAGCAATAACGGTACCCGACGGCATACCTGCCATAATTTCTTTTGCAAGGTTTGGACCTGATAGCACACCATAAGGTACTTCCGGCAATTCTTCACGAATAATATCACTCATGAAGCTGAAAGTTTTAGCTTCAATACCCTTGGTTAAAGAAACAACCGCTTGTGCCGTAATATATGGAGCAATTTGTTTTAAGACATCACGGAATGAGTGACTTGGAATTGCGACCAAAATAATATCTCGGTCACACACGGCTTGCTCAAGATCAGACACGGCACGTAATGATGACTCTAAAGTAAAGTCCGGCAAGTAACGTTTATTAATGTGGGTTTTATTAATTTCCTCAGCTGTTTCGGCATCACGAATCCAGATCATGGTATCGCAACCGTTACGTGCAGCTAAATTTGCCATAGCCGTTCCGAAGCTCCCTCCCCCTAGAACAGTAATACGTAAAGCGGTTTTTTTATCAACCGCAACAGGTTCTACCAAATCTGTAAACTTAAATTCAGCCATCTTTTATTATCCTATTTCTTACTTTTACAGACTTTTAAGCCTGCCAAACTTTTACGAATTCTTTACTTTCAATATCTGCACGGGGTGCAATTACTTTAGCTGCTGTACCGACGTAAATAATACCTGAAATTAAATCACGGGCTTGCAGGCCTAAATGCTGTTTTAACCAATTTGATTCGACAACTGCACCACTACGCCACATGGTCGAAAACCCTTGAGCTTGCAAAGATAACAAAAGATTTTGTATTGCGGCCCCTGTACTTAAGATTTGTTCAAAATGCGGTACTTTTGGATGATCTTGTAATTGTGTAAGCGCCAAAATGAGTAGCGGGGCGCGAAAAGGATGTTGTTTAACTCGTTCGAGTTGAGCGGGATCAGTTTCACCCAAATCTGCCAAAGCCTTTGCTAACACTTCTCCAAAAGCAGCACGTTGTTCGCCCGAAACTACCACAAAACGTGTTGGCTTAAGTCTATGATGATCTGGAGCTGTCAAAGCTGCTTGGAAAGCTAACTCTAATTGCTCTGTATTTGGAGCTGGCTCAACTAATTGGCCAATAGACTGACGCTGATGAATATTTTGGTGAATTATTTGTATTGCTGAATCCGTCATTAATATTGATCTAACTCAAAAATTCAAAATAGATTAGCATAATCTACCGTTAATCCACCATTGAATCTAGTTTATAAAATTAGCGAACTCACACTTTGACATTTTTTAATACAAAACATCAAAACTCATACAACGTATTCAAAATCAATTAGAAAACCTGTGTTCAAATGGCAATATCTTTTAGCGATTAACTTTAGGTGAATTATGAAAAAAATAATTTTAGCGAGCGCAATGAGCGGTGTTGTTTTATTACTTGGTGCTTGTGCAACTACTCCTAAAAATACTCTAGCAGTTCAGAAAGAAAATAATCAGTTTGAAGTTACAGGTATTGGCAAAACCAATTTAATTGCAAAAAACAATGCAATTACAGCAGCCCAAAAAACTTGCTCAAAAAACACTTCACCAGTCGTTGTGGATGAAAAAACAACCTACAATGGTGTATTAAAAGATGTTGTAAGTGAAAAAACTGGTCAAATGGTTGAAGCTGCGGCAGGTGTTATTGGTACATTGACGGGTAAAAATGCATCTTTAGCAAAAGATGATGACTATCAAACAACGCTTACTTTCTATTGTAAAATTAATTAATTAAAAAAATCCCAATCAAATGATTGGGATTTTTTTATTAGCAGTAACCATCTAATCTGGTCAGTGGTAATTTCTTACCAATTGCTTTTTCAATTTCGGGTAAATAAAAGGCATCATCTTCTGAAAGAAAACTAATACTTACACCTTGTGACCCAGCGCGACCTGTACGACCAATACGGTGTACATAATCATCAGACTGCTCAGGCAAAGTAAAGTTAATGACATGTGATACGCCATCTACATGAATACCACGACCAGCAACATCCGTCGCAATCATAATATTATGTTTACCTTGCTTAAATTGCTCTAGCATTTTTAAACGTTTATCTTGAGCAATCTCACCTGAAAGCATACCGACTCTATATCCATCTTTCTTTAAATGATCATAAAGACGGCGCACCTGATCACGTCGATTAGCAAAAATCATGACTTTATCGATCGGCTCTTCACGCAAGATATCTTGTAATAAACGATATTTATCTTGTTTAGCCACGACATACACTCGTTGCTCTACATCGTTATTCGTTTTTTGCTCAGGCTCAATTTCAACAGTGATCGGTTCAAACAACCATTGTCTCGCCAAATTCAAAACATCATAACTAAACGTCGCAGAGAACATCAGCGTTTGACGTTGTTCCTTACGCGGAGAGTAACGGACAATACGTTTTACAGAAGGAATAAAACCCATGTCCAGTAAACGGTCAGCTTCATCAATCACTAAAAATTCAATTTGATCGAGCCAAACTTCTTTTTGTTCTACAAAATCAATTAGACGCCCAGGTGTAGCGACCATGATATCGACAAAATTAGCATCTAGCTGTTTCTTTTGCTTATCAAAATCTACACCACCTAATAATGTTACAAGGTGCAAATCTGAGAATTTTGTGAGTAGCTTTGCATCACTTTCAATTTGCAACGCCAATTCACGAGTGGGTGCCAAAATTAAGGCACGTGGCTCACCACGGAAACGCTGCTCTTGAACCGGATTATTGAGTAAATCATTAATTACACTAATCAGAAACGCAGCTGTTTTACCAGTTCCTGTCTGTGCTCGCCCAATTGCATCATGCCCGGCTAATGTATATTTTAAAACCTTTTGCTGAATTGGGGTCATTTGAGTAAACCCTAAAGCATCAATCGCCTTTTTAAGTTGCGGATGTAAATTCAAGGTTTCAAAACCAGATGTCATAAATACGTGCTCTAACAAACAATCTCTCGAATGAGAAGATCATTATAAACAAAAACGCCCCAATTCAAAAATTGGAGCGTCCATCATTCATCAAAAAGATGAATTAGTCTTAGTCTAAAGGCTGAACGTTTTCAGCTTGAAAACCTTTTTGGCCTTGAACTACGCTAAATTCTACACGTTGGCCGTCACGTAAAGAACGGTGACCGTCACCTACGATCGCACGGAAATGAACGAATACATCGTCACCGCCGTTACGTTGAATAAAACCAAAGCCTTTAGTGTCATTAAACCACTTTACTACGCCTTGTTCACGAGCTGTCATAAGTCAATCCTCAGATGTTGAAAAAAGGACCTTCCGGTGTTGCAAACAGCAGAGCAAACAAGGTTTTAAAATATTTATAATCTTAAAGCTTGTAATCATTCTGTAAAACTATCAACAATTTCCGGTTACATCCATTTGTTATAGGGTTATTAAATCAATTTGATTGTGTGGTAAATCCTAAAACGGTTCGAGCTTAACACGGGTTTATGACAATTAATAGAATTTTTTTCAATTATTTCCCCTATTTTTAGTTCTTTTTTTAAACAGCTTATTACAATATTTTTTATAGAAATTCCCCCTATCTTGTTCCATAAAATATGCTGTATTTACTAAAAATTTGTTAGAATATTTTTTTTAGTTGTTTTGATGATGAATGAGCAATACTTCTTCTAATACAGCACCCATTGAAATTAATGCCCTTGGGCAGCCCTGCCCAATGCCATTGTTAATGCTAAAGCGTGAACTTAAAAAAGCGTCAGGCAAACAACAATTTTTATTAAAATCGTCAGATCCTCATAGCGAAATTGATGTAACTCGTTACTGTGGTTTGCATCATTTTATGTGTCAAACTACACACGTATCAGAGAGAGAATTTCACTATTTAATTGAAACTCAATAATTCTTTGCTAAACTAAAAGATTAGAAATTGCATAAAATTTTACATTTCTCTACCCAATTTTCCTTAATTATGAAGCTGATTCAAATTAAGATGAATTTATTGGTTATCCCATTCGATCCTATAAGGAGAACTCATGAGTGACAGCAGCAATCAATTGATGCCCCTGTCATTGTCTGCGCCCGGTGTAAACCTTGGTGCATATATCAGTACTGTCAATCAGATTCCTATTTTAACGGCCGAGCAAGAAAAAGAACTTGCTGAGCGTTATTATTATGACCAAGATCTTGATGCCGCAAAAATGCTGGTAATGTCGCATTTACGCTTTGTCGTTCATATTGCGCGCAGCTATGCAGGTTATGGCCTACCACAAGGCGACCTTATTCAAGAAGGTAATTTAGGCTTAATGAAAGCCGTGAAACGTTTCGACCCAAATATGGGTGTACGTTTAGTATCTTTTGCCGTCCATTGGATTAAGGCAGAAATTCATGAATACGTTATTCGCAACTGGCGTATTGTCAAAATTGCAACGACAAAAGCTCAGCGTAAATTATTTTTCAATTTACGTAGTCTAAAAAAATCGAGTAAAAAACTTACCCTCGAAGAAGCTCAATCGATTGCTAATGACTTAAATGTAACACCAGAGCAAGTACTGGAAATGGAAGGTCGTTTAACTGCCTATGATGCTGCTTTTGAGGCGCAAGGCGACGACGATGATGACACTCCTCATACTGCTCCTGCGTTGTATCTTGAAGATAACCGCTATGACCCTGCTCGTTTAGTCGAAAACGAAGACTGGGAAGAGCAAAGTACTTCAGCCTTGCATGATGCAATGGACCAGTTAGATGACCGTTCACGTAATATTTTGCAACGCCGCTGGTTAGATGATGACAAATCTACTCTTCATGAGTTAGCGGCTGAATATAATGTTTCTGCAGAGCGTATCCGTCAGCTTGAAAAGAATGCGATGGAAAAGATTAAAACTGCCATGTCAGCAAGCTAAAATAAATGAAAAAATAAAAGGGCGATCCGCCCTTTTGTTTTATCTGGCTATGTTTAGCCAACCCAATCTATGTTAACGTTGCTTTTCATTATTCAATTGCGTTTTTTGTTATGTGGATTGCCATTTCAGCCCTTAATCTTGCCTTTGCAGTCATATTGGGTGCTTTTGGAGCACATGGTCTTAAAGCTCATGCGGGTCCCGAGCAACTTGCTTGGTGGCATACTGCAACCGACTACTTTTTTTATCATGCACTAGGTCTATTGGCGCTTGGTATTTTAAGTAAGGTTCTTCCTCATTTCCCAATCAAGTTATCTTTTCTACTTATCCAGATTGGTATTCTATTTTTTTGTGGTTCGCTTTACATCATGGCGCTAGGTTTACCACGAATATTAGGTGCAATTACACCAATCGGTGGAGCCTTAATGATTGCTGGATGGCTGGTCTTGGCTTGGAATGCTTTCAAATACGCAAAATAATCGGAATGTGATCATGCAAATTTATTTAAATGGCGAATTAACGGACACGCCTTGTCAAAACCTGTTGCAACTCATTCAGGAACTGGCACTTGAAGGAAAACGCTTTGCTGTAGAACACAATCAGCAAATCGTTTCCAAAAGCAAATTAGAGCAAATTTCTATTGCTCAACATGACCGTATCGAAATTATTCACGCTGTTGGCGGCGGCTAAGTCGGAGTTATCCATGCAAGACACCCCTCTCATTATTGGTTCACGTTCTTTTCAATCTCGTTTATTGGTCGGAACTGGCAAATATAAAGACTTAAATGAAACGGATTTAGCTATTCAAGCCAGTGGTGCAGAAATCGTAACCGTCGCAATCCGCCGTGTGAATATTGGACAAAATCCGGATCAACCAAACTTACTCTCAGTTATTCCGCCAGAAAAATATACAATCTTGCCAAATACCGCAGGTTGTTTTGATGCTGACAGCGCAGTACGGACTTGTATGTTAGCGCGTGAACTTCTAGATGGTCATAACCTAGTAAAACTTGAAGTTTTGGGCGATGAGAAAACCTTATATCCAAATGTAACCGAGACCCTAAAAGCGGCTCGAACTTTGATTGATGATGGTTTTGAGATTATGGTTTATACCTCGGATGACCCTATCATTGCGCAAGAACTCGAAAGTATGGGTTGTGTTGCAATTATGCCTTTAGGAAGTCTGATTGGCTCGGGTTTGGGCATTTTAAATCCACATACCATTTCAATTATTAAAGAAAATGCAAAAGTGCCAGTTTTGGTAGATGCAGGGGTTGGTACAGCAAGTGACGCTGCTATTGCAATGGAACTCGGTTGTGACGGCGTACTCATGAATACTGCTATTGCAGCTGCTCAAAATCCTATTTTGATGGCTTCTGCAATGAAAAAAGCTGTTGAAGCAGGACGTGAAGCATTTTTAGCTGGTCGTATGCCACGTAAGCGCATGGCAAATGCAAGCTCGCCAGAAACAGGTTATTTCTTTAAATAATTTATTTCTTGCAATAACACAGCCTTTAATTGTCGTTATAACGCCTATGCGACTTGTATAGGCATTTTACTTTTCAAAGATGAAAAGTAACAAAAATCTTTTGTTTCGCTGATATTACATCCATGTGATACAGCGAAACGGTGGCATCCATGCCACCTCACGATAGTTATCGCTTACGAGAGTTTACGTTGAGTAAGACTAAGCCTGTTGCTCATCACGTTTAAACACTAACTCTTTTGCTGATGAATTCTCAGCATCAAAGTAGTAACCTTCGGTATTAAATGCTTTGATGTCATCAGCTTTATTTAATTGGTTTTCAATAATAAAACGAGTCATTAAACCGCGCGCTTTTTTCGCATAAAAACTAATGACTTTATATTTGCCATTTTTCTGGTCAAGAAAAACAGGTTTCACAATTTCAGCCTTAATTTTTTTCTCATTGACCGATTTGTAATATTCATCTGAAGCTAGATTTACCAACAATTCAGATTTAATTGCGGCCAAATCTTCATTAATCTGATTGGTGATAATGTCACCCCAAAATTCATACAAATTGTGACCGCGAGTATTTTTTAATTTAGTACCCATCTCAAGACGATACGGCATCATTAAATCCAAAGGACGCAACAAACCATACAAGCCCGATAACATACGTAAATGGTGCTGTGCAAAATCAATATCTTTGTCTTTTAAGTGATAAGCATCTAATCCAGTATAAACATCACCCTTAAATGCATAAATCGCCTGACGAGCATTTGAAAAATTAAATTCGGAGTCCCAATCTCTGAATCGGTCTGCATTTAGTGTGGCAATTTTTTCACTGACACTCATTAAATTGGCAATTTCCGAAGCAGAAAGCTTACGGCAAACATCAATTAATTGTGCTGAATGTTCTAACAAGCGAGGCTGAGTAAACTCATCTGTAGGTAACGCTGTTTCATAATCTAAAGTTTTTGCAGGAGAAATTAAAGCAAGCATAGACAACCTGAAAAAATTATTATTAATGCCAACTATAACAGTAGATATTTTTTAATGCTAACTCGTGTTTTCAATGACGACTATCGGTAAAATAGGAATACGTATTGTTATTTATCGATTCTTATATGTCTGAGCAAATTTTCATTCAGGGTCCAGTAGGTAAAATTGAACTTTTTGTAGACCGCCCTGAAGGTGAAATCAAAGGCTTTGCGGTTGTTTGCCATCCGCACCCATTGCAAGGTGGAACTCCTCAACATAAAGTCCCTGCTCTTTTAACCCAAATCTTTAATGAATATGGCTGTATTGTATATCGTCCGAGTTTCCGTGGTTTAGGCGGTAGCGAAGGTATTCATGATGAAGGTCATGGTGAAACCGAAGATATCTTAGCTGTCATTGAACATGTCCGTAAGCTTCATGAAGGCTTGCCGTTTTATGCAGGTGGTTTTAGCTTTGGCTCACATGTTTTAGCAAAATGCTTTGCACAACTTGAACCTGAATTACGACCTGTACAGTTAATTTTATGTGGTTTACCAACAGCTACTGTAGTAGGTTTACGTCACTATAAAACTCCTGAAATTCAAGGTGATATTCTACTCATTCATGGTGAGCAAGATGACATTACCTTGCTTTCAGATGCGATTGAATGGGCAAAACCGCAGAAGCACCCAATTACGATTTTACCGGGTGCTAATCACTTCTTTACAGGCTATTTAAAACAGCTTCGTCAAATCATTACACGCTTTATTATTATGAAATAAACTACAAATTGATGGGCATGGATTGAGTCTATGTCCATCATTTTATAGGCAGCTTCATTATTGAAAATTATGCTAATTTAATCCGAAACGGGCTAAATATTTTTTACTCTATCATTATCGTTTACCCTGATTCTTATAAAGTTTTAATAAGTGTCTATAATAACTTCACGCATTTGACTAAAAAACTCCAACAATATGCTTCATTTTACTTTTTTAGGCACATCTTCAGGTGTACCCACTCTGACACGTAATGTTTCAGGATTAGCAGTTCGTAACAGCAGAAATAAGGACTGGATTTTAATTGATGCTGGTGAAGGTACACAGCACCGCCTTCAACAAGCTAGACTATCCTTACAAAACCTAATAGCCATTTGTATTACACATGTTCACGGGGACCATTGTTACGGTCTAGTTGGCTTATTGGCAAGTGCAGGCATGAATGCTCGTACCAAACCACTAACCGTGATTGCACCCAAAGAGATACAGCAATGGTTTGAAATTACAGCCCAACTTACAGATTTATATTTGCCCTATCCCATCAATTTTATTGATGTTAATGAGGTAATACAGTCTCAGCAGATCTCTGATGAGTTTATTGTTCAAGCCCATCCTCTTAGCCATCGTGTCCCAAGTTTTGCCTTTAGTGTTTATATAAAATCTACACAGAAGAAGTTAGATATCCAAACTTTAACTCAGCTTGGTGTACCTAAAGGCGATATCTGGGGACATTTAAAACGAGGTTATGATGTTGAGTTTGAAGGACGAATTTTAAAATCGAAAGACTTTATCAAAGTTCAGAATCAGCAAATCCACGCAGTTATAGGTGGTGATAATGATCAACCTGAACTATTAGCAGATGCTTGCAAAGATGCTCAATTACTTATTCATGAATCGACTTATTTGCAAACGGTTTTGGATAAAGTTGGTAAAGGACCAATGCATAGCTCAGCAAAAATGGTCGCTGAGTTTGCGGAACAGCAATCTTTAAGTAATTTAATTCTGACACATTTTAGTCCTAGGCATCAGGATAAAATTGGACAGCAAGCTATTACCGAAGAAGTTCGCCAATTTTATAAAGGTCATTTTTATTTAGCGAATGATTTTGATGAATTTACTTTAAATGAAGCTGGACAGCTTTTAAAAGTCGAGTAAAAGTTAAAGTTGAAGAAGCTCATGACTGAGCTTCTTATTTCTAAAAAAATTACTCTACAGATGCTAAAGCTGTTACCAACAACTTCCAGCATTTCTCTACAGTGTCTACTTTAACTCGTTCACCTGGCGCATGTGCACCTTGAATATCAGGTCCAAACGATACCATCTGTAAATCTGGATAGTGTTCAGCAATAATCCCACATTCCAAGCCTGCATGAATTACTTTAAGATTTGGTTCAATATTAAAAGCCTTTTGATATGCGTGTTGTAAGCACTTTAGAGCAGCCGAATCTGGATTTGGTGTCCAACCCGACACTAACGGTGTAAGTGTAGAACTGATATTAAACTGACTAAAATGTGCCTGAATTTTTTCTGCAAAATCTTGAGCTTCTTGATTCACCATTGAGCGAACCATTAAGACAGCTTTCCCGCCTTCGCGATTTAATTTCACAACCCCAATATTATTTGAGGTTTCAACTACGTCTGGTAAAGCTTGGCTCATACTTGCAACACCGTATGGACTTGTTGCCAAAGCTTGCAACCATTCGTTTTGCTGTTGTTGAGTAATCACTTGATTCGTTTCAACGCTAGTAGGTTGAATAGTGAATTGCAAATTATCATCAATACCCTGTAATTGGTCTTTCCATATCGTTTGATATTCAGCGAGTAATTTTTCTAATTCAGGCAATTGGTTAGATGAAATTGCAATAGTCGCTACAGCTTCTCGCGGTAAAGCATTACGAGCTGTACCACCCGTGAACTCAACAAGATGCCCACCAAGCTTTGCTAAATACTCATTTAAAAAGCGGGCTAAAATAATGTTGGCATTGCCACGTCCTAAATGAATATCTACTCCAGAGTGACCACCTTTAAGACCAGCCACCTGAATATTTATAACTGTCAAATTTTCAGGAATTGGTTCATACGTAAGTGCTTGTTCGACTTCAACATCAATACTGCCTGCACATCCAAGATATAACTCACCCCACTCTTCTGTATCAATATTAAATAACCATTTTCCTTTTAGCACACCTGCCTGTAAAAGCCGTGCACCACTCATCCCTGCTTCTTCATCAACAGTTAAAAGAACTTCAATTGGCCCATGAGCAATATCATTTGAGTCTAAAACTGCCAAAGCTAAAGCGACCCCAATGCCATTATCAGCACCTAAAGTAGTGTCTTTGGCAATTAACCAACCATCCTCAAGAACTGGGCGAATCGGATCTTTAAAAAAGTCGTGTACTGTGCCAGTGTTAGCCTGCGTGACCATATCTAAATGGCCTTGGAGAATGACTCCAGCTACATATTCTTTACCCGCAGTCGCATCCTTACGGATAATTAAATTACCGACCTCATCTACGTAAGTTTCTAAATTCCGACTGTGTGCCCAGTTCTGCAAAAATTCACGAAGTTGCTGCTCATGCTTTGATGGGCGCGGAATAGTGCAAAGAGTTTGAAAATGCTGCCAAACAACTTGAGGAGATAATGTTGCAATATCAACTTGTGTCATGAAAACCACACTCTAATTATGTAAATATCTTAATAATTTCAATATACACAATGCATTAAAGATAGGTAGGGATTTCGGGAAAGATTTTGTATTTTTATCTTTAATCTAAAGAGTACGACTTTTTAAAAAGCCGTACTTCATGAATAAGTCTTAACAGTCTTAGACTTAGTTTTTCCATTCAAATGCTGAAAAACTCTGATCAGCTTTCAGACTATTTTCCACGGCCTGTGCAAGCTGACGAATAATACTTTGCGTTTCAATCTTTTCAAACCAATCTTGTTCTTCATCAGGATTGGCAGAGATTTCACACATCAAATGCCCTTCATGATCTGTTTTTTGGCAAGTAATAGATAAGGGTAAAAGATGATTATCAATACTGACTTCTACTTTTTCATGTTCATGCACAATATGTTGTGCATCAAAGCCATAATGTCCCAATTGTTTAAACAGTAAAGCCGCTACATATTCTTGTGTGATATGGCATTCATTTGGTGGATGATCAAGCACCCCATGTTGTGGGCAACTGGCAATAAATTGTAATTTTTTCATCCTTTGTCCTAACACTTTTATCATTATCTGCGCTTAGCATAAGCAATAAACAAACAGCAGCCAAGCCTTTAGCCCGCTGCTGCCGTTGCTATTGTGTTAGCAATTATAAAATGTGTTAGGTCAAAAGTTATTGGCTAACTTCGATTGTTAAGCCTGCACGATTCGCCAACTCAGTGAAAGTTGGGAAGCTTGTAGCAACAGTTTCAGTACCGTGAATTGTAATCGGACCAGAAGTACGAAGACCTGCCATACTAAAACTCATAGCAATACGGTGGTCATGGTGCGATTCGATTTCACCACCAGCAAAAATTGGTGACCAATCGCCAGATTTGCCTTTACCTTCGATAATGATGCCATCTTCAGTTGGCGTACAGTCAATGCCCATAATTTTTAAGCCATCTGCCATAACTTGAATACGGTCAGATTCTTTCACACGAAGCTCTGCTGCACCAGTCAATACCGTTTGGCCTTCGGCACAAGCTGCTGCAATAAATAAAGCTGGGAATTCATCAATTGCTAAAGGCACTTGGTCTTCAGGCATATGAATACCTTTAAGCGTGCGTGAACCTTTAATATGAATGTCTGCAATAGGCTCACCACCAGCAATACGTTCATTTTCAACAGTGAGGTCGGCATCCATCTGTTTTAAAATTTCAATTACACCAGTACGTGTAGGGTTAATACCTACCGCTTCCAAAACAACATCGGATCCTTCAGTAATTGCAGCACCCACCATAAAGAAAGCAGCAGATGAAATATCAGATGGAACCTGAATATCAGTACCTACTAATTTTCCACCACCAACAAGTGAAATCTTGTTGCCTTCGGTTTTAACATCATAACCAAATGCACGAAGCATACGCTCTGTATGGTCACGAGTTGGCTCTGGCTCAGTTACCGAAGTTTCACCTTCAGCCCACAAACCAGCAAGTAAAATACCCGACTTCACTTGAGCAGAGGCCATTGGCAAGTCGTATTGAATGCCTTTTAATTGCTGACTACCCGTAATGCTGACAGGTGGTGTACCTTTTTCACCTGTTGTTTGAATTTGCGCACCCATTAAACGCAATGGCTTAGCAATACGCTCCATTGGGCGTTTAGAAAGCGATGCATCACCCGTCATCACTGAATCAAACTTTTGTGCTGATAACATGCCTGAAAGCAAACGCATGCTCGTTCCAGAGTTACCCATATACAATGCACTTGCCGGTGCTTTTAAGCCATGCATGCCCACGCCATGGATGGTCACTTCACCATTTTTAGGGCCTTCAATGCTTACACCCATATCACGGAAAGCCTGCAAAGTTGCCAAAGCATCTTCGCCTTCAAGGAAGCCAGTTACATGGGTAGTGCCTTCGGCAATAGCACCAAACATAATGGAGCGATGTGACACAGATTTGTCACCCGGTACGGTAAATTTACCTTTAAAGGTCTTATTTCCCGGTAAGATACTGAATTGCTGTGTCACCTTATTTTTCTCCATTAAAGGTTTTTTGGCTAACATATGATTGAAATGCTGACGTGCTGCCTGAGCATGGCCGAGTAAACCCATTAATGCATGAGAATCTTCGTTTTCAATCAATTTTCTAAGTACGGTAAGTTGTTTTTCGAAGCCATCAACAGCATTTAATATCGCTGTTTTATTGGCAAAGAAAATGTCATGCCACATTTGAGGATCACTGGCAGCAATACGCGAAAAATCACGAAAACCACCGGCTGCATAACGGAAAATATCAAGATTATCTTCACGGTTTGCAAGTTGCTCGACCAAATTAAATGCCATCAAGTGCGGTAAATGACTGGTATGCGCCAAAACTTCATCATGCTTGGCAACATCCATACAAATGACTTCAGCTTTAGCTGCTGACCAAAGTTGAATCAGTTTCTCAACTGCCCATTCTGCACTTGTCGGTAACGGGGTTAAAATTACTTTGTGATTTGCAAACAGGTCTACCTTACCTGCATGAACACCCGTGTGTTCACTACCCGCGATAGGGTGTCCCGGTACAAAACCTGCTGGTAAATCTTCACCAAATACAGCTTTTGCTGCATCAACGACATTACCTTTTGTACTTCCCACATCAGTTACAATGGTGGTTTCTGACAAATAAGGCTTAATTTGTTCAAGCACTTTTTGCGTCGCACGTACTGGCAAGGCTAAAACGACTAAATCTGCCCCTTTCACGGCTTCAACAGGATCAGAAAATCCTTCTTGTATTAAGCCAAGTGATTTTGCATCTTCTAAAGTTTTCTGTGAGCGTGTAGATGCCACGATAGTTGTCGCCAACTTTTCGGCAACAATAACGCGAGCTAAACTCGACCCAATGAGTCCTAAACCAATAAATGCAACTTTTTTAAATAGGGGTTGTGACATAACTTCAACTTTGCTTTTGCTCAAAGTTATTTAGACCTTTGAGCAATTTGTTTTTAAGCATAATGACATGCCCATCTTAATGCATGTCATTATTCCAACATGAATAATTAGAGAACAGCAGCAGGATAAGAACCTAAAATACGAAGCTCTTTTACCATTGGACGAATATCATTGATTGCCGCAGCAACATTCTCTTGATCGATATGGCCTTCTAAATCGATAAAGAATACATAGGCCCATTTTTCAGGTAATGCCGGACGCGTCTCAATGCTTGTTAAACTAATATTATGTTTTGCAAATGGCGCTAAAATTTCTAATAAAGCACCTGCGCGGTCATGCGCTGAAATTAATAATGAAGTTTTGTCATTACCACTTTGTGGAATCTTTTCACGACCAATCACTAAGAAACGAGTGGTATTTTCAGGGTTATCTTCAATATTGCTATGTAGGATTTCAAGATTATACATGCCTGCTGCGATATCAGACGCGATCGCTGCTGAATGCCATTCGTTGCGAATACGACGTGCAGCTTCTGCATTTGAGTTTAAAGCAACACGTTCAACACCCGGATAATGCGCGTCTAACCATTGACGACATTGAGCCAAAGTTTGCTGGTGTGCATAAATCTGTTTAATACTATCTTTACGTGTATTTTCAGAGACTAGGAATTGATGATGAATACGTAATTCAACTTCACCAATCACATTTAAATTCGATGTTTTAAAACAATCTAAAGTATGGTTCACAATACCTTCAGATGAGTTTTCAACTGGTACTACGCCGTAATGTGCACTACCCGCTTCTACTTCACGGAACACTTCGTCAATTGTTGGTAATGGACGAACAACTGCATCTTTACCAAAGTGTTTAAGTACAGCAGATTGAGTAAAAGTCCCTTCTGGCCCTAAAAATGCAATGCTTTGCGGAGCTTCTAAAGCGAGACAAGCAGACATAATTTCACGGAACAAACGCGCCATGGTTACATCAGACAAAGGACCTTGATTGCGTTCCATGACTTTACGTAAGACTTGTGCTTCACGTTCAGGACGATAAAACAAAGGATTCTCTTCGGAAGCAAATTTAGCTTTTGCAACAGCTTCAGCAAGGCTTGCGCGGCGATTTAATAATTCTTGAATCTGTTGATCTACACTATCAATATCTTCGCGAATTTGTTCCAAACTAAGAGAAGTCGTTTTGTTTTGATCATCGTTGATCATTAGAATGCAGCCTCAGTAAAATCATCTTTTGAACGAGAGTATAACAATAGTCTGCTTTGATTTGTTAGGCAATATGGCTGTAAAAGCTTTTTTCATTAACCTTTTTGCGCACATTTCTTTGATCACTTTATTTGATAATGATTTTCATTTATCATTTGCATAATAAATTTTATTATTCCCCATTATGCATAAATCATTTTTCTTTTTATCTTCAAGTTTTTTATTAAGTACTTTAATAAGCTGTTCTGTTTTGGCTCAAACGTCTGTACAAAATCAATCAAAAATCGTTTTTCAAAATAATCAGGCACAATTTCAAATTAAATCTAAACATACAGGTCATGATTATCTTATTCAAATTTATAAACCGCCTGTTGCCCCCCCCCAACATGGTTATCCAGTACTTTATATTTTAGATGGGAATGCCACATTTCCAAGTGCTGCCAATATTGCTCAATCGATTGGAGCGGGTTCTACCAAATTGGGCTTAGACCCGCTCATGATCATAGCGGTTGGTTACCCTCAGCAAAAAACCTTTGATGTGCAGAAGCGTGCTTATGATTACACTCCAAAACCTTCTGCTGAATTTCAAGCACAAGGTAAATATAAATATGGGGGTGCCGATCAGTTTATTGCGTTTTTAGATAGCGAACTCAAGCCTGAAATTGCGAAACAATTTCCAGTTAATAGCCAACAACAAAGTCTATATGGACATTCTTTTGGTGGCCTATTTGTGCTTTATCATTTTTTTCAAAAGCCTAGTACATTTCAGCGTTACTTTGCTGCAAGCCCTTCTCTTTGGTTCGATCAAGGCATGTTATTTCAACTGTTAAATCATTGGCAAAGTCAAAAACAAAGTCATTCTCCGATGCTTTTAACCACGGTCGGTACCCATGAACAAGGCGGCCCTCGTACTCAACTTAAAAATAAATTTAATGAAACAGATTTCTTTAAAGCTTTAGAAAAAAAGCGTTCAGATCAATTTACTTATTGGCATTTTTATAACCCAGCTGAACAACACATTACAAATTTATATGCGAGTTTACCCAAAGCCCTTATATTTGCTTCGTGCAAAGATCTAGAAAGCTGTAAATCTTTATTTGATGAGCAGAAGCAGAAGACAGCTCAATAAAAACTTACTCGATTTTTAAAAGCTAAGCTCGTCTCAATGTGTAGATTAGCTATACTAGCTAAAGACGTCATAACAACAGTAAAATAGAATGAATAAAATTATTATTTTAAGCCTACTTGGCTTCACCAGTTTCACTTTAACAGGTTGTGGTGGTTGCCCAATAATTGCAGGATGCAATGGTACAGACCCTTCTCCATATTATATAACGACTACCAGCAGTCAAGTTCGTGGTATTCCAATTCCACCCAAAACCAAGCTGACCTATCAATCTCAACATTTCAGGCAGAAATCTGAGCAAACGCATGCTTTAAAAGAAAGAAATTTATCAGGTATCTCTTTACCGGCAGACACAGCCATCATTTGGGGTGGTATGCCAGTTGACATGTTTATACAGTTTTCTAATCCCGAAATGAAAGGATTTTCGGTCTATCCTGCACAAGGATTTAAAGCAGAATTATCAAATGAGTTTTTACGTTTATGGAAAAGCTGTGAAAGTGATTTAGACATTACTTTAAAGG
This sequence comes from Acinetobacter sp. WU_MDCI_Abxe161, assembly GCF_025514355.1. Classification (NCBI taxonomy): domain Bacteria; kingdom Pseudomonadati; phylum Pseudomonadota; class Gammaproteobacteria; order Moraxellales; family Moraxellaceae; genus Acinetobacter; species Acinetobacter sp. WU_MDCI_Abxe161. The sequence continues at coordinate 33,282 of NZ_JAHPTU010000001.1, forward strand.
ATCCAAATGACTGGTCATTTAATCCTAAAAATATGAAAATAAGAGGTTGTAGTATCAATATTCAAGAACGTAGTGCATACACCGAAGATTCATTTCATCAAGATGAAGCAGATGAGTTTTTAAGAAAGATGAATCATGCATTACAGCAATTACCAAAACAACAAGACTATCCTGTCATTCAACAGAAGACTAAATAGTTAAAAACAAAACAGCCTGTTCTAAGACAGGCTGTTTTTTCTTTGCTTAATTAGGCTTTGCCAATTAATCCACGTGCTACGATTTCTTTCATAATTTCATTTGTACCACCGTAAATACGTTGGATACGGGCATCTACAAAGAAACGTGAAATTGGGTATTCAGTCATATAACCATACCCACCGAAAAGTTGTAGTAAGTTATCAGCGACTTTCATTTGCATATCACTACTGAAACTTTTCAATGCTGCAGCCGTTTCTACATCTAGTTTACCTTCTTGATATAATGCAACATTTCTTTCATAGAAAGCTGCTGTTGCAAGCTCATCAATTTTTGCTTGGGCTAAAACAAAACGAGTATTTTGGAACTGAGAAATAGGTTGACCAAATGCTTGGCGCTCTTTTACATACGCTGTTGCCAAATCAATTGCACCACGAATTGCCCCAATTGCAGTAGATGCAATGGCTGTACGTTCACGAGGTAACTCTTGCATTAAGTAAGCAAAACCTTGCCCAGCTTGACCGAGTAACTGGTTTTTAGGCACTTTTACATTGTCAAAAAATAGCTCTGAAGTATCTTGAGAATGCAGGCCGATTTTGTCGAGATTTGTGCCTTTTTTAAAGCCTTCTAAATGCGTATCTGCTAATAGTAACGATACACCTTTGGCACGCGCTTGAGGATCCGTTTTTACTGCGAGTACAACAAGATCAGCATGTTGTCCATTTGAGATAAATGTTTTTGAGCCATTTAATAAATAGTGATCGTCTTGCAAAATGGCGCTGGTACGCATTGATTGTAAATCCGAACCTGCTCCCGGTTCAGTCATACCAATTGCACCAACAACCTCACCTGTTACCATTTTCGGCAACCAGTATTGTTTTTGCTCTTCTGTCCCGATATGTAAAATATACGGTGCAGCAATTTCAGAGTGGCAAGAAATCGCTGTTGATAATGCACAAAAACCAGCACGTGCAGATTCTTCAACTAACATTAATGAATAATAGGTTGGCACACCGTAACCACCATATTCTTCTGGGACATCCACACATAAAAAGCCATTTTCGCCCAGTTGACTCCAGACAGAACGCGGCATAATTCCTTCACGCTCCCATTGGTCGTAATGAGGCGCAATATGCTCACTCAAAAAACGTTTAAAATTATCACGGAATAATTCTAAATCTGCATCGTATGCCAACATAATATTTTCCTTCAGCTTTATTGTTTTATCGAATCTCATTGCTGTGCATGCTAATCATTTTTTCAGCAACTGTCATGACATAGCCGCTCATTAAAACTGTACTTTTCAGTCAGCCAATAAAAAAGGAAGCTCAAAGCCTCCTTTTTTATATAGGTTTATTTAAATTAATCTAGACCTTCAGCGACTTGAGGAGTTTTTTGTTCCATCATTTTTCTGTCGACTTCATCTGGATTATTCAAAGCATCATTTAACTTATCTTTATCTAAAGCACCGACCCATTTTGCGACGACTATCGTTGCTAAAGAGTTACCTACAAGATTGGTTAATGCACGTGCTTCTGACATGAAACGGTCAATACCTAAAATCAATGCCAAACCTGCCACTGGAATATGACCAACAGCAGATAAAGTTGCTGCCATCACAATAAAGCCAGAACCTGTTACACCCGCTGCACCTTTAGATGAGATTAAGAGTACTAGTAACAAAGTAATCTGATGCTGAATATCAAGCTGTGTATTTGTTGCCTGAGCAATAAAGATTGCAGCCATGGTCAAATAAATTGACGTACCATCAAGGTTAAATGAATAGCCTGTTGGTATCACCAAACCAACTACAGATTTTTCACAACCTGCAATTTCAAGTTTACGCAACATGCGAGGCAAAACTGATTCAGAAGAAGATGTACCAAGTACAATTAATAACTCTTCACGAATTAAGCGAATCATCTTAAGGATACTAAATCCGCTAATACGGCTGATTGTACCCAAGATCAAGAAAATAAAGAGTAAACAAGTAATATAGAAGCAGATAATGAGCTGCCCTAATTGTACAAGTGAACCAACACCATATTTACCGATAGTGAATGCCATCGCACCGAATGCACCAATCGGAGCCAATTTCATGACCATATTCACAATGTTAAAGAACACATGTGCAACTTGATCAATAAATTTTAAAACTGGACGTCCGGCATCACCTAACTTATGTAAAGCAAAACCAAAGAGAATTGCAAAAAGAAGGACTTGTAAGATTTCACCATTTGCAAATGCACCAACAACCGTATCTGGGATGATGTGCATTAAGAAATCAATGGTAGATTGTGACTCACCAGAACTGACGTATTTTTGAATGCCCGAAGTATCAAGAGTAGTAGGGTCAACATTCATCCCTACACCTGGTTTAGCAATGTTAATTACAACAAGGCCAATTAGAAGTGCAATTGTTGAAACGATTTCAAAGTATAACAATGCAACGCCGCCAGTTTTTCCGACTGACTTCATGCTTTCCATACCAGCAATACCGCTTACAACGGTACAGAAAATAACTGGAGCGATGATCATCTTGATCAAACGAATAAAGGCATCACCTAATGGCTTGAGTTTCTCACCTAAACCTGGGATATGTTGTTCAACACCATTGACAATTTGCGTGGAGCTTGGAGAAAAATGTCCCACCAAGATACCTGCAATAATCGCAATAATCACCTGAAAATAAAGTGATTTATAAATCGGTTTTTTAGCCATAACTTTACTTCAATCTATATTTCCAAGTCCGTTGGAAATACCAAAATGAAACGTCTATTCTTTACGAATACACAGCCCTAACCTTTCACATTAACACCGCAAAAGGGAAATGGTTTTTTGTGAACAAAAAACCTTCCTACTACCTCAATGAAAACAAAATAGATGTTTTCTAAAACAGGAGAATACCTGAAGTTTCTAACTACTTTGAGTAGCTAGAAATAACCTCTTACTTTTTCAATAAAAAGCTGAAGATATAGGAGAATCACATAAAATTATGATATGAGTGCTCAAAAAAGCACGAGAAAGTGTACTCGAATTAAATAACGATTCGGTTAAATTTTTAGCTGATACGCATAAAAAACACTCAGGCAATCCTAAGACTTTAGTATAAGAAACACTTTTGATATTTTTTCAGCAGTTTTTTATGTCATATTGATTAAATACTTGTGGACATTTCATTTTGAGCTGCCTACATCCCATCATTTTTATTGTTTTGAACTACGATGAATACTAAACGTAATATCTATAAAGATGCTGAACATCCCTTTGCTCAATATGTCCGTATTTTAGGTAAGGGGAAAACCGGATCTCGCTCTTTAAGCTACGAAGAAGCCTATCAAGCATTTACCATGATTTTAAAAGGTGAAGTTTTAGATGTGCAGTTAGGCGCATTTTTAATGTTACTTCGGGTTAAAGAGGAATCTATTGAGGAACTTGCAGGATTCGTACAAGCGACCAAAGACCAGCTTCATTTTGGACCTTTAGACGTTGACTTAGATTGGTCATCTTATGCAGGTAAACGAAAACACTATCCATGGTTTTTGTTAGCCGCTCTTACACTTGCACAGCATGGTCATAAGATTGTTATGCATGGCGCGTCGGGTCATACGCTTAACCGTGTTTATACCGAGCAAGTTTTAGAATATCTTGGTTATCAAATTTGCCATTCTGAACAAGAAGTTCGCACTCAATTGGCAGAGCAAAATTTCGCTTACTTACCCTTAGAGGTAATTTCACCAGTTTTAAGCGAACTGATTTCTCTAAGAAATGTCATGGGATTACGTTCACCAATTCATACTTTAGCCCGATTAATTAATCCTTTTAATGCCAAGGCCACCTTACAAGCAATATTCCACCCGGCTTACAGAAGTTCCCACCAACATAGTGCATTCCGCTTAGGCTATCAAAATAGCGCAGTCATTAAAGGTGAAGGTGGTGAGTTTGAACGAAATCCAGACGCAAAAACACTCATTTGCGGGATTAAAAATGGAGAACTCTATGAACATGAGTTGCCAAAGCTCACGCCAGAACGAAGCCCAATTGAAGAAGAGCTAGATTTAACTACATTTAAGGCAGTATGGCTTGGTCAACAGCACCATGAATATGGGGAAATGGCAGTAACAGAAACCATCGGAATCGCGCTATATACCATGGGAGTTGTTGCTAGTTTTGAAGAAGCGATGCAAAAAGCAAAAGTATTATGGGAAACACGTAATTCAAGCCAATAAAACTAATATAAGATCATACAGCCTTGTATAGCATGTTTTTCTTATATTGCTGCATATAGGCAATACTTACTTTTCAAAGATGAAAAGTAACAAAAATCTTTTGTTGAGCAAACAGTACTTCCTTGTACTGTTGCTCAACTGGCGACATCCATGTCGCCCACGCGATAGCAAATGCTAAATAAGATTTATTCTGAAAGTGATTTCAAACAAAACGAATTGGTTTAAATTCAGGTTCATGCTTGTGATGATCGTCATCACACTCTTCACCTTCTTCTTTTGTTCCACGGTCAATATAACCGCTACGTTGATCTTCTGGTAAGTTCTTTAACTCCCAAGCGATCACAGCTTGCATACAAGTCTCACGCTGCTCTTTTGTTAAAACAACGCCATTTGGCCATTTACCAATTTCTACTGCTGTTTTTAAACGCTCTACAATTTCAGGGTTTAAAACAGATAGCATTTGTTCAATATTCATGATTCATCTCTTTGAAAAGATTCAAAATCTTGGTTCCAACCAAGTTTGGTACGGCAGGCCATATAGAAATCATAACCTGGTGGATGCAATAAACTTAGTTTAAATGGATGTTTACGAATGTGTAAACTGTCTCCAACATTGAGCGAGACACTATGTTGTCCATCTGCACTCACCATTGGTAATACCCGATTTTCGCGAATAACGATTTTAATTTCGCTTTGACCACCGACTACGATAGGTCGTGATGACAATGTATGGGGATGCATTGGAACTAATGCAATAGCATCCATACTTGGATGTAAAATTGGTCCACCACCTGACAACGCATAAGCCGTTGATCCGGTTGGGGTCGAAACAATTAAACCATCACTGTGTTGGCGATAAACATATTGACCATCAATATTAAGTTCAAAGTCAATCATGTGTACCGATTTGCCCGAATGCAAAACGACATCGTTTAAGGCAATCGCATCATAAATCACTTCACCATTTGTTCTTACTTCCATTTCCAGTAAGAAACGACGGTCAAGTTGAAAATGTCCTTGAAGCACTTGGTCAAGTTTAAAAATAGCTTCTGAAGGTTTGATATCAGTTAAAAAACCTAATCGCCCTCGGTTAATGCCAATTACAGGCGTATTGTAGCGAACTAAAGATCTTGCAGCGTGGAGTAATGAACCATCCCCCCCTACTACTATGACCAAATCAGCAACTTCACCTAATAAATGACGACTCACCACCTGTGCATGATCATAAGGCACTAATTCAGCAGTTTCCTGATCAAAAATGGGGTTTAAGCCTAGGTTCAACAAATGATCATGAATTAAACATAGTGTTTCTACAACTGATGATTTATCTGGTCGACCGATTAACCCGACGTTTCTGAAGGACTTATGTGAAATTTGCACGAATGAGTAAGCTCCGCTGCGATACTTGCCTATAATAACATTAACCTGATTAATTTAAAAAAACATAACTACAAGATGCTGTAAAATTCAATCTAAGTTTTCCAATTATTCACAGTTTTATCATTGCAAATTGATGACAAGCTATCGCATCATTACAGGCATTGTTAGGGTTTTATCTCATTTTTATGAAGTTTGAACGTGGTATCGGTTTCTTTGCACTAATCTTTTCCATTTTGGTCATTGGTGCTTTTATTGCTCTTAGTATCTATCTGATTCGTCTAGATAATATTATCCGTGAAAAATTTGAAGGACAACGGTGGGATATTCCTGCCAAAGTGTTCGCACGACCTTTAGAAATTTATAACAATGCGCCTATTACCCAAGCAAACTTCACTCAAGAATTAAAACTTTTGGGTTACAAAGCTTCAAGTAATTATGACAAGTCTGGAACGTATGTTGCTCAAGGTAGCAATATGTATATCCACACGCGTGGTTTTGATTACGGCGATAGTGTTGAACCAGAACAGGTACTAGAGTTAAGTTTTGCAAATGATCAAGTTGCCGAGGTTCGCAGTACAAAACCATCTTCAACAGGTGTTGCACGATTAGAACCACTTCTTATTGGAGGGATCTATCCTCAACATAATGAAGACCGTGTTCTGATTAAACTGAATAAGGTTCCTAAGCCACTCATTGAAGCTTTAATTTCAACAGAAGATCGTAATTTCTATCATCATCACGGAGTTTCAATTCGTGGTACTGCTCGTGCATTGGTGAGTAATATTACAGGTGGAAAGCGTCAAGGTGGTTCAACCCTAACTCAACAATTAGTTAAAAACTTCTACCTTACACCTGAACGCACTTTAAAACGTAAAGTTAATGAAGCGTTAATGGCTTTGCTTATTGAGCTACATTACAGCAAAGATGAAATTTTAGAAGCCTATTTAAATGAAGTGAATCTGGGCCAAAATGGTAGCTACTCAATTAATGGCTATGGTTTGGCTTCACAATTTTATTTTGGTTTACCATTACGTGAACTCAATGTTTCACAACAAGCTTATTTAGTCGGTTTGGTGCAAGGCCCTTCTTTATATAATCCTTGGAAAAACCCTGAAGGTGCGAAAAAACGCCGCGATACCGTGTTAAATAACATGCGTGTAATGGGTTATTTAACTCAATCAGAATATGAAGATGAAATTGCACGTCCTTTAAATGTGCTAAGTAAACCAAGTTTAGGACCTGCAAAATTCCCAGACTTTTTAGATATTGTTCGTCGTCAATTACGTACAGAATATCAAGAAAGTGATTTAACCAATCAGGGCCTACGTATTTTTACGACTTTAGACCCAATTACTCAAACACAAGTTCAAAATGCTTTTAAAGCTTCTGTAGATCGCTTGGCAAATAGTAATCCATCACGTTTGAAAAATTTACAAGGTGCTGTACTGATTGCGCATCCTGAAAATGGCGAACTGGTTGCAGCAGTTGGCTCTACACAAGACTTTACTGGTTTCAACCGTGCGTTAGATGCAAAGCGTCAAGTCGGTTCTTTATTGAAACCTGTAATTTATTTAAGTGCTATTGAATCAGGACGCTACAACTGGGCAACTCAAATTGAAGACGCTCCAATTAGTGTTCCTGTAGATGGTGGTAAAAGCTGGACGCCTAAAAACTATAGTGGTGGCGGACATGGCATCGTAAGCTTGAGTGAAGCATTAGCAAATTCATATAACCTATCGGCTGTACGCTTGGGTCAAGAGTTTGGTTTATCTACTTTTACCAATAATTTAAGAAAATTTGGTGTCGAGTCAACAATTCCTGCCTACCCTTCTATTTTCCTTGGGGCAGTCAATATGTCGCCAATGGAAGTATTGGGAATCTATGAGAACTTCGCTACAGGTGGTTTTAAATATCCAACACGTGCGATTCGATCTGTCGTAGATGCCAACGGCCGCCTACTTGATCGTTATGGCCTTAATGTTCAACAAACGATTGATCCATCTGTTGGCTATATCATGAATTATGGCCTACAACAGGTCATGTCTTCAGGTACGGGTCGCTCAGCTTATAACAGCTTATCTCCAGCTTTAAAATTGGCAGGTAAATCAGGTACGACTAACGATACACGTGACTCATGGTTTGCGGGTTACTCAGGTAATCACGTTGCTGTAGTTTGGTTAGGTTTAGATGACAACAAAGTAACAGGATTAACGGGTTCATCTGGTGCGTTGCCAGTATGGATTAATGTGATGAAACAATTACGTCAAACCCCTGTGAATCTACGTCAACCAGATACTGTACAGTGGCAGTGGATTGACCGTGCAACTGGTGATTTATCTGCTCAAGCTTGTGATGGTGCTATGTATATTCCAATGTTAACGCATACGGTTCCGCACCGCGCTACACCGTGTGGAGCACCTTATTATCAAGTTGATCCAACATATACGCCACAAAGTGATAACACAATTCCTGAATCTCAGGATGATAATACCGACAATTATATTCGTGAAAGTGAAAACCAGATGGAACAAGATCTGGCAAACAACACACATGTAATATCGAGTGGTAGTTATAACAACTAAGCGTTAACAGGAAATTAGGATATGTTGAAGAAAGGTGTTTTTTATATTGGTGCTGTTCTTATGGTTGGCTGTACAACTTTGCCTGATCATTCTGACTCCAAACAGAAAACATCTACGCCTCCTGTTAAAAAGACGGAAACTCCATCAGGCGTCAAAATTACGCCTTATGACCATCCAGAAATTCAACGCAAAAATTTACAGGTGATTGTTCCTCAGCAAAAAAAGCCTCAACATTTTAATGATGATGGCAGCCAGCTACCGGCATTTAAAGTGTTAATGCAAAAAACGCAGCAGGCTTATAAAAACCAGCAATGGTCAGAGGCTGAGCGCTATGCACTTCAAGCACAGCGTTTAGCACCGCAAGCAGCTGAGACTTATTTATTTCTTGCACTTACGGCAAATCATAAACAGCAATATTCTAATGCTGAGTCTTTAGCACGACGTGGTTTAAGTTTTGCTCAAAGTCAGGCTATGAAAAAACAGCTTTGGTTGGTCATCTTAAAAGCTGGGCAACAACGCAATAATCAAAAAACTGTTCAAGAAGCCCAGCAAGCATTAAAAGCTCTCTAGCTTTTAATGCTTATTTATTTTCTTATTAGAAATTACGAATACCTGCTAAACCATATGCACCATGCTGCTGTGCAATAGTTAAATCGTCAGGATGTACTCCACCCAAAGCAAAAACCGGAATCTGGCTATTTTGAGCAAGATCACTAAAACGTTCCCAACCCAATGCTATAGCCTCTGAATGAGTTGTAGTTGGCTTTACAGGGCTAATAAAAACAGCATCACAACCAATCTGCTGAGCCTGTTTTAAAGAAACGGCATCATGACAGGCGGCGATATAACGTACGCCCACCGTTAAATCGCCTTTATGCAAATTCATGAGCTGAGATTGTTTTAAATGAACAGTCTTAATCTGTTTTTGTAATTCAGGGCTTAATTGCTGCCACATATCTACATTAATAATTAAATTTGATCGTTGCTCTTCATCTAAAGCAGTTAATTGCTCTATATATTGCTGCTCAGATTCATCCTCAATACGCCAATACAATAAGGCATCACTGTTTTCTACAGGTTTAAGTGTATTGCTAATTTTGATGAGATGAGGCCAATAGAGTCGTTTTATAATGTCTTTATTGGCTTTAGGAAAGTTTAAATGAAGCAACTGTTCACGTGTATACCATGCCCATGGTTGGTGAATAAGATTTAATAATTCATCAGGCACATAACTATTAAATAAATGTAAATTGACGATAATGTCATCATATTCATGGTGAATATAATCAAACTGATGCCAATCTTTTAAACCAATACCCACTTCTTCATAGATTTCACGGCGGCAGGCATCTTCTGGTGTTTCACCCTGCTCAACTTTCCCCCCTGGGAACTCATGCTTTCCACCTTGATGCTGCTCTTCTTGGCGCCAACCTACTAATATTTTTCCACGATGAATTAAGATGGCTATTGCGACATCAACAATTGGTTTGGGCATTTTTTTACTCTCTAAAACTTTTCTCAAGTGTAAGCAAATTTTATCAATTTATAAAATCTTAAAAATTCCATTGACAGATCTATTCGATAATGATTATCATTTAAATCGTTCAAGAACATACCACGGAGCACAACAAATGAACGCACCTTTTAGCTTATTTACTCGTAACAATGACACAGCTCACGCCTTACCAATGTTACATTCTAACAACCTCTTTGCATTAGGCCGTGAAATCCGCATTATGCATGCTGGCGAGGAATATCGTTTACGCCTCACTCGCAACAATCGTCTAATTTTAACTAAATAAAAAATATACTCGCGTTTCAATAATATTCGTGGGAAAACAAAAAATGGATAGCATGGGTAACCATGCTATTTTTTATGAAGGAAGAATAATCTCTACTCTCAAACCACTTTGTTCAGCATGCATAAAACGTAACTTGCCATTATGTAATTCAATAATTTTTCGCGTAATTGAAATGCCTAATCCAGAACCTTGCTGCTGAGTACCGAGTACCCGAAAAAAACGCTGCCCTAAACGTTGCAATACCTCATCATCTACCCCATTCCCCGTATCTTCAATAGAGACCTTAATTTGCTGTTCATGACGACTAATCTCAACATGAATAGAGCCTAAAGTCGGGCTATAACGAATGGCGTTATCAAATAAATTTCTAAAAGCAATAAACAGTAATTCTTCATTCGCATATGTTTTTGTTTCTGTCGATAAGGTATTTACCTCTATCAACATCTGTTTAGCTTTCGCATCTAAATCTACAGTTTCAATGACTCTTGCCAGTAAGTAATTTAAATCGATAACCGTCTTAGGAAGTTCTGGCTGCTCAGCTTCATTAGGTTCCAAGCGTGCAAGAAGTAATAAATTTTCAAGTATTTTTGTACTTCTAGAAACGTCTTCTTGTATACGTTCAAAATCTTGATGAAGTTCTGGAAGATGTTGGTATTTACGCTGCAAAACCTGAAGACGCATTTGTATGGCAGATAATGGAGAACGTAACTCATGCGAAGCATCTGCAGTAAAACGCTGTTCAGCTACAAGAGCCCTTTGCAACCTTGCAAGTAATTGATTTAAAGCATCTATAACAGGCTGAATTTCTGTAATGACATCCGGTTCTTGAATTGGTTCTAAATTTGATGCAGTTTTTTGAGCAATCCGTCTAGAAAGCAAATTTAGCGCAGCCAATTGATGCTCGGTACGCCAACTTACAATGACCCATTGCAATAGCCAGAACAACACCATAAGACCGCTATATCCAGCAAGTGCTTTGAGTACTTCTTCAACACGTGTACTCATTGGCTGAAAAACTTCAACTTGCAGTTGAGAATCTTCTTGTTGTGCAGCCAGACTACGCCACAATTGACCATCAAACCAAAAATACGAAAAACCTTCTGACAAGTTACCTTGTTCAAAAAGTTCATGCTGATAGCTATGAGAATGAGTTAGCACTTGGCCTGTATCTAATAACTCATACTGAATATCAAATTCATCGCTCAGCTCATCAAACTGTTTCATAGAGTGTCCAGAAAGATCGGAAACCAGCAAAGTATCTGAAATTTCATCCATGATTTCGTCTTGCACTGACATGTTGTGATAGATCGAAAATATGGTGAGTAAGCTTAAAGCCAGTAGCCCCACCACGACACTACTCCACATCGTGGTTTTAACCAATTGCGACTGCAAGGATGAGGGATTCGATTTCATTTTAAATCTCCCATACGGTAGCCTAGCCCCCGTATGGTTTTAATACTGCTACTTCCGATTTTTTTTCGAAGCTGATAAATAAATACTTCGATCGCGTTACTTTCAATTTCCTCACCCCATGAATAAAGTGCTTCTTCTAATTGATCACGGGTAATAATGTGCTCAGGATGCACCATCAGCTTACGCAATATTTGGAATTCTTTTGCCGTTAAATCGATAGATTTTCCCGCGCTTAATACGACTTTCGCTTGTGTGTCGAGTTGTAGGTCACCCCATGTTAAGATGGATTGTTGACTCAAAGTTTGTTTGCGTAATTGAGCACGGATGCGGGCCGATAACTCTTCTAAACTAAAAGGCTTAACCAAATAATCATTTGCGCCTAAATCTAGCCCCTCTACCCGATCATGAATGCTGTCACGTGCAGTAATAAAAATAACAGGTACATTTTTTTGTTTATGGCGGATCGTTGTTAGAACCTTTTCACCAGCCAGTTGCGGTAAGCCCCGATCAAGTAAAATACAGTCATAGTCGTGCTGTTCGATTGCCGTAAGTGCATAATCACCTCTTTCGACCCAATCGACCTGATAACCATCTAACTCTAACCATGATTGAATGCTTTCAGCTTGAGAGCGATCATCTTCTGCAAGCAAAATTCTCATCTCTTTTTCCTGTTATATCCTGATTTGATCTTGCCAAGCCTTTATAAAAAAAGCAAAGCCGCATTATTTAAATGCGGCTAAAAGTAGTAAATCTAGAGATTTGTTCATTAGAACTGAACTTGATCTACATCAATTTCTACGCGTTTTAAAGGTTTATAATCAATATCTACTTCACCAATTAAAGTTACATTTGTATTAGCTGAAATAGGACGACCTTGCCAAAGTTCATCATCTACATCAACTGTAATACTACCTGTCTTGTCACGAAATTGATATTTTTCATCGCCTAAAGACTTTACAACCTGACCATGTAATTTGATCGGTGTATTGTCTTTTGAGGTTAATGCCTGTTTTACTGTGGTGACAGTTGCCGGAGCAATTGCAGCTTGATTCACTGGTGTATTTGCCACAACTACGCCAGCAGCAGTCATACCAGCAGTCATCAACATTACTTTAAGCATATTCATATTATTACCCTCTGTTTATGGCTCCCTCTTGGGATAAAGCAATTAAATCAAGCATAAATGAGGTGAATCTTAAGAAAAATTTAATTTAATGGCACAACCCGCAATACCTCTTCTAATGTCGTAAGCCCTTCAATTACCTTACGGGCCCCAGCAATTCTTAAAGGCTCTATACCTTCTTTTTTAGTTTGAGTTCTCAAATCATTTAACGTCCCATGACTGCTAATAAGATGCTTAAGCTCAAGACTGACTGGCATAAATTCATAAATACCGACTCGCCCTTTATAACCTGTATGACGACATTCTTCACAGCCTACTGCTTGATAAACTATTTCAGGCATTTCCATAATATAGTCAAATGTTAGATGCTCCCACTCATCCTCATTAATATGAGTTTGTTGTTTACAGTGGGGGCAAAGCTGTCGTACTAAACGCTGTGCAAGAACACCTAAAATTGTTGCGGCAGTCAGAAATGGTTGTACCCCTAAATCATGCAAACGAGTCAAACTAGACGGCGCATCATTGGTATGTAAAGTTGATAATACTAAATGCCCTGTTAATGCTGCCTGAATCGCCATATTCGCCGTGTCTTGGTCACGAATTTCACCAATCATAATAATGTCTGGGTCTTGTCGCATCAGCGCACGCACGCCATCAGCAAAGCCTAATACAATTGCATTATTGACCTGCATTTGGTTAAAACTAGGCTCTAACATTTCAATCGGGTCTTCAATGGTACATACATTGACCTGCTCAGTTGCGAGCTGTTTCAAAGAAGAATATAGCGTAGTTGTTTTACCTGAACCTGTAGGACCGGTAACCAAAATAATGCCGTGACTATTTTTTGTTAATTGCTGCCACTGTTGTAATAAACGCTCCTCAAAGCCCAATTGCTGAAAAGAACGCACCAGCACATCTGGATCGAAAATACGCATAACCAATTTTTCACCAAATGCTGTTGGCAAAGTTGATAAACGTAATTCCGTTTCTTGACCTTTGGGTGTACGAGTTTTTAATCGACCATCTTGCGGTTTACGTTTTTCCGCTACATTTAAACGCCCTAAAATTTTAATTCGAGAAATCACGGCGGTCAGTGTGTTTGAAGGCATGTTATAAATGGTGTGCAAAACCCCATCAATACGGAACCGGACTTTACCATTGTCTTTACGTGGTTCCATGTGAATATCACTGGCACTCTGCTCAAATGCAAACTGTAAAATCCAGTCGACCAATTTCACAATATGCTGATCATTAGCATCTGGGTTTTGACTATCACCAAGCTGCAAAAGCGCTTCAACATTTTTACTGTCACGGTCATGCGCTGCATCTTTTTGAGCCGAGTTTACTGCGCGACTCACCTGATAATATTCTCGCAAATAACGCTGTAACTGTTCGGGATTAAGCAGTACCCGTTCAATTTTTTTAGGCGCTAGACTTCGTTCAAGGTTATTGAGCCAATCTGTTTGAAATGGTTGATCTGTTCCAATCACGATTCGGTCAGCATGAATTTCAACAGCTAAAATATGGTTACGAATGGCAAACTCTTGTGACATAACCTGCGTTAAAGCGCTGACATCTGCCTTTAAAGGATCGATCACAAATAGAGGTAGCTGAACCCGATTTGCAAACCATAAACATAAGCGGTTTAAACTCAAATGCGTATGTGTGTGTTGCTGATCTTTTAAATTAAAATGTGCAATCCACTGTAATGGGTGCCACTTTAACTGGTCTTTTTGGCGGTGACTTGTCTGTACCAGTAATTTATCTCGTTCTGTTATACGGCCTTCTTGTAATAGTTGTTCTAGACACCAATATGTATCTATTTCTACATGTGCATTCATGTGTTATCCCCAATATATTTTTATAATATAACAGAGATATTTTAGGTTTAAATATCCTTCAACTTCAGTTAATTAAACCAATTCTCATCTTAATATTTTTTTGTGTCACAGATCATATTTATAAAAATATTTTCTATCTAGTTTTGTCTAAAAAAGACACTATGCTCACTATAATAAAAAGCATAAACTGAACATGAATACATGATTTTAAAATGATTCAAATCTACATATAACAATAAGCAAAGAGGAAGTAATATGGAACTTCCAATGACAATGTCATTACAAACAACATCATTTGAAGAATTTATTACGGTGATTGCTGCTGCGCTCGGTTGTGGTTTATTAATTGGATTAGAACGTGAACGAAGCAAGCTTAAACATGAATATAAAACCTTTGCCGGATTCCGATCTTTTGCCATTAGTGCATTATTAGGAGCAATTTGTTTTTTATTTGGCACTGAAATTGGAATTGTAGGCGCCCTTCTCATTGGGGCTATTAGTATTGTTTCCCTCAAAAATCAGCCGAATGACCCAGGTGTGACCACAGAACTCGCCTTTATTATGACTTATTTCATTGGGGGAATTTGCATTTGGAATATTTCGCTCGCTGCTGGCTTAGCTGTGATCATGACGATTATTTTATTTGCAAAGCAGTCTATGCATGGCATTGCCAGTCAGTGGATTACCGAAACGGAATTGCGTGATGGTATTTTTCTACTTGCCTTACTTCTAATTGCTCTACCTTTAGTACCCAATAAACCCTTTTGGGGTCCAGTTTTAAATCCTCATGTGATTTTAAAATTACTGACTTTGATCTTATTTGTACAAGCACTCGCTCATATTGCGAAACGACTTTTGTCATCTAAAAATGCCCTATTACTTTCTTCTCTAGCTTCAGGATTTGTTTCTAGTACAGCGACGATTGCCAGTTTAGGTTTAGAAGTACGCTCTGGCAAAGCCAATGCAACGACAAATGCAGGTGCTGCGTTAATGTCATGCGTCTCCACACTGATTCAAACCTTAATTATTGTGATCGGTATTAGCTTTGCTTGGTTTAAGCTAATTATCTTTCCGACACTTATTGCACTAGTTGTTTTAACGGTATGGGCCTTTATTTTATTACGTAAAGCAGAACCTAGTACGGCTTCGCCCGAGCTTGACTCAAGAATGTTCAGCTTAAAAGAAGCCATTATTATTGCAGGTACACTTACCCTTATTCAGGCAGGTGTTTATGGTTTAAGTCTATCTTTAGGCGATGCTGGATTAATCGCGGGGACCTTACTCGCATCTTTGTTTGAAATACATGCAGCAATTGCGGCAGTTATTGTGCAAGGTGAACCTGATAGCGCACATATGACACCTTTACTCATTGCCTTTTTAGGAGGTTTCGCAGTTCATGCACTTGCCAAAAGTGTGAACTCCGCAATTTCGGGTGGGCTGCACTATGCACTTGCTTTCGTTCCCGCCCAACTCATTCATATGGCTATTTTTATTAGTTTACTTTGGCTCAATATCCATTGGTTTTAAAATATCTATTGTGCAAGCGAAGAAGTCTTCACCGCATCAACCACAGTAACTACAAATTGATCGACCTTAAAATGAATATCAAAGTTTGAAAATTTCATTTTATAGATTCGTTCAGCGTCTTCTTGATAGGCTGGTCGAGGATCTAAAGCTAAGACTTGCTCAAGCTCATCAATGTATTGAGAATTCATTTCTTCATTTTGTAAAAAATATTTTTGTGCTGTTAATGCAGCTTCCCCCCAAATGACTGACTTCCGTTCCGGTTCTGCATGGGCATAACCACTTTGTGCATCGCTAATTGAATCAGAATATTGAATATAAGGCTTAATATCTAAAATTGGAGTGCCATTTAATAAATCGCTTCCTGTGATATAGACGCGGACAGCCTTCCCCACTTTTTCTACTTTATTAAGTTTTACGACTGAAAGACCTATAGGAGAAGGTCTATACATGCTACGTGTAGCAAATACGCCTATTTTTTCGTTGCCCCCTAAACGTGGCGGACGGACCTGTGGACGAAATTTATCGGCATTCCCCTGATTTTTATTATCATGAAACTGCCAAACTAACCAGAGATGACTGAACTGCTCAATTCCCTCAAATGCTAACAAGTCATTATAGGGTTCTATCATGTCAATATAAGACTCAATATTGACCAAATTAGGCTGGCGTGGAATACCGAATTTCTCCCGATAAGGAGAACACATGTAGCCAATTATGGGGAAGGTGACAGAGTTCATCATCACTTTTTCTTATAAACACAATTAAATATATTCAGTTTATCGGGAATGAAATTAGATTAGAATAGCAATCTGTTTTCTTTTAATCGTGATCGAGACCTTTAATGGCTGCTTTTAACGTTGAACGTATTACTCATGTTCACCACTGGAATGACACTCTTTTCAGT
Organism: Acinetobacter sp. WU_MDCI_Abxe161; assembly: GCF_025514355.1. Classification (NCBI taxonomy): domain Bacteria; kingdom Pseudomonadati; phylum Pseudomonadota; class Gammaproteobacteria; order Moraxellales; family Moraxellaceae; genus Acinetobacter; species Acinetobacter sp. WU_MDCI_Abxe161. Next base: position 50,278 of record NZ_JAHPTU010000001.1, read on the forward strand.
TTTAAAACTACACGCGACACCAGCTTACGTTTTAAAAATGGTCAGTTCGTAATGATCGGACTTGAAGTGAATGGCAAACCGTTAATGCGCGCATATTCGATTGCAAGTGCAAACTACGAAGAAGAGTTAGAGTTCTTCTCAATTAAAGTACAAGACGGTCCTTTAACTTCGATTTTGCAAAAAGTACAAGTTGGCGATGAAATTTTAGTTTCTAGAAAACCAACAGGTACTTTGGTTCATGATGACCTTTTACCAGGTAAAAATTTATATCTTTTATCTTCTGGTACTGGCCTTGCACCATTCTTATCAATTATTCGTGACCCAGAAACTTACGAACGCTTTGAAAAAGTAATCGTTGTTCATGGTACACGCTATATTTCTGAATTAGCTTATCAAGACCTTATCTTGAATGAATTGCCAAACCACGAATTCTTTGAAGAGTTAGGTATTAAAGACAAACTTGTTTACTACCCTACAGTAACTCGTGAGCCTTTCCACACTCAAGGCCGTGTAACAACTGCAATTGAAACTGGCGCTTTATTTGAAAAAATTGGTTTACCACGCTTCAACCGTGAAACTGACCGCGCAATGCTTTGCGGTAGCCCTGCATTCTTAAAAGACGTGGCTGCATTACTTGACCAACATGGTTTAGTTGAATCACCTCGTATGGGTGAAATGGGCGACTACGTGATTGAACGTGCGTTCGTAGAAAAATAATTTTTTCTAGACATAAAAAAACCGAGGCAAAGTCCTCGGTTTTTTTATGTCTGTTTAGAGAAATTTAAGGCATTAAATTTAATCGGCTCATCTATTTCTTAAAACGTCTAGAGAAGATCAAGCTAAAGGCACTGCTCCTTCTAAATAACTATGCAGATCAATGTTTAAATTAAACGAATAAATAGCTGAGACCACATAGCTAGTGATAAAATCAATTTATCAGTTCAGTTTGATTTACTGGTAATTTTGTACCAAAAAAATTAAACAATCGTTAAAACTGCCAAACCATTTCAACATTTCATGTAGATTGATTAAAACTCATTCTGGCGCAGCTTCCCATGTCTTATCTTTATTTAGCAATTGCGATTGCTTGTGAAGTCATTGCAACTTCAGCTTTAAAAGCATCTCAAGGTTTTACTGTTCCTATTCCATCCATCATTACAGTGGTGGGCTATGCAATTGCTTTTTATTTATTGTCCCTGACTTTAAAAACAATTCCGATGGGGATTGCATATGCCATTTGGTCAGGTGCAGGTATTATTTTAATTTCCGCAATTGGCTGGATATTTTACAAACAGCATTTAGACTTGGCAGCGTGCATTGGTCTTACTTTAATGATCACGGGTATTATCATTATTAATGTGTTTTCTAAAAACACTCATCTTTAAACTATAACTAAAACAACCGAGTAAGATGCAAATCCTTGTTTAAAAAAATTCACCTTACTCGGTATGAACAACTTATTTCAAACTACCCGTCAAAAATTGCTTTAAACGTTCACTTTTTGGGTTATTGAGTACTTCATTAGGATGGCCTTGTTCCTCAATTTTCCCTTGATGCAAAAAAATCACTTGTTTAGATACATTGCGCGCAAAGCCCATTTCATGTGTGACCACAATCATGGTACGCCCTTCTTCCGCCAAGCCTTGCATGACTTTAAGTACTTCACCAACCAACTCTGGGTCAAGTGCACTGGTTGGTTCATCAAACAACATCACTTCCGGTTCCATAGCCAAAGCACGAGCAATTGCTACACGCTGCTGCTGACCACCAGATAAAAATGTCGGATATTTACTTTCAACGCTTTCAGGTAATCCAACTTTACGTAGATATTTGCGTGCACGCGCTTCAGCCTGAGCACGTTTTACCCCAAGTACATGAATTGGTCCTTCAATGACATTTTCCAGCACTGTCATGTGTGACCACAAATTAAAATGCTGAAACACCATCATGAGCTGGGTACGCATTTTTTGTAGCTGCTTTGGGTCAACGACTTTTAAATTGCCTTTTTTATCAAAGACTGTGCGTAGTTTTTCACCATTAAGTTTAATAGTGCCATTACTGGGTTGTTCCAAAAAGTTAATACAACGCAGCAAGGTACTTTTACCTGAACCAGATGAACCAATGATACTAATGACATCACCAGCATTTGCATCAAGTGATATTCCTTTAAGTACTTCATGATCGCCAAATGTCTTATGTAAATCGCGAATCACTAGTTTTGCAACGTGTTCCATTTATGTCTCCTAATGATTCGATGGTTTTAAAAATGCCAACCAACGTTTTTCAAGCCGACGAAATATCCAAATCAAAATAAATGCCAATACTGCATACAACACCGCGGCAATCCCAAAAGCATTGAAGGTGTCATAGGTTGCTGCATTCACATCACGCGCAATTTTCAAAATGTCAGGAACTGTTGCTGTAAATGCAATAGTTGTCGCATGTAACATTAAAATGACTTCATTGCCATAAAATGGTAAAGCACGGCGTAACATCGACGGGATGATAATACGGGTATAGCGTTTCCATTTCGACATACCGAAAGCTTGTGCGGCCTCTATCTCGCCATGTGGAATAGAACGGATCGCTCCAGCAAAGATTTCAGTGGTATATGCACTAGTATTGAGCGCAAATGCCAAAATGGTGCAATTTATACCTTCTCTAAAAAATGCATCGAGTGTCTGATGTTCATGGATGTAATCAAAGCTGTAAATGCCTGAGTAAATAATCAGTAGCTGGATGTACAGTGGTGTGCCACGAAAAACGTAGGTAAACAACCAGACTGGACCACGCAACCAAAGATTTTCTGATACCCGTGCAAGCGATAAAGGCACAGCAAGCACAAACCCAATACCAATAGATAACACCAATAACCAAGTAGTCATTGCTACCCCAGTCATTTGTAGGCCATCGCTCCAAAGGTATGCCTGCCAATATTGTTGAAGGATTTCAATCATAATTGTCCCCTCCTCACACCAGCAGAATAACGACGTTCAAGCCACATTAAAATCAGGTTCGACACTGTGGTAATCGCCAAATAGATCGCAGCAGCCACGATACTGAAAAAGAACAATTGCATGGTATTTCTACCCGCATCTTGTGAAATTTTTACAATATCAGTCAGACCAATAATTGAAACCAGTGCGGTTGCCTTAATCAAAACTTGCCAGTTATTACCAATACCCGGTAACGCAAAACGCATCATTTGAGGGAATAATACTCGGTGAAAAACCTGCCAAGGGGTCATACCATAAGCCATTGCTGCTTCAATTTGTCCTCTTGGAACCGATTGAAATGCACCACGAAAGGTCTCGGTAAAATATGCACCATAAATGAACGCTAAAGTAATCACACCAGCCACAAACGGGTTGATATCAATTTGGTCCATTTGCAAGGCTTCAGTAATTTGATTTAGGCCCAACTGCAAGCTATAAAATAACAACAGCATAATGACCAAATCAGGCACACTACGGATGAGTGTGGTATAGGCTGTCGCAATGTAACGTAAAATTTTAATATTAGAGAGTTTTGAGCTCGCACCAATTAAGCCAATAATCACAGAAAGCAAAAGTGACAACAGCGCAAGCTGTATGGTCATCCATGTACCGCTGAGAAGGAGTGGCCCATAGCCAGAAAAAAACATGACTCCTCTTCTCCTTAAAAACAATATCTAATATTGATAAGATGAGAATAGATCTAAAAATGTCGGCTTAAAGCCGACATTTTTCACATCATTAGTAAATGCTAAAGGAGAAATACTTTTTCTCGAGTTTCTTATATGTGCCATCTGCAATGATTGCAGCTATTGCTTTATTAATGTTAGCTTTCAAATCTGCATCTTCTTTGCGTAAGCCAATCGCCGCGCCTACACCCAGTGTTTTTGCATCAACCACATTGCCACCAACAAAACCGAAGTTTTTGCCTTTTGGTTGTTTTAAGAAAGCACCATCAACCATAATTGCATCTTGTAAGGTTGCATCCAAACGCCCTGACATCATGTCTTGGTAAATCAAATCTTGGACTGGATAAGGTACAACAGTTACACCTTTTGGTGCCCAATAGGTTTTAGCATAAGTTTCTTGAATTGTGCCCTGTTGTACGCCCACACGTTTACCCTTCAATGATGCAGCGGTCGGTAATAACGGTGAACCTTTTTTTGCAACCATACGTGTTGGCGTATTGTAGATTTTGCTAGTAAATGCAATTTGTTTCGCACGTTCATCCGTGACTGTCATTGATGAAAGAATGCCATCAAACTTTTTCGCTTTAAGTGCCGGAATCATCCCGTCAAAAGAGTTCTCAACCCAAACACATTTGGCTTTGAGTTTTGCACAAATAGCATTCCCTAAATCAACATCAAAACCAGTTAACTTGCCATCTGGTGTTTTATATTCAAATGGTGCATAAGACGACTCAGTACCAAAACGAATCACCTTCCAATCCTTTGCTTGAACATTCGTCGCAACAGCAGCCAAAACTAAAGTTGTTGAAACGAATATTTTTTTCATAAAGCTTGCCATCTTGAAGCTTCTCCTTAAAATCCCAATAAGGTGATAAAAACTTGAGTATTTCTAACTTACTCTTCTGCCGAAATAATTGCAATTTCTATACCATAAATTAAGGATTCATGAAGATGACTAAACAGTGGATTGTATTAACTGATTAATTGTTGAAAAATCACTCAAAATATGAAGCTAATTTTTGAGTGCATAGGCTTCTGCCATATTTTCATTTTCGACCAAGGTCCTAATGGTATATTCATGGTTATGTTCTTTGGCAGTGGCAAATTCACATTTCTGATCCCATAACATTGAGCAACCACTCAGCAATGGACAACCTGCAAATAATTCGGCTACCCAATCAACAAACACTCGAACTTTAGGCGATAAATGACGGTTTTGTAGATACACAACTGATATTGGCATAGGTGCAGGCAACCATTCAGTCAGTACTTCTTTGAGCGTACCTTCTTCTAGATGTTTCGCCACCATGTAATATGGGCATTGAATTAAGCCAAAACCTTGTACTGCCAAATCAACATAGGAGTCGCCATCGTTGACAGAAACACGCCCCTTTACACCAACACTATGAATTTCGCCATCCACCATAAAATCCCAGTCGATATTGCGTCCGGTACGGCTGTTAAAATAATGCACGACTTGATGTTGCTTTAAGTCATCAATAGTTTTTGGTTCACCATGCTCTGCCAAATAACGGGGTGCAGCAACCGTCACACACTGAATTGTTCCGATACGACGTGCAACCAAACTTGAATCTTTCAACTGACCAATACGGATGACACAGTCCACCGCATCTTGTACCAAATCGACTGGACGATCACTCATTCCAATTACCAAATCAATATCTGGATAACGTGTATGGAAGTCACAGAGCATTGGAATTAAGATCATGCGCCCAATCGAAGCTTTAACATCAATACGCAGTCGGCCTCTTGGTCCACGTTCCGAATCATGAAAATTTGATTCTACGTCTTCGACATCGGCTAAAATTCGTGAAGTACGTTCATAATAAACTGCCCCATCTGGTGTCAAACTAAGTTTACGGGTGGTTCGGTTAAGCAACCTAACTTGTAAATGCTTCTCTAAACCCTGAATAGTTGTCGTCACAGAAGCACGCGGTAAACCCAAACTATCAGCTGCTAAACTGAAACTATTTGTTTCGACAACTTTATTGAATACTCTCATGGCATGAAATAGATCCACACGCACACTCCTATTAATGCGTTTTATTTAACTCAAACACATCAATTATTATAAAAATACGAATAGTGTTATCAAATTTAATATATTTATTCGTGATTGACAAACTTTTATGCTCCGTCCATCCCATAAACCCTGTTTCTCCCATACGGACCAAAACTAAAAGTCTGAAAACAGGTATCCAAATAACTAGGAGCACCTCATGTCATTTTCCCGCAAACAGTTCGCACTGTCTGCCATCTTTGTTGCCATTTTAGCAACAGGAGGCAGTTTTATGTTTTTACATGAAAATGCCGATGCAAAAGCTGCACCGACCGCTGCCCAACAAGCTGCTACTGTTGATGTCGCCCCTGTAGTGAGTAAAACCATTACCGATTGGCAAGAATACTCCGGTCGTTTAGAGGCGATTGATCAAGTCGATATTCGGCCTCAAGTTTCAGGAAAACTCATTGCCGTACATTTCAAAGATGGCAGTCTGGTTAGAAAAGGCGACTTACTTTTTACAATCGACCCGCGTCCTTTCGAAGCAGAACTCAATCGTGCCCAAGCTCAACTCGCTTCGGCTGAAGCACAAGTCACTTATACGGGTTCTAATCTTTCCCGTATTCAACGTTTAATCCAAAGTAATGCTGTCTCACGTCAAGAGCTAGATTTAGCCGAAAATGATGCACGCTCAGCCAATGCCAACCTGCAAGCTGCTAGAGCTGCCGTTCAATCTGCACGTTTAAATCTTGAGTACACCCGCATTACTGCGCCAGTCAGCGGCCGAATTTCACGAGCCGAAGTCACCGTCGGCAATGTAGTTTCTGCAGGTAACGGAGCACAGGTTTTAACAAGTTTAGTATCTGTATCTCGCCTTTATGCATCTTTCGATGTTGATGAACAAACCTATCTGAAATACATCAGTAACCAGCGTAATTCTGTACAAGTTCCTGTTTATATGGGACTTGCCAATGAAACAGGCTTTACTCGTGAAGGTACGATCAATTCAATCGACAATAACCTAGATGCAACCTCAGGAACAATCCGTGTTCGCGCGACCTTTGACAATCCAAACGGCGTTTTATTACCGGGCTTATATGCACGAATCCGTTTAGGCGGGGGTCAACCTCGTTCAGCAATTTTAATTAGCCCAACCGCAATTGGGGTCGATCAAGATAAACGCTTTGTCGTGGTCGTTGATGCTAAAAACCAGACTGCTTACCGTGAAGTAAAAATCGGAGCGCAGCAAGATGGTTTGCAAATCGTGAATAGTGGATTAAAAGCGGGTGACCGTATTGTTGTGAATGGTTTACAGCGGATTCGTCCGGGTGACCCTGTTACGCCACATCTCGTTCCTATGCCTAACGCACAAATCACAGCTAATAGCACTACGACTCAACCTCAGCCAACAGATAAAACATCAACTCCGGCAAAAGGTTAATCGCATATGAATATCTCTAAATTTTTTATTGATCGGCCGATCTTTGCTGGTGTGTTATCAGTATTGATTTTACTCGCCGGTCTGCTTTCGGTATTCAAATTACCGATTTCTGAATATCCGGAAGTTGTTCCCCCGTCTGTGGTGGTTCGCGCTCAATATCCAGGTGCAAACCCGAAAGTAATTGCTGAAACTGTTGCTTCTCCGCTTGAAGAATCGATCAACGGTGTAGAAGACATGCTGTATATGCAATCTCAAGCAAACAGCGACGGTAACCTCACCATTACGGTGAACTTTAAACTTGGCATCGACCCAGATAAAGCTCAACAACTGGTTCAAAACCGTGTGTCTCAGGCTATGCCACGCTTACCTGAAGATGTACAGCGTTTAGGTGTCACGACTTTAAAAAGCTCACCAACTTTAACCATGGTTGTGCATCTGACCTCACCAGATAGTCGCTATGACATGACCTACTTGCGCAACTATGCAGTATTGAACGTGAAAGACCGTTTAGCGCGCTTACAAGGGGTGGGTGAAGTTGGTTTATTTGGTTCTGGTGACTACGCGATGCGTGTGTGGCTCGACCCACAAAAAGTGGCACAGCGTAACCTCACAGCAACCGAAATTGTGACTGCAATCCGTGAACAAAACATTCAGGTAGCAGCGGGTACAATCGGTGCATCACCAAGTAATTCACCTTTACAGCTCTCAGTCAATGCTCAAGGTCGTTTAACCACTGAGCAAGAATTTGCCGATATTATTTTAAAAACTGCTCCAGATGGTGCGGTTACCCGATTGGGTGATGTTGCACGCGTTGAACTCGCAGCTTCACAATATGGTTTACGTTCATTGCTTGATAATAAACAAGCAGTCGCGATTCCAATTTTCCAAGCACCGGGTGCCAATGCATTGCAAGTTTCCGATCAAGTGCGCGACACGATGAAGGAGCTTTCAAAAGATTTCCCATCTTCAATTAAATACGACATTGTGTATGACCCGACCCAGTTCGTACGTGCCAGTATTAAAGCGGTCGTTCATACCTTACTTGAAGCAATTGCACTGGTTGTTGTTGTTGTAATTTTATTCTTGCAAACATGGCGTGCCTCAATCATTCCATTGCTTGCCGTACCAGTTTCAATTATTGGTACGTTCGCACTCATGCTTGCTTTTGGTTATTCCATCAATGCACTGTCACTATTCGGGATGGTACTCGCCATCGGGATTGTGGTCGATGACGCTATTGTCGTCGTCGAAAATGTCGAGAGGAATATCGAAGCAGGTTTAAGCCCAAGAGATGCAACTTATCGCGCCATGCGAGAAGTGAGTGGGCCGATTATTGCGATTGCCTTAACGCTTGTTGCAGTATTCGTACCTCTTGCCTTTATGACAGGCTTAACAGGGCAATTTTATAAACAATTTGCCATGACCATTGCCATTTCAACAGTCATTTCGGCATTTAACTCACTTACTCTATCTCCTGCTCTAGCAGCCATGTTACTTAAAGGACATGATGCTAAACCTGATGCTTTAACACGCATTATGAACCGCGTATTTGGACGTTTCTTTGCACTGTTTAACCGCGTATTTACACGTACTTCAGACCGTTACGGTAAAGGCGTGAGTCGTGTCATCTCACACAAAGCATCGGCAATGGGCGTCTATGCAGCACTTTTAGGTTTAACCGTTGGTATTTCTTATATTGTTCCGGGTGGTTTCGTTCCCGCGCAGGACAAACAATATTTGATTAGCTTTGCTCAACTGCCAAATGGTGCGTCATTAGATCGTACCGAAGCTGTCATCCGTAAAATGAGTGATACAGCTCTTAAACAGCCTGGTGTAGAAAGTGCTGTTGCCTTCCCTGGCCTCTCAATTAACGGTTTTACCAACAGCTCAAGCGCTGGTATTGTCTTTGTAACCTTAAAACCATTCGATGAACGTAAGGCCAAAGACTTATCTGCCAATGCAATTGCTGGTGCACTCAATCAGAAATATTCAGCTATTCAAGATGCCTATATTGCAGTTTTCCCACCGCCACCCGTGATGGGCTTAGGTACTATGGGCGGCTTTAAACTCCAACTTGAAGACCGAGGTGCCTTAGGCTATTCAGCGCTGAATGATGCTGCACAGAACTTTATGAAAGCAGCACAATCAGCCCCTGAACTTGGTCCAATGTTCTCAAGTTATCAAATTAACGTACCTCAACTAAATGTAGATCTGGACCGTGTCAAAGCTAAACAACAAGGTGTTGCTGTAACAGATGTTTTCAACACCATGCAGATTTATTTAGGTTCTCAGTACGTTAACGACTTTAACCGCTTTGGACGTGTTTATCAGGTTCGAGCACAGGCAGATGCCCCTTTCCGTGCTAACCCTGAAGATATTTTGCAGCTTAAAACCCGTAACAGTGCCGGACAAATGGTGCCGTTATCTTCACTGGTGAATGTGACTCAAACTTATGGTCCTGAAATGGTCGTTCGTTATAACGGCTATACCTCAGCAGATATTAACGGCGGCCCTGCACCAGGTTATTCATCTAGCCAAGCAGAAGCTGCGGTTGAACGTATTGCCGCACAGACTTTACCGCGTGGCATCAAGTTTGAATGGACAGATTTAACTTACCAAAAAATCTTGGCTGGTAATGCAGGACTCTGGGTATTCCCAATTAGCGTATTGCTCGTGTTCTTAGTTTTAGCCGCACAATATGAAAGTCTAACTCTGCCTTTAGCTGTAATTTTAATTGTACCAATGGGAATCTTGGCGGCTCTGACAGGTGTCTGGCTGACAGGTGGAGATAACAACATCTTTACCCAAATTGGTCTGATGGTACTGGTCGGACTGGCCTGTAAAAATGCCATCTTAATTGTCGAATTTGCGCGGGAACTCGAAATGCAAGGTGCAACTGCCTTTAAAGCAGCTGTTGAAGCAAGTCGACTGCGTTTACGTCCAATTCTAATGACTTCTATTGCATTCATTATGGGTGTCGTACCACTGGTTACCTCAACTGGTGCAGGTTCTGAAATGCGCCATGCCATGGGTATTGCCGTGTTCTTCGGCATGATTGGTGTAACACTGTTTGGTTTATTCCTGACTCCTACCTTTTATGTACTGATTCGTACCCTGAACAGTAAACATAAATTGCATTCGGCAGCCGTTCATGAAGCGCCTTTGTCTACCCCACATGATCATTAAGGAGGATATTTGATGGCTACAGCAAAACAAAGCTTATTATTGTCCTCACTCATGGGAAGCCTGCTCCTTGCAGGCTGCTCTTTAGCTCCGGAATATCAACCTGCAAAGGTGATTGTTCCAGTCAAATTTAAAGAGTCTGATCCTCAACTTGAGGACAATAACTGGAAAATTGCTCAACCTGCCGATCAGCAGGTTCGAGGTGAATGGTGGCGTGTTTTTAATGATGCTCAATTGAATAAACTTGAACAACAAGCCATTTCCGGAAACCAGTCCCTTAAAGCGGCAGCAGCCAATATTCAGGCATCACGTGCGTTACGTTCAGCAGCACAAGCTGAACGTTTGCCAAGTATTGGTGCTGGCTTTGGGCCAACTCGTCAAAAGCCCTCTCCAGCTTCACTCGGTTTAGATGAAAATGCCCATACGTCTGCACAAACCTTATGGCGTGCTCAAGCGAATGTTTCATATGAGCTCGATTTATTTGGTCGTATCGCCAGTAGTGTTAATGCAGCAACAGCTGATGTACAGCAACAAGAAGCATTATATCAGTCAGCACTTTTAGCCTTACAGGCAGATGTTGCACAAGGCTATTTTCTTATTCGCCAACTTGATGCTGAACAAGCAATTTATAATCGCACCATTAAGCTACTTGGTGAAACACGAGATCTCGTTCAAACTCGATTTCAAAATGGCTTAGTCAGCGAATTAGATGTTTCTCGCGCACAGACCGAGCTTGCGACAGCACAAACGAGCGCATTGAATATTGCTCGTAACAGAGCCAATGCTGAGCATGCACTTGCAGTATTATTAGGCAAAACACCTGCTGATTTTAGCTTGGCAGTTCAGCCTTTAACTACAAACAGCCTCCGTCTCCCAACGGGTTTACCGTCAGCTTTACTTGAAAGACGACCGGACATTGCTGCGGCTGAACGTGCTATGGCAGCGGATAATGCGCGTATTGGAATTGCGCGTGCTGCCTTCTTCCCAAAACTGGATCTAACAGGTGCGCTCGGTTATGAATCATCAACTTTAGGTGATTTAGGTAAATGGTCGAGCCGTACATTCTTACTCGGTCCAGTTGCAGGTACTATTTTGTCTTTGCCATTATTTGACGGCGGGCAACGTAAAGCTGGAGTCGCTCAAGCACGAGCTGCCTATGAAGAAAGCGTGGCAAACTATCGGCAAACTGTACTGAATGCATTTCGCGAAGTTGAAAATGGTTTGTCCGATCAACGTATTCTAGATCAACAAATTCAGGCTCAAAATCAAGCGCTCTCCTCTTCTCGTCATGCAAACCAGCTTTCTCATCTACGCTATAAAGAAGGTGCTATTAGCTATCTTGATGTGATTGACTCTGACCGGACTATATTGCAACAAGAGCAACTTTCCGCACAGCTTAACGGCAGTAGAATGATGGCGAGTGTAGATTTAATCCGCGCATTAGGAGGCGGATGGCAGGCTGCTTCACCTAATTAACTTGATATAAAAAAAAAGCGCCATATGGCGCTTTTTTTATATCTATAACTTATTGTGCATATACAGGGAATTTTGCACAAACAGCTTCAACTTTTGCTTTTACGTCAGCAATAACTTTTTCGTCACCTTTGCTGTCAATCACGTCAGCGATCCAACCAGCAAGTTCACGAACTTCAGCTTCACCGAAACCACGAGTTGTTACTGCTGGAGTACCGATACGGATACCAGAAGTCACAAATGGAGAACGTGGGTCATTTGGAACTGAGTTTTTGTTCACAGTAATGTGAGCAGCACCTAACCAAGCATCTGCATCTTTACCAGTTACATCTTGTTTGATTAAAGATAACAAGAATAAGTGGTTTTCTGTACCACCAGAAACAACATCATAACCACGTGCAATTAATACTTCAGCCATTGCTTGAGCATTTTTCACAACCTGTTGTTGGTAAGCTTTGAAGTCATCAGACATTGCTTCTTTGAAGCAGATTGCTTTAGCAGCAATCGCATGCATTAATGGACCGCCTTGGTTACCAGGGAATACAGCTGATTGAAGTTTTTTCTCGATTTCTTCATTCGCTTTCGCAAGGATTAAACCAGAACGTGGACCACGAAGTGTTTTATGAGTCGTAGTTGTCGTTACGTCAGCAATTTGAACTGGGTTTGGATATACGCCAGCAGCAACAAGACCTGCAACGTGAGCCATATCAACAAAAAGGTAAGCGCCAACTTTGTCCGCGATGTCACGGAAACGTTGCCAATCTACAACACGGCTATAAGCAGAGAAACCAGCAACGATCATACGTGGCTTGTGCTCTAACGCTAAACGTTCAACTTCTTCGTAATCGATCTCGCCAGTTTCAGCGTTTAGACCGTATTGAACCGCATTATAAGTTTTACCAGAGAAGCTTACTTTTGCACCGTGAGTCAAGTGACCACCGTGAGCCAAGCTCATACCTAAAACTGTATCGCCCGGGTTAAGAAGCGCTAGATAAACAGCAGAGTTAGCTTGTGAACCAGCGTGTGGTTGAACGTTTGCGTAATCTGCACCAAAAAGTTCTTTAGCACGATCAATCGCCATTTGCTCGATGATATCCACATACTCGCAACCGCCATAATAGCGTTTGCCTGGATAACCTTCTGCATATTTGTTCGTAAGTTTTGATCCTTGCGCTTCCATCACAGCAGGAGAGCAATAGTTTTCAGATGCAATTAACTCGATATGTGCTTCTTGACGCTCACCTTCAGAAGCAATTGCTTGAGCTAATTCTGGATCAAATTCAGAAATGGAAATATTGGCAAACATTAGCGGGGGTCCTATAAATTAGGGCTTTTAAGCCGTGCTAAGATTGCGGCATATTGTAGCATGAACTTTATAATTAAACAGAATGAAGTTAGCTCAGTTTTAAATAAAAATGGCTCAAGTTTTATAAAAAATGAGCCATTGTTTATAAATCAAATAAAAAGCATGTTTAAAGCTTATATTTTAAATTTTTCCGTCGTTCATTTTAGCTTACAAAAATATTAAAAAGCCTTTAAATATCAATAACTCTATTGAGATGTCAGTAAAGTCTGAACATTTCCAACGATGTTATCAACATTACTACTCATTGCCGTACCATGATCCCAGTTACCCGTTACATAACTATTAATTTTGGTGCCTACAACAGTGGCATTAGATATCAAGATATCCGTTGCTACTTTAGGAACTGTTGAATCTGCTAAGCCCTGATAAATAATGATTGGTGTCGTGACTTTTACTTGTAACGGCTGCGAATCTTTATCTAAAAATGTTTTAACTAACGGCACAGCCATAAAATTAGGTTGTGTACGCGTATAACCATCCAGCGTTCCATTGTGATCTGTAGCATACTTAGTCATACCTGCGCCAAAAGCTTGACCCAATGGTCCGGAACAAATTGTTTCTGCTTGCTCTGCAATACTGGAGATTTGCGAAGTAAAGACTTGTGGATAATCAAAAGTGGGTTGTGTGTTGCGAATACCCGCACTAACTAAAGCTGTATAAGTATCAAGTTGAGCATACATTGATATCTTTTTATCTAGAGTCGCATTAGCAACAGATTGCTCTCCCGCCACTAAAATAAAACCTAAATTAGAAGCAGGTGCTACCGCTACAGTACCTTTATAATCTAGTTGTGCACGACTGGCATATTGTGCAGCACCTAACGCAGCATGCCCACCTTGCGAATGTCCTACAGTGACCCATTTTTTTGAAGTTAATAAATTACGCTGTAATAAATAGTTACGTGTTGCAACTACAGCATCCGTAATTGAGAAAGCTTCACTTTTAACATTTAAAAATGGATGTATGCCTGGGGTACCTAAACCCTCATAGTCAGGTGCGACAACAACATAACCTGCTGCAAGTAATTTACTAATTAAATCTTTTGTACTGTCTGTTAAAGCTGCTTTACTTGGTGCACAGGCATCTGCCACACCCGTAGTGCCATGCGCCCAGACTACAATTGGCCAACCGCCTACTGGTGGTGGAGTATTTGGGGTAAATACCAAACTGGTTGCCTGTACCTCTTGGCCACTTTGACCCAACATTTTATAAGTCAAAATACTACTTTCTGCTGCCACACTTCCTAAGTTGGTACTTGTGTAAGCTTCAACTTTAACAACTGGATTTTGAATATTATTGATTGGTGTCCCGGATGGATTAGTAGGAGCTGGGCCATCATCACTACTCCCTCCTCCACAAGCAACTAAAAATAAACTCGTGCTCAGAACGCTTGTCATTAATAGGTTCATTTTCATTGATATATCTTCCCTTAAATTCCATTTTTGTTGTGCTTTAATTTTTAATCAACATTTTCTAATGTCTTAAAAACAATTACGCCTAATCTTTCTTTTCCGCAAGTTCTATTGGATAGAATTAATCTCTGAAAACTCTATTTTTAATATAAATTGACGTTATCGCTACTTTATAGCTTCACTTCATGTTTTAAAGTAGGTAGTCAACTGTTAACATTCATAATTAATCGTGATTGTTTAAAGGGCCAGTTATGCAAACCATTATTTTAGATACAGAAACACATACACTAAATGGTTTGCCAATTGAAATTGCGTATGCCCCGATTGAGATTAATGCAGGTAAGCTCACTTTAGATAAAAGCAAATTGTTTGATCAACTTTATCAAGTCGGCACCCCTATCTCTTACGCTGCTATGGCAGTACACCATATATTAGAGTCAGATTTAGAAAACCAGCCCCACTATAAAACCTTTAAATTACCAGAAACTACCACTTATATTATTGGTCACAATATTGATTACGATATTGCCGCGATTGCTCGCTGTGGTGTAGATGTATCGAATATCAAACCGATTTGTACTCTAGCTTTAGCGCGTAAAACTTGGCCTGAAGCAGAAGCGCATAATATTTCAGCACTGATTTATATGATTTCTCAAGGCAGCAGTAAAGCTCGAGAATTGCTCAAAGGTGCACACCGTGCCGATGCCGATATTATTTTGACTGCTAATATTTTGATGCATATTGTCTATCATTTAAATATTCAAGATATTGAAGAGCTATACCGAGTCTCTGAAGAAGCACGTATCCCTACAACTATTAACTTTGGAAAGCATAAAGGCACGGCAATTGCGGAACTTCCTAAAGACTATATTCAATGGTTATTGCGCCAAGATGAACTGGACGTCTATTTACGCAAAGCTTTGGAAGGTGCATTTTAAAGACTTAAATAGATGATATTCATAAATTCTTCATCATATTGTCATTTTTGAGTTTTATCGTTAACCCTATTTATATTTTATTAAAAACAGTACTGTTCAACTGAGAAGCTTGAACAGTCTGATTTATTTTTTATCTTGGGGAAAAACGATGGCTGGTTTTTATCGAACCAATTTGGGAAGAGTCGCGCTTCAACAACGTAATATTGCTTTAAATGCAAAACAAAGACGTTTACTACTATTAATAGACCATGAAGATTTTCAAAATTTAAATAGTGAATTTAAAAAACGTATTGCGTCTCCAGAACTTATTCAACAACTTATCGACTTAAAACTTATTGCTCCTTCAAGCGAAAACTATTCAGAATTAAATGAACAAATATCTTTTCCACAAACACCTATAACTACTCTAGAAGCACATCAGAAAAATCCTAAAGATGATCATAAAAGTGACGATATAGTTGGTGAAATTCAGGTTCCCCAATCTTTGCAATCTACAAATATTGAAAATAGTCAGCCGCCAGTTCCTGTTCAACAACTTTCTTTTGAAGAAATACAACAACTGATGAAGCAAAATTTGAATCAGTACTGTGGACTTATGGCAAAACCACTTATCCAGAAAATAGAGCAAATAAAAACGCTTCAAGAGCTTAAAATGTGCCAAATGCAATGGATTACCCACTTACAGGAGTCACGTATTCCACCTCATGAGCTAGCCCATACTCTTCATTCTATTAATTATTCAATTCAACTTATCCAACAGCGCATCTAAAAAAACAACAAGCTGCTGTTTAATTAAGCATTAAACTCACTTGTTACCTATTTCGTGCTTTACCTATTGGTGTTTTTTTCCTATGATGTGGCCCACACACGTGCGCTCGTAGCTCAGTTGGATAGAGTACAGGTTTCCGAAGCCTGGGGTCGTGGGTTCGATCCCCGCCGGGCGCACCAATTTATATATAATAACTTCATAAATTTATCTCAATTTTATAAAATTCCGACTATTTTACTTGGTTTATTAATCATTATCGCTCAAAATATACCCCTCTTTCATAATGTGAGAATTTCATGACTGATGCTTTGGTTTTAAGAGATTTGTCCAAAACATATCGTAATGGTTTTCAGGCGTTAAAAGGTATTAACCTCACTGTGCCTGAAGGTGAATTTTATGCGTTGTTAGGTCCAAATGGTGCCGGCAAATCAACAACCATTGGTATTATCAGTTCCCTCACGAAAAAAACCGAAGGAACCGTTGAGATTTTTGGGCATAATCTCGACACTCATCCATCCTTGGCAAAACAGCAGCTTGGTGTTGTCCCTCAAGAATTTAACTTTGGACAGTTCGAAAAAGCGTTCGATATTTTAGTCACTCAAGCGGGTTATTACGGCATTCATAAAAAGATTGCAGAAAAACGTGCCGAACATTATTTAGAAAAGCTAGGCCTTTGGGAAAAGCGTAATATACAAGCACGCATGCTGTCTGGTGGTATGAAGCGCCGCCTCATGATTGCGCGCGCCATGATGCATGAGCCTAAACTTCTTATTCTAGATGAGCCTACCGCGGGTGTAGATATTGAGTTGCGCCGTTCTATGTGGGATTTTCTCACCGAAATGAACGAAAGTGGTACTTCTATTATTTTGACTACACATTATCTCGAAGAAGCTGAAATGTTGTGTCGTCAAATTGCCATCATTGATCGTGGTGTCATTAAAGAAGACACCAGCATGAAAAGTTTCTTAAACCAACTGAGTGAAGAATCTTTTATTTTTGATTTGGCAGAACCCATTGCCCCACTTCAATTAAACATCATTGGTGTGAAGTTCAACTTAATTGATAGCAGCACTTTAGAAGTGACAATGGATAAGGCCCATACATTAAATGACTTATTCCAGCTTTTAGAATCACAAGGTATTCGTGTTCGTAGTATGCGAAACAAATCGAACCGTCTAGAAGAGCTATTCGTCAAAATGGTCGAGAAAAATCTTGAAGGAGAGGCAAAATGAATTTTAACCAACTGCAAATTGCCCTCTGGACTCTAGTTCGTAAAGAAGTACGCCGTTTTCTACGTATTTGGCCACAAACTTTATTACCACCTGCGATTACAATGAGTTTGTACTTTGTCATTTTTGGTAATTTGGTTGGTTCGCGCATTGGACAAATGGGCGGTGTGAGCTATATGCAGTTTATTGTGCCCGGCCTAATCATGATGGCGGTTATTACTAATAGTTATGCGAACGTATCTTCAAGTTTCTTTAGTGTGAAATTCCAAAAAAGCATTGAAGAACTGATTATGAGCCCCGTGCCACTCCATATTATTTTATGGGGTTATGTGATTGGTGGGATTTGCCGTGGTGTATTGGTCGGAACAATTGTGACTGCAATGAGCTTATTCTTCACCGACCTTTTTATACACAATTGGTTCGTGACTATATATACAGTCTTAATTACCTCGGTTCTTTTCTCATTAGGCGGATTCATTAATGCAGTCTATGCGAAATCATTTGATGATATTTCTATTATTCCAACATTTGTCCTTACACCTTTAACCTATTTAGGGGGTGTGTTCTATGCCATTAGTGCACTTGGCCCTTTTTGGCAAAAACTTTCTTTAATTAATCCCATTGTGTACATGGTCAATGCTTTCCGTTTCGGCATTTTAGGTCATAGCGACGTGAACGTTACGTTCTCTTTAATCATTGTGACATTATGCTGTGTTGTACTTTACGGAATTGCTTACTATTTACTTGCTCGTGGTTCAGGAATGCGTGAATGAGTGTCGAACAGTCTTTATTGGGTAAAGAAACTCAATATCCAACTAACTATCAACCTGATGTTTTATTTCCAATTGCTCGTGCCCAGTCTCGTGAAGCCTACTCGCACATTGAAGGTATTACACAAGGTAAAGATTGGTGGCATGTTTTTGAAATTTCATGGTTAAACGCTCATGCCATCCCGCAAGTTGCTATTGGCAGAATTACGCTACCAGCTTCTTCACCAAATTTGATTGAATCAAAGTCATTAAAACTTTACTTCAATAGTCTTAACTTTACTCAGTTTGATTCTAAAGAATCATTCATTGAAACAGTTGAAAAAGACTTATCGGCTGCGGCAGGCGCTAAAGTTGAGTTAACCCTATTTCAGGTAGATGATTTAGAGATTTCCAAGCCTCAAGGTATTTGTATTGATGAGCTAAACCCAGAGCGTTTAGAGCAACATCCAGATGCGACTCTTTTAAAACAAGATGAGTTTGATGAAGAAGTAGAAATTGAACTGTATTCTCATCTTTTGAGAAGTAACTGCCCAGTCACGGGACAACCGGATTGGGGTACAGTTTTTATCCGTTTTAAGGGCAAAAAACCTTGTTATCGTAGTATTTTAGCTTATATTATCTCGTACCGTCAGCATAATGGTTTTCACGAACAATGTGTTGAGCAAATCTTTGCTGATATTTGGCAAAATTTGCAGCCTGAAAAGCTGATGGTTTATGCAACTTATACTCGTCGCGGCGGACTTGATATTAACCCTTGCCGAGTATCGGATCTTTCATGGATGCCAAAACCGATTCGATTGGCACGACAATAAAACGAATAATTTGAGGATATACCATGCCGTTTTTTGGTTTTACCCCTTCTGAAGGCTTATTGAACGATATACAAACTGGAATTGCGAATAAAAATTCTAGCGAACCTTTGTATCCACTTCGCGATAAGATTGCTTTACAACTCAATGAAGAGATTATTGATAATGTCTTAATTCAGTTAGTTCAGCATTTCCCTGCAAGTGAAAAACGCGATACTGCCGAAAAACTAGCAGGCTATGTCAAATCAACAGTTGCTGTTCTTTTAAAACAATTGTTAAGCAAAGCACCAAACGATGTTGTTAAACAGTCTGTAGAGTTCTCTGAAAAAAGCTTATTTAAAGACCCACAAGGTCAATATAAAGTAGGTGTAACTTTAGATCCTAGTTTAGTCACTAACCTTAAGCATAACTTCACTGAGCTTGAAGCTGGCAATGATATTAATAAAGCTGCATTAGCTGAACTATATAAACAATTCGGCGATGCTATGATCAAGCATTTTATGTCTGATTTTAACAAGACATTAGACCTCGGCATGATCAAGCGTAAAGCGGCTGATATTGGTGCTGCGGCTGTAACAAAAGCAGTTCATATTGCAATTGATAAGCTCATCCCTAGCTTAAATCGTACTGAACTAAAAGCGATGGCTGAATATCATGATGGCCTATTCTTTAACTAATAAAAAATAGCCTATCGGAAACCTAGCGAGAGCTAGGTTTTTTTATTGCAAAATATTGATATACATTGCCATTAATCAGGTTTATGTTAGCATGCGCCAAGCACTGATTGACCTAGTTAACGCCGCATGTCTCCGAGTCCACAATATAAATTTTTACGCCAAGCTCCTCGAGATGGTCTTAGCACCGCTATGCAACCATCAAAGTGGCAACAACTCCATATTGACCCGTGGTTATGCCTATTTTTGCTCTTAAATGCTCTGTTAGGTTTAACTGTACTATATAGTGCTTCAGCACAAGATGTAGGGTTAGTCAGTAAACAAGCCATGAGTTTTGGTATTGGTTTTCTAGTGATGGTTGGTCTAGCCCAAATTCCACCCAAGGTCTATCAAGCTTTTTCACCCTATTTTTATTTGTTTGGTCTATTTTCACTTGTGGCAGTCATGGTGTTTGGTGAAGTCCGAATGGGTGCTCAGCGCTGGATTGATATTCCCGGTTTCGGAAGTGTCCAACCCAGTGAATTCATGAAAATCGGCATGCCAATGATGATTGCGTGGTTCTTAGCAAGAAAACCTCTTCCCCCTAGCTTTTCACAAGTTGTTTTATCATTAATGTTAATTGGTATTCCTTTTTTACTGATTGCAGAACAACCAGATTTAGGAACATCACTTTTAGTCTTGGCAAGCGGCATATTTGTCTTATTTTTAAGTGGACTATCATGGCGGATGATTGGTGCAGCTGCCGCTTGTGCAGCGGTCATAATTCCCATTGCATGGGAGTTTCTTTTGCACGACTATCAGCGTCAAAGGGTGTTAACTTTACTTAATCCAGAAGCAGATGCACTCGGTACAGGTTGGAATATTATTCAATCTAAAACTGCAATTGGCTCAGGCGGTTTTTCAGGTAAAGGTTTCCTTGAAGGTACTCAATCACATTTACACTTTTTACCCGAAGGACATACTGACTTTATTATTGCTGCGTATTCCGAAGAATTTGGTCTCATCGGTGTACTTATTTTAGTAACTCTTTATTTTGCTATTATTTTTAGAACATTCCAGATCGGTTTACAAAGCTTCCATAACTATGGACGTTTAGTTGCCGGCGCCTTTGGTTTGTCTTTTTTTGTTTATGTATTTGTAAATGCGGGAATGGTCAGTGGTATTTTACCTGTAGTAGGTGTTCCTTTACCTTTTATGAGTTATGGTGGAACAGCTATTATTACTTTAATGGCCACCTTTGGTTTAGTCATGTCCATTCATACACATCGATAATCTGGAATTTTAAAACGATATGTTGTCTCAACACTTAAATAAAACTTTAAAAATGCTTGCTTTGTGTACTGGCTTAATCAGTACCAGCCATTTTGCTCAGGCTAACGATTTTGCCACACATCCTGATTATTTAAACTTTAAACAAAAAACGATGAATGCTTATGGCTTAAGTAGCGACCAAGTCGATGCAGCCATGAGTGGCGCAAAAAATTTACCAAACATTCTAAATATTATGACTCGCCCAGGTGAAAGTAAGCCTTGGTATGACTACCGTTCCATGTTCTTGGTGGAAGGCACAATTCAACGCGGCGTGCGTTTTAAAAACCAATATGCAGATGCTTTAAATCGCGCTGAACAGCAATATGGCGTATCCCAAGCTGTCATTTTAGGTATTTTGGGCGTTGAGACAGGCTATGGTGCAAATAAAGGTTCTTTTATTACACGTGATGCCTTAGCTACCCTTGCTTTTGGCTACCCTCGCCGCGCTGAATATTTTGGTGATGAGTTAGCTGCTCTGATTGCATGGACATATAAAGAAGGTTATCCAACTAGAAGTATTGTTGGCTCATATGCAGGTGCGATTGGCTATCCGCAATTTATGCCAAGTAATATTAGTAAATATGGTGTGGATTATGACGGTAATGGCCATATCGACTTAAGAAACTCAGCAGAAGATGCCATCGGTTCAATCGCTAACTATTTAGCAAAACAAGGTTGGCAACGCGATCAGCCTATCGGGTTTATGGCACGTTACACAGGATCAAATCCGGAAAGTATTATTGCGAAAGATTTAACTCAACCTTTCCCCTATGGCGCACTAAAGACACTGGGTATCGCACCATTAAATCCTTTAGTTAAAATTGATGATCTGGATATGGTGAATGTAATTCAATTACAAGACTATAACGGTCCAATTTACTATTTAACTTACCCGAATTTTCAAGTGATTACGACCTATAATAAGAGCCGCATGTACGCTACCGCTGTGTGGTTATTAGGCACTGAAGTGGCTAGCCGATAGGCTAGCTTTTTTTACACCCACACCAAAAGTCAATAAATATTTTTGTTAAATAGCTCACAATACATACATTTTAAATAAATTGTTACACTATTGGTTATTTTTTAACCCAAAACTGTAAGTTTTTGCCCTTTTTGTAACGATTTCTCGTTAAAGACTAGACACTCTCCGTAAGCGATGAATATTATCCACCCCAATATAGCAATTGCAAAAGTGAATAATAAGGCATGTTCACTTTAAATTTCAGTCAATGGCTGAAAGAAAAAAGTACATGTTCTCAGGAGTTTATACAAATGCAGTTATCGCTGAAATACGTTCTTGCACTGACGGCTAGTTTAAGCATGGCCCCACTGCACGCTGAAATGGTGCAGTCATCATCATTAAACAGTGATGTAGATGGTCCTAATCTAGCAGCACGTGTGTTGAGTAAAGATACTCAAAACTTTAATTCTCGTTTTTCTAACATTAACAGTCTTTCAATCACTGAACGTTCTGGCGATCAAATCCGTCGTCAAGCGATCGCAGCAAAAATTGAAATCCCTGAAGATGAGCCTTCAGTGATTGAAAAACTTAACACAGTAGCTTCAAATACTGTTCGTAAGTTTAGCCAAACTGGTATGGCGTCTTGGTATGGCCGCCAATTCCATGGTCGTAAAACTGCAAGTGGTGAAACATTCGACATGAATGCTCTAACTGCTGCTCACCGTAGCCTACCATTGAACTGTTATATTCGAGTAACGAATAAAGACAATGGTAAAAGTGTGGTTGTAAAAGTAAATGACCGTGGTCCTTTCCATGGTAATCGTGTACTTGACCTATCTTACGGTGCAGCTAAACGTCTTGGTATTACCAATGCCGGAACTGCAAAAGTAAATATTGAGCGTGTTGATGGCCCAACTTCATAAGTTATAGCCTCTCGAGTTCATGTAAAAAGCCGCATATTTTCTGCGGCTTTTTTATATTTTAAACTATCAAATATAATTTCCTTCCCAGAATTAGAGTGCCTTCTTTTTTGCCCCTAACTCACCCCAAATTTGAATATTTATTAATCAAAAAAACACATTAATTTAGCCCAACTCAATTTAACGCCTAAATTGCGTTTAGAGCAACTTTATAAAATTTTGGCTACCCTAGTACCATTTTTCTAAAATAAAGGCTATTTACGGCGTTTTTAGAGTAGATGAGTAGAGCCTTTTCACACAATTTTCCCGACTATCTCAAAATGGCACTTTTTTTGATAATTTCATCATCTAGCAACATAGAAAAAATATTATGAAATATTGCACTTCTCTTGAGGTCAAATTGATCACTTTTTCAATTACCGTGACCTTATTTTTTTCCATTGTGCTTTCCTAAGCGTTTATTACCAATTTTCCATAGTTGAATAGTGTGAGTTTCTTGTCGATATCTTCAACAACAGGCTAAAATACACTCAGAAAAAATAAATCAAATTTAAAACAAGGAGTGTGCTACTCATGAAATCCATTACTGAATGGTTTGATGAATATAGTGAAAGTCATCAAAATCCAACAAATAAACAAATTCACTGGCTTTGCGTTCCTGCTATTTTATTTTCTATTATTGGAATTATTGCGCATTTCAGCACCTTACTTACTGCGCTATTACTTGTGCTAACCTTAGTATTTTATGCACGTTTAGATCTTGTACTTGCTGTTGCGATGGCTGCTTTACTCGTTGTTATGGCATGGCTCATTTACACCCTGCCTGTAGGAGTCGGGTTTTATATCGCTATTTTTGTGATTGCTTGGGTCGGACAGTTTTACGGACACAAAGTAGAAGGCAAAAAACCATCATTCTTTAAAGATTTACAATTCCTACTGATTGGACCAGTTTGGTGTATGGATGCTTATCTCTCAAAAATCTTACCCAAATGGAAAACTAGACAAAAACATGCTATTTCCTAATTGTTAAATTAGAGCTGAATCCTCTCGATTCAGCTTTTTTATATCTTAGTAATTTATTAGAAAATTTATAAAATAAAAGAATCCCAAACTTGCTATCACACTTAAAAGTACTTTTTTTAGATAAATAGCGATCACAATACAAAAGATTGCTGCATAAATATAAGGATTATTTACCATACCTCTAAAATGATCACCATCGAAAAAAATAACTGGAATGCAGATTGCAGTTAACAAACAAGGTGCGGAATAGTGAAGCATCTTATTCATAATAAGCGGCATTTTAATTTTTACTTTCGGCTCTAAAAAGTAATAGCGATTAAAAAAGACAATTGCTGCCAAGCCTAAAATCATAAACCAAGACATACTATTCCCCCATCCCTATTTTTTCAGTTAATACAGCAGCTAACATCCCTATTAATCCTGAAAGTAAAATCGCTCCCTCAATTTGATAAAGTTTAAATAAAAATCCGCTTAAACAAGTGGTTAATACACCCGCCACAACAGGATATCCTTTACATAACGGCACAATCATGGCAATAAAAATAGCAATGATCGAAAAATCTAAATGATAATTTAAAAGATTAGGTATCACTGTTGCGAGCAATATGCCCGCCAAGCTAAATACCACCCAAAATAAATAAAAAGACAGTCCGGCTCCGAGCAGATATTCCGATCTTCTTTTTTCCAAGGGAGCGCTCACAGCAAACAATTCATCTGTTAATAAAAAGCCTAAACTTAACCGTTTTGGAAGAGACAAAATAGAAATGTCATTTCTTAAAGTTAATGCATAAATAAAGTGCTGAGCAGTTAAAAAGAAAATAGTTAAATAAATTGTAAAAACGGATGCCCCTTCCATAGACATGCTTAAACTAACTAACTGAGCAGCTCCAGCAAAGACAAGTCCAGACATTGCCAGTGCTTTAGAAAAAGATAGTCCCGCATGAATTGCCATAGACCCCGCTAAAATTGCCCATGGAATAATAGAAATTGACAAGGGTAAAATATCCACTGCACCACGTAAAAACAAATAGGATGGCTTATTTTTTGAAAACTCAACCGACTGATTAAGCTGAAAATTCATATATAAAATCCAATATAAGAAACACCTCCATAACTTGCTTGATGAGTGCTGACTTATATTGGATAAAATTGCTTGAGTACCAGTTTATTTATATGTTTAAACTTGCCACATATTGAGTAGGTGTAACGCCCATTGCTTTTTTAAAGTGACGGTTAAAATGGCTTTGATCAGAAAAACCACATTGTTGTGCCACCATCACAATTTGATCCCCCTGTTTTAATAACTGTCTCGCTTTTTGCAAGCGCGCTTGAACCAGCCACGCATGAGGTGGTAAGCCTACATATTTTTTAAATTGTCTTAAGAAATGCCAAGCGCTCAAGCCGACCATGTCCGCCAAATCTTGTAAAGAAAAGTTCGTTTCAGGCATTTCTACCAGCAATTCTTTAACTCTTAATATTTTTGAATACGCCTCTGGCAGCTCACAAAAAGTATGATTTGATTTACCATGTCGTTTCATTAAACAAGCTAATGTCGATAAATACATTGTTTCTTTGAGTAGAAAATTATCTTTTTGTTCTAATAAATCAAATAGTAAACAAAGCTGTTGAGCCAAACCTAGATCGTGAATCACAGCTTGTGGAAACCATGGAGCTCCATGCGGATTTTCAAAAAAATCTTGGCTAACTTCTGCCAACATTTCCGGTGTAGGATAAATTGCTCGATAGCGCCAACCCGATTCGACAGCAGAGGAGCCAGTATGAATCTCATCTGCATTAACTAAAATAATATCGCCTTTAGGGGCTACATGTAGCTGTCCCGTCCGAAAAAAAGACTGTGCCCCTTCTTCAATTACACCAATACAATATCCTTCATGAGTATGCTTTGAAAATTGTGTTTGGTGATAATGTGCTTTTAATAACTCTAAACCGCCCAACTCTCGCACATGCAGATAATCGGCTTGCTCCCGCTGCATAAATACGTCTCATCTATTCAATAAAAAAACCATAGCATGTTTTAATAAACTGAATAGAACAAAATTGCTCTATGAAAATAATCTAATCAGACATTCACTGGAGTTTTATTGGTAGATTTGTCCATCATGTTTAAGCCAACCACTTTCATGACGACCTTGTGGATCATGATGAGTCCAATGTAATACCCCACCTTTTGGGTTGTATTCATATTCGCCATAAAACTCTACGATATCACCTTTATTTAGATTGGAAATTTTAGGTGCCAAATCGATGTTATGGGCGACCAAAATTGAAAGGCCATTGTTTAATACCAGAATAAATTTCTGATGTCTCGACCCATCATTATCATCTCTTAGAATTGCTTTGACTCGCCCCTTTCCCCCTACTTGAACATTACTTTGTCGCTGCTCGTAAGCAGTTTTTATAGTGTCCACCCCATTATTTGAAAATGTAGTTTTATTATTCTGAGCTGTGGGTATAGTTGATGAAGGCGATTGGCTTTGCTTATGTCCAGATAAATCCAGTCCAAAATACGCAGCAATCAATAAAATAATAACACCACCAATACTGAGATTTTTTTTATTTGTCATTGTATACCCTTATTTTAACTGAGATAAAAAAAGCCCCAATGGGGCTTTTTTTATTGTGATACGAATTACTTCGCAGCAGCTTGAGCAGCAGCAACTTCTTCAGCGAAGCTAAGTTCTGCTTTCTTCTCAATACCTTCACCAACTTCGAAACGTACGAATTCAGCAACAGTAGTACCAGTTGCTTTTAATACATCAGCAACTTTTTTGTCATTGTCGATTACATACATTTGACGATCAAGAGCAACTTCGTTCAAGTATTTATCAACTGAACCTGTTACCATTTTCTCAACGATGTTAGCTGGCTTACCAGATTCTAACGCTTTCGCTTCAGCAATTTCTTTTTCTTTAGCGATAAGGTCAGCAGGAACAGCTTCAGCATTTACAGCTACTGGGTTGAATGCAGCAACGTGCATTGCAATACCTTTACCAGTATCAGCATCACCAGTATAAGAAACTACAACACCGATTTTTAAACCGTGTTTGTAGATAGCCAAGTTTTCGCCTTCAACGATTTTCGCACGACGAACTTGGATGTTTTCACCGATTTTTTGAACAAGTGCAATACGAGCTTCTTCAACTGATTGACCGTCTGCTAATTTTAATTCAGCGATTTTAACAGCATCAGTTTCACCAGCAGCTAAAGCAGCAGTAGCAACAGCTTTTGAGAAGTTAGAGAAGTTTTCGTCTTTAGCAACGAAGTCAGTTTGACAGTTAACTTCAACTAAAATTGCTTTGTTGCCTTCTTGAACGATTGTGATTGCACCGTCAGCAGCAATGTTACCAGCTTTTTTAGCAGCTTTAGCTTGACCAGATTTACGAAGGTTATCAATAGCAAGCTCGATGTCACCGTTCGCTTCTGTTAATGCTTTTTTGCATTCCATCATTGCAAGACCAGTACGGTCACGTAATTCTTTTACCATGCTTGCAGTAATTGCAGTCATGTTGATCTCCTAAAATCGGTAGAAAATAAATCTTTTCAACAAAAACGGCCCAAAGAATCTCTGGGCCGTTTGCACTCTCGACGCTTAATTTGCCACCATTACATGTCGCAAAAATGACAAGCCTGCGTCAAAACGCATTAAGCCTCAGAAGCGTCTTTCGCAGCGTCATCGCCTTTTGCTTGAGCGTTCGCTTGAGATTGAGCGTATTCTTTACCAGCAAGAATTGCGTCAGCCATAGCTGAAGCATATAGAGTTACTGCACGGATCGCATCGTCGTTACCAGGAATAACGTAATCAACGTTGTCTGGGTTAGAGTTTGTATCAACGATACCGATAACAGGAATACCTAAGTTCTTCGCTTCTTTGATTGCAATCGCTTCGTGATCAACGTCGATTACAAATAATGCGTCAGGTAAACCACCCATGTTTTTAACGCCGCCTAAAGAGCGCTCAAGTTTTTCCATCTCACGAGCACGTTCTAAAGCTTCACGTTTAGTAAGCTTAGCAAAAGTACCATCTTGAGATTGAGTTTGAAGATCTTTTAAACGGTTGATAGATTGGCGAAGTGTTTTCCAGTTCGTCAACATACCACCTAACCAACGGTGATCTACGTATGGTTGACCAGCGCGTTGAGCTTGTTCACGGATGATGTTAGAAGCAGCACGTTTTGTACCAACGAACAAAACTTTGTTCTTTTTGCTTGCTAATTGGTTAGCGAAGTTCAAAGCATCATTTAACGCAGGAACAGTGTGCTCAAGGTTGATGATGTGAATTTTGTTGCGCGCGCCAAAAATGTATTGACGCATTTTTGGGTTCCAGAAACGAGTTTGGTGACCAAAGTGCGCACCTGCTTGAAGAAGGTCGCGCATGCTTACGTTGTAATCTGCCATTTTCTTTACCTTAAAAGTTGGGTTAGGCCTCCATATATCCGCATTCTCCACCCTTTTACAGGCACCCAGAGTAATGTGACGATATATGTGCGGATTTTTTACTCCATCTATCAAAATTGTTCGTAAAAGATATTCACGAAAAGCATTTGATAAAATGGGCGGCTATTTATACCATAGACACTTGTAAATTACCAAAAGTTTTTAGAGATCATGAACAGTACTTATACAGCTCCACGTCGATTAATCAAAACTCCAGATGAAATTGAAAAAATGCGCATTGCAGGACGACTGGCGGCTGAAGTTCTAGAGATGATCAAGCCCCATATTAAGGCAGGTGTAAGTACACTTGAACTTGATACCATTTGTCGCAATCACATTGAAAATGTGCAGCATGCTATTCCTGCATGTGTCGGCTATGGTGGAGCTCCTGGCCGCCCGGCTTTTCAGCACTCTATTTGTACTTCGGTTAACCATGTTGTATGCCATGGTATTCCCTCTGAAAATAAAATTTTAAAAAATGGTGACATTCTTAATATTGACGTAACTGTCATTAAAGACGGTTATCACGGCGATACCAACATGATGTATGTCGTTGGTGGTGAAACTTCTATTTTAGCAAACCGTCTATGTAAGGTTGCTCAAGAAGCGATGTATCGTGGAATGGCAACTGTCAGAGATGGTTCATATTTAGGTGATATCGGCCATGCAATCCAGAAGTATGTTGAATCAGAACGTTTTAGCGTAGTACGTGAATATTGTGGCCACGGTATTGGGACTGTTTTCCATGATGAACCTCAAGTCCTCCATTATGGTCAAGCTGGTACAGGTATGCGTTTAGAAGCTGGTATGACTTTTACGATTGAACCTATGGTAAATGCGGGTGTTTGGCAAACCAAATTATTGGGTGACAAATGGACGGTTGTAACGAAAGATCATAAACTTTCAGCTCAATATGAACACACTATTTTAGTCACTCAAACAGGTATTGAAGTTCTAACTGCTCGTCCTGAGGAAGATCTATCTCGCTTTAACTAAATAGTTTAACAAACTTAAATAAAAGGCTGCCTTGTGTAGCCTTTTATTATTTATTATGTACTTTTTATTAATAAATATTTCCAAATATAAACAAATATTTCAAAAAAATTACAATTGTTAATTTTAAATACACAATCATTTTAATAAAACACGCTATGGTGGGCTCAATAAAAATCAGTAAACAAATGCCGGACATGGAGTCCTTTTATGATGAAAAAGTCATTATTTTGTATGACAGCTGCTTTTTTTGCTCTGCCAACAGTCACTTGCGCCGCTTCTCCATATTTTAGTTTAAAAGATGGCGATGGCTTCAAACGTTTTTCTATCTCTGCTGGTCCGTTATATGTCAAACCGACAGGTAATGCTCAACCATTTAGAATTAATACTTCTGTTAAAGAGAATGAGCAGTCTAAGGTCGGAGATATTAAAGTAAAAACTATTCAAGACAATATTTCAGACGATAATAGTAATGTCGTTCTTGAACAGCTCATTGATGTTATTGGTTTAGGTACAGATACTATTCCTGCATGGTTAAGTGGGACAGCAGAAATCCGCGGTTTAAGCCAATGGGAAGCTGAAAATACAGGTTTAGAAGCAGATGATGTGACTACTCTCGGTCTCATGTCAAATTACTTTTTTACAGATAATGTTTCACTAGAAGTAAAAGCAGGAATTCCCCCTAAAGTTGATTTACAAGGTAAAGGGAAAATATATGCTCCCTTTTCTGCTACTGCAAAACCTGCTGGTGGAATCCTCGGGTCGATGGAGCTTGAAAATAATATTTTTATTACCGATCTTGAAGCACATGGAAGTGCGGCATCGGCTCGAGCTTGGACACCTGCATTTGAACTACAGTACCATTTTGGCAAAACTGGCGTAAATAAGTTTAGACCTTATGTCGGATTAGGTGTGATGTATGCCTATTTCAGTGAGTTAGAAATGAATCCTGAAATTGAGAAAGATTTGGTCAGTGCCGGGCACATGATTGTCAATATTAAAGATGGTAAATCAGGTGCTGCCTTAGAAAGAAAAACCAGTTCTGGTGATCCTAAAGTAGAACTTGAAGCATCCGATGCAATTGCGCCTGTAGCAACTTTAGGTTTCACCTATGACTTCAATGATAAATGGTATGCGGTCGGGTCTGTTTCTTATGCTCATTTAAAAACAGATACAACGATTACAGTCAATGATGCTAAGTATGGTGAATTAATTAATGCAAAAGCAGATATCGAAATTAATCCAATTTTAG
Source organism: Acinetobacter sp. WU_MDCI_Abxe161 (assembly GCF_025514355.1). Lineage (NCBI taxonomy): Bacteria > Pseudomonadati > Pseudomonadota > Gammaproteobacteria > Moraxellales > Moraxellaceae > Acinetobacter > Acinetobacter sp. WU_MDCI_Abxe161. The sequence continues at coordinate 80,959 of NZ_JAHPTU010000001.1, forward strand.
GTTATGCAGGTATCGGTTACCGTTTCTAACTTTTGTGTCACGTAAAGCTATAAGAACGGAGGAACGTTGTTATAGCTTTCTTTCTCTCTACACACTGCCTCTTTTTAAAACAAAGTGCTAAAAAAATGAGCACTTTTTAAAAATAGGTTTATCAAATCTCTCTTTCTTCACTTTTATCATCTTCTTTCTTTAAAATTCCCTACCCTAATAGTTTTTAATTTTAATAACTAAATGAATAAAATTAAAAACTAAGGTTTTCCTTTTAGTAAAAATAATTTTTTGGCACAAGCTTTGCTTTATTCATAGCAAGATGAGTCAACGATGACTCAATGAATAAACCAAGACGGCCAATGATGTCCGCTCTGATCGGTATGCAGTAGGCAATAAATTGCCAAGCAAATTAACATTTCGTTCAGTTCAGGGGGACGGCGTATGTCTTCAAATATCAATCTAGATGCAAAAAAAGCAACTGAGATTAAATTATTCAGTTTTTCTACTCCATCAATGCGTGCCTTCCATATGACATGGCTCGCATTCTTTGTGTGCTTCTTCGCATGGTTTGCATGTGCTCCATTAATGCCAGTGATTAAAGGTGAGTTCGGCTTAACGAAAGATCAAATTGCCAATATTAATATTGCTGCCGTTGCGATTACGATTTTAGTAAGACTCGCTGTCGGTCCACTATGTGATAAATATGGCCCCCGCATCACTTACACCACCCTATTGCTATTAGGAAGTATTCCAGTATTTGGAGTAGCTGCGGCCAACAGTTATGAATCCTTTTTATTCTTCCGCTTGCTGATTGGTGCAATTGGTGCAAGCTTTGTCATTACGCAATATCACACCAGTGTCATGTTTGCCCCTAACGTAGTAGGGACAGCAAATGCGGCAGCAGCTGGTTGGGGAAATGCTGGTGGCGGTGCAACCCAAGCGCTTATGCCTTTATTACTCGGTGCAATTATCATGTTTGGCGTCGAGCAAACTATGGGCTGGCGTGTTGCGTTAGTCGTACCGGGCATAATGATGGTCATTGTTGGTATTCTTTACTGGAAACTCACTCAAGATTGCCCGCAAGGAAATTTTAAAGAAGTTCGTGCACAAGGCATTGAAGTTGGCAGTGGCAAAAAAGGTGGCATGGCAATTTTAATGCAAGCTGCTCGCAACTACCGCGTCTGGATTTTATTTGTGGCTTACGGGGCATGCTTCGGAATCGAAATTTTTATCCATAACGTTGCAGCAATGTACTATGTTGATCAGTTCAAAATGGATTTAAAAACTGCTGGTTTAACTGCCGGGATATTTGGTCTTTTAGCATTATTCGCTCGTGCGCTTGGCGGTATTATTTCCGACAAAGTCGCTCTGAAAAAAGGTTTAGATGGCCGCACTAAAGTACTGGTGCTCATGATTTTGGGCGAAGGTTTATTCTTAATTCTTTTTTCTCAAATGAATGTGGTTGCTCTTGCAATTATTTCCATGACAATTTTTGCCCTGTTTACTCACATGGCTTGTGGCGCGACCTATGCTCTCGTACCATTCATTGACCGTAATGCATTAGGTGGTGTTGCTGGCATTATTGGGGCTGGTGGCAATGTTGGTGCTGTAGCTGCTGGTTTCCTACTTAAAGGCTTGCTTGATGTTCAAACTTGCTTATTTATTTTAGGTGGTCTGGTTATGGTCGCTGGCTGTAGCGTCATTTTGATTCGCTTTACTACTGAACATAAAGAAAAAGAACAAGTCCTTTTTGAACAAGCATTACTTGAGCGTAATTCCGCTGCGTAATTTTTATAAGAAGCAGATATCAAAATGATGTCTGCTTCTTTAATTGTCTTTTCATAAAATACGCCTCTTAAAAACTTTTCTAATTCTTCTTAAATATTCTTGCCATCTATATCGATATTATTCGATATATCTTCTACAATAAATCATCATTATTATAATTTCCCGCTAATCATGACTAGAACTGACAACCAATTTTCTCAGTCCCTCATCTATATGTTGATTGGCAGTGCAATTATTCTGGCACTTTCATTAGGTGTTCGTCATGGTTTCGGCCTTTACCTCGTACCAATGAGCCATGAGTTCGGTTGGGGGCAGCATGTTTTTAGTCTTGCAATCGCTATGCAAAATTTAATCTGGGGCGCAGTTCAACCTTTTACTGGGGCTATCGCAGATAAATACGGCAGTAAAATTGTGGTTGCTGTTGGTGGGCTACTTTATGCCCTCGGCTTACTACTCATGGCTTTTAGTTCAAATGTACTCATTTTGAATTTGAGCCTAGGTCTTATTATTGGTTTAGCTTTATCCGCAACTTCTTTTACAGTTTTACTGAGTGCAGTAGGCCGAGCTGCTCCGCCTGAAAAAAGAAGTATGGCAATGGGGATTGCCAGTGCAGCAGGTTCTTTTGGTCAGTTTATTATGCTGCCCTCAACCCTTCTCTTACTTAAAAATGTTGGATGGTCAGCAGCCCTAATAGTCAGTGCGCTATTAATTGCCCTTATTATTCCACTAGCGTGGATGTTAAAAGGTCCTAGCACTCAAACACCAAAAGCAATTACACAACCTCAGCTCACATTTAAGCAAGTATTGAATATTGCCCGAAAACACAAACCCTTCTGGTGGTTAGCATTAGGCTTTTTAGTTTGCGGATTTCAAGTTGTATTCTTAGGTGTACATTTACCCGGTTATTTAATCGACCATGGCTTTGATGCCGCTACAGGTACCGTGTTTCTGGCACTAGTCGGACTATTTAATATTGTGGGGACTTACGGCGCAGGCTGGTTAGGAGATCGTTTCTCGAAGCCAAAGTTATTAATGGTACTTTATGGTAGCCGCGGCATCGCAATTATTGCTTTTTTACTATTACCTTTAAGCACATATACGGTATATGCTTTTGGAGTGATTATGGGCCTTTTATGGCTTTCTACAGTTCCACTCACAAATGGCATTGTGGCAAATATGTTTGGTGTTAAATACCTTTCAATGCTAAGTGGTATTGTGTTCTTCACTCATCAAGTCGGTTCTTTCTTTGGCGGTTGGCTTGGCGGTGTTAATCACGACTTAACAGGTAATTACAATGCGATTTGGCTATGTTCTATTGCATTGAGTATATTAGGTGTAATCGTACACTTCTTTGTAAATGAGGAGGCTATTATTCATGACGCATAATGCCTTACTTTTGAAAACAATTATGATTTTTCTCGTCATTACTCTTTTGGTCTGTTCACTTATTTTATGGAGGCAGACACCTGATTTATTTGAATATTTCAATCAAGCATTTTGTGCTCACTAGAGATAGCGATAATCAGATTAAAGCTTTGCATTGTCATAAAAATATAAGAAACCTATGGTCTAATGAAAATAAAAAAGCCCGCAAATTTGCGGGCTTTTTTATAAAAAAATTATTTAAAATCAAAATAAACGGTTCATACCATTAAGTGCAGCTACACGGTATGCTTCAGCCATAGTTGGATAGTTAAATGTCGTTTCAACAAAATATTTCAAGGTATTGTTTGGGCTGTGCATAACTGCTTGCCCAATGTGGATAATTTCGGCAGCGTTATTACCAAAACAGTGAATACCTAAAATTTCCATAGTGTCGCGATGGAAAAGAATTTTTAACTCACCTACTGTATCACCGGTAATTTGTGCACGAGCCAAATGACGGAAAGAAGCTTGACCCACTTCATACGGAATTTTCTCTTCCGTTAATTCCTGTTCATTCTTACCAATTGATGAGATTTCCGGAATGGTGTAGATACCCGTTGGGATATCACGTACTGGCTTCGCATCTTCACCACTCATGTTTGCGCCCGCACAGCGCCCTTGGTCATAAGCAGCAGAAGCAAGTGAAGGCCAGCCAATCACGTCACCAGCAGCATAGATGTTTTCAACTTCAGTTTGGTACTGATCATTTACTGAAAGTTGGCCACGGTTGTTTGGAACTAAGCCAACATTCTCAAGGCCTAAACCTTCTGTGTTTCCTGAACGACCATTACACCAAAGGATCGCATCAGCTTTAATCTTTTTACCACTTTGTAAATGCAGAACCACATGGTCATCAAACGTTTCAAGATGATCCATTTGTTCATTATGACGAATCAATACACCTTGTTCACGTAAGTGATAAGACAAGGCATCAGCAATTTCATCATCTAAATAGCTTAAGAGTTTTTGCTGAGTATTAATCAAGTCAACTTTATGATCTAGACCAATAAAGATTGAGGCATATTCACAGCCAATAACGCCTGCGCCGTAAATAATAATTTTTTGAATTGAGTAATCAAGATCAAGGATTTTATCCGAATCAAATACACGAGGATGATCAAAATCTAGACCTTGCGGATGATAAGGACGGCTACCTGTTGCAATCACGATTTGCTTACAAATAATTGTTTCTTTAATGCCTTCATGGCTAAAAACTAAAACTGTATTTTTATCTTGAATATATGCACGGCCGTGGAATACACCGATTTTGTTGCGGTCGTAAAAACGTGTATGCGTATCAACCTGTTGTTGAATTACTTTGTGCGCATTACGCAATACCTGTTTCATGGTGAACTGTTTCCATTCACCTACTTTTTGAAACATTGGATCACGCTGATAGCGAATAATACTAGAAACCGTTTGACGCAATGCTTTACTTGGAATGGTACCTACGTGTGCACAGTTACCACCAAGTTGATCACGCACATCTACAATTGCAACACGCTTACCCGCTTTTGCAAGCTTCATTGCCGCGCCTTCACCTGCAGGTCCAGAACCGAGAACTACCGCATCGTACTTAACGAAATTCCCACTAACGACCTCTTTTTTACGTGGCATTGAAAGCTCCTTCCTCACTTGAATGACCATATTTTATAATAAATTATGGGTAATATGCGGTGAATTTATGTATTTCTCAACCCTATATTTCTGAATAACCACATTTATTATATGAATAGTTATTTTCCGCTATTAACTGCAGAAGTTCGCTATAATACAATGTCAATGTCAATGTCTCTATAAACGAGTGGAAAAGTTAAATATGTCAGAACACCGTAAACCTGAACAGGGTGTAAAACTTCGTGGCGCAGAAAAAGTCGCAAGAATTCCTGTAAAAGTTGTACCTACGGTTGAAGTGCCGCGTAAACCTGACTGGATTCGTGTCAAGATGACGGCACCAGAAGAAGTTCAGCGTATTAAAACGACTTTACGTGCTCAAAAACTCCATACCGTTTGTGAAGAAGCTGCTTGTCCTAACCTACCTGAATGTTTTGGTGGTGGTACAGCAACATTCATGATTATGGGTGATATTTGTACACGTCGTTGCCCTTTCTGTGATGTAGCACATGGTCGTCCAAATGCACTCGATGCTGATGAACCTCGTCACATGGCAGAGACAATTGCAAATCTTAAACTCAAGTATGCAGTCATTACTTCGGTTGACCGTGATGACTTGCTTGACGGTGGTGCACAACACTTTGTGGACTGTATCAAAGAAGCTCGCGCACTTAGTCCAAATACATTACTTGAGATTTTAGTACCAGATTTCCGCGGACGTATGGACATTGCCTTACGTATTATGACTGAATGTCCGCCAGACGTATTTAACCACAACATTGAAACTGTGCCACGTCTATATAAAGCAATGCGCCCAGGTTCAGACTATCAACATTCTTTAAACTTATTAAAAATGTTTAAAGAATATTGCCCAGACATTCCAACGAAATGTGGTTTGATGGTCGGTATTGGTGAAACTGAAGAAGAAGTTATTGCATTGCTTGATGACTTACGTGCTCACGATGTTGACTATGTGACTATTGGTCAATATTTACAGCCATCGAAACAACACGCACCAATTGACCGCTTTGTAACGCCAGAAGAGTTTGAACGTTATGCAGAGCATGGTCGCAAACTTGGCTTTAGAAATATTTGGTCTGCACCAATGGTTCGTTCAAGTTACTTTGCTGATCGTCAATACCATGGTGAACCAGTACCAGAAGTTCGTCGTAAAGTAGATCCAGCTAAAAAAATTGCTGTTCAAGTTGTCGAAGCTTAAAAATTAAAGTTCAATGAAAGCCCTCTACTTTAGAGGGCTTTTTATTTGTATAAGAAAATCAATAACATTTCTTGACAAATCGATAAAACAAGCCATTACACTTTCACTGAAAAATATCTTATACCTAAAAGTACGATATATCCCTGCTCTAGCATATACATCAATTGCGATATAAAAAATTAAATTTAAACAGCATTAAAATTAGCTAGTTAAGCCTTAACTCTCTCCTCGCTTTTTTTGTAACTTCTAACTTGAGGGCTTATCTAGCAAGGAGCAAGTATGATTTTCCTACTCTTTGTTTTAAGCATTGTCATTCAGATTTTTGCAATATGGGCAATTTTCTTTTTTAACCTGAATCGGATCATTGGTAGTGTAATTACGATTGCTGTCGCTATATTTACAGCACTCATAGTAACGCCATGGGCTCTCATTTTAGGTATTCCCCTCATTGCCCTTAGTATCATTATTTTATTTGCACCATTACGCTTTAACCTGATTACCAAACCTGCATATAAAACATTAGCAAACTCAATGCCAAGCATCAGTACGACTGAACAAGAAGCTTTAGAGGCGGGTACTAGTTGGTGGGAAAAAGAATTATTTATGGGGGCACCTGACTGGTCGCAATTTGAAAAGTATCCCTATCCAACGTTGTCAGCAGAAGAACAAAGTTTTATTGACAATGAAGTTGAGTTACTTTGCAACATGCTAGATGAGTGGGAAATTCACCATCACTTAAAAGATCTTCCACCAGAGGTTTGGCAATTTATTAAAGACAAAGGTTTTTTAGGTCTCATTATTCCAAAATCTTTTGGTGGTAAAGAATTTAGCTCATTTGCCCAAAGCCGTATTATGAGCAAAATTGCTTCACGCTCACTCACCACTGCTGTAAGTTGTATGGTTCCAAACTCGTTGGGGCCAGGTGAGCTACTCATGCATTACGGTACCGATGCTCAAAAGCAACAATATTTACCGGGCCTTGCAAAAGGTGAAGAAATTCCATGCTTTGGTTTAACCAGTCCAGAAGCAGGTTCAGATGCTGGTGCCATTCCAGATTCAGGCGTTGTTTGCTACGGTGAATATGAAGGTGCTCAGGTTCTTGGGCTGCGCATGAATTTCTCTAAACGCTGGATTACCCTCGCCCCAATTGCCACAGTCGTAGGTCTTGCATTTAAACTTTATGACCCAGACGGCTTACTCGGCGATAAAGATAAAATAGAGTACGGTATTACCTGTGCCTTAATTCCTGCCAGTCATGCAGGTGTAAAAATAGGAGCACGTCATTATCCTGGCTCTCCATTTATGAATGGAACAGTAGAAGGAGAAGATGTTTTTATTCCTATTGATTGGATTATTGGTGGTCAAGAAAATGCCGGTAAAGGCTGGCGTATGCTCATGGAATGCTTAGGTGTGGGCCGTGGTATTTCCCTTCCAGCTTTAGCAACAGCAGCAGGTGAAATGAGCTATTTAACCGTTGGTGCTTTTGCGAAAATTCGTCAACAGTTCAACATTTCTGTCGGTAAATTTGAAGGCGTACAAGAAGCGACCAGTGAAATTGCCAGCGATGCTTACATGCTTGAAGCATTCCGTTATTTAGTGACATGTGGCCTAAACCAAGGTGGAACTCCTGCCGTGATGACTGCCATGGCAAAATATTATGCAACTGAAACGATGCGTAAAGTAGTCAATCATGGGATGGATATTGCGGGAGGACGTGCAATTCAACTTGGGCCACGTAATTTCCTTGCGCTTACCTATCAAGCAATTCCAATTGCTATTACGGTAGAAGGCGCAAATATTTTGACCCGTTCATTGATGATTTTTGGTCAAGGTTCAATGCGTTGTCACCCTTATTTATTTGAAGAGTTGCAACTTTTACAGTCTGAAGATAAAGCCAACGCGGTTCAAAAATTCGATGATTTATTATTTAAACATTTAGCCTATACCTTTAATCGTGGTGCTAGATCATTTGCTTATGGTTGGACAGGTGGCTCAAGCGATGCACCTCAGTCAGCAGATCAATTCACCGCAAGTTACTATAAAACGATTAATCGTTTTAGTGCCAACTTCGCGCTTGTTTCAGATATGTCACTTGGCTTACTTGCAGGAGACTTAAAACGCAAAGAGATGTTATCAGGACGCTTGGCAGATATTCACGCGCACCTCTTTATTTCTACTGCGATTTTAAAATTTTATGAAGCCGGACAAAAAACTGAAGCTGAACAACTTCACGCTAAATTGACGCTACAAAAAGCGTTCTTGAATATTCAAGAAGCATTTTGGGGATTATTTGAAAATTTCCCAGCCAAACTTCCAGCAACGTTTGTGAAATGGATCTGTTTCCCTTTTGGTCGTGTCATTTCAAAACCAGATGATGAGTTAAAACAACAAGTCGCTGAACTTATGATGCAAGAGCATCCTTTCAGAGAACAGCTTAAGCATCACGTATTTTATTCAACCAAAGCCGATGATGTAACGGGTCGTTTAGAGCATGCTTTCCAAATTCTACGAACACTTGAGCCGCTTTGGGATAAGTTTAAAAAAGCTGAATCTAAAGGCAAATTTACAGGACTCACTTTCGAAGAGAATATTCAACAAGCGATAAAAGAAGGTTTTATTTCTGAAAGTGAAGCTCAACAATTATTGCAATACAACGCAATTCGATTCGATAGCATGCTTACAGATGTATTTGATGAAGATTTAAATAAGGATCTTCCTTTGTCGAATCCTCATCAAATTTAGTGACTGATGCCTCCACTAATTCACTATTGCAATCACACTTGATTCGCATTAATTAATAAACAGCCATAAAAGCGTCAATCGACGCTTTTATTTTTAGGAGAAATTAATGTCTAAGCAAGATTACGAAAATGGATTAAAAGTACGCACAGAAGTGATGGGAGAAGCTTTTGTAAAACGTGCCCAAGAAAATACCGTACCCTTTACCCAGCCTTTACAAGACTGGATTAATGAACATGCATGGGGATCTACTTGGCAACGTGAAGGTGTGCTACCACGTAAATATCGTTCATTAATTACTTTGGCAATGCTCACGGCACTCAAATCACCTACTGAACTCAAAGGGCATGTTCGTGGTGCACTTAACAATGGCTGTACAGTTGAAGAGATTCAAGAAACTTTATTGCATAGTCTGCCATATTGTGGCGCACCTGCTACTCAAGAAGCTTTTCGTGCTGCTTTAGAAGTGATTCAAGAATATCAACAAAAATAACTTCAATATGAGCCAGCACGCTACTGGCTCTTTTTATCTAATTCAATTTGGTCGAATATGCCTGAAAATTACGGTCATCAATCACGATAGCCTGACGACAAATCCCTTCTACTTGACGTTGTATTTCAAAAACTGCTGCCGACATCGGCTCAAAACTATCAAAAAAGCAGATTTCATTTGATTCAATAGAATAGATAAGTGACTGATTTCCGACACCCTCTAATGTATCGTAATAGACAATCACCATTTTTCCATTTTCAATTGCAGTTTGAATATCTTGATAGCTGAGTGCTGGTCCAGTTGGAATTTTTAATACCTTTGCTTCTTTATAGCTCATTCTTTCACTTGCGCTAATATTAGGGTCTTCATCTGAATGAAATGACACTTCAAATCCGAGTTTTTTTAAAGCGATGGCTAAGGCAATCGTATAAGTCCCTCCTTCATCGTGTCGACAAACTTTGATCAACTCAGCCACATCAATTTGCACTGCATGATGCTGAAGTACCATCCACACTGCAAATACGCCACAGTTGGCTTCAAGGTTCGCTAATACTTCGGGGATATTTACTGCCATAATTGAAATCTAAAGTAATAATTACGCAGATAATAAACAAAACTGGATTGGCACTAAAAGCTTTTCCAAGTACAATATCCCGCTAGTCGAGGGATGCTGCGACAAATGATCGGCACTAAAGATCAATTTGCCAGGCTCGACGATCGGTTAAACACTCGTTTTAACCAACAACGGCATCCGCGAACAGAATGATCAATACTATTTTTTCCTAGGAGATCCTGATGAACGCGGTTAATGCTTCATTTACAGATTACAAAGTTGCTGACATCTCACTTGCTGACTACGGTCGTAAAGAAATCAAACTTGCTGAAGCAGAAATGCCAGCTTTGATTGGCTTACGTAAACGCTATGCAGCGACTAAACCACTTGCTGGCGCAAAAATTCTTGGTTGTATTCACATGACCATTCAAACAGCGGTTCTTATTGAAACGCTTGTTGAGTTAGGTGCTGAAGTACGCTGGACATCATGTAATATTTTCTCGACTCAAGACCACGCTGCTGCTGCAATTGCTGCTCGCGGTATTCCAGTTTTTGCTTGGAAAGGCGAAACTGAAGAAGAATATGTATGGTGCCTTGAACAACAGATCAATGTGAATGGTCAACCTTGGGATGCCAACATGATCTTGGACGATGGCGGTGACTTAACTGCTCTTGTTCATGAAAAATACCCTGCTCTTTTAGAACGTATTCACGGTATTACTGAAGAAACTACAACAGGTGTTCAACGTCTTATCGAAATGTGGAAAGACGGTTCTTTGAAAGTTCCTGCAATCAACGTAAATGACTCAGTTACTAAATCTAAAAACGACAACAAATACGGTTGCCGTCACTCATTAAATGACGCAATCAAACGTGCAACTGACATGCTTTTGTCTGGCCGCCGTGCACTTGTAGTTGGTTATGGTGACGTAGGTAAAGGTTCTGCTCAATCTTTACGCCAAGAAGGCATGATTGTTCGTGTAACTGAAGTTGACCCAATTTGTGCAATGCAAGCATGTATGGATGGCTATGAAGTTGTATCTCCATACAAAAATGGCGTACAAACAGGTAAAAAAGAAGATATTAACCACGATCTTCTTGGCAATACTGACCTTGTTGTAACAACAACTGGTAACTACCACGTGTGTGATGCAGCGATGTTAGATAGCTTAAAAGCTGGCGCAGTTGTATGTAACATTGGTCACTTCGACACAGAAATCGACACGGCTTATTTACGTGGTTACAAGTGGGTTGAAGTTAAGCCACAAGTTCACCAAGTTTATCGTTCAGAAGACGAAAACAACTACCTTATCCTTCTTTCTGAAGGTCGCCTTGTAAACCTAGGTAATGCAACTGGTCACCCATCACGTGTGATGGACGGTTCTTTTGCTAACCAAGTTTTAGGTCAAATTCACTTATTCCAAGAGAAATTTGCTGACCTTCCTGCAAATGAAAAAGCTGCAAAAATTCGCGTAGAAGTTCTTCCTAAGAAACTTGACGAAGAAGTTGCTGCTGCAATGGTTGCAGGTTTCGGTGGTGTACTTACTCAGTTAACTCAAGAGCAAGCCGATTATTTAGGCGTTGCTGTTGAGGGACCATTCAAATCTGACGCTTACAAATACTAAGAAATTAAGGGCAGACGGTGAACCGACTGCCCTTTTTTCTAAAAATGTTTCGCTGTTTACAAGGATTTGACATGACTAAACGTACACCTATTTCTTTTGAGTTTTTCCCACCAAAAACTGATGCTGGTGCTGAAAAACTTCGTATTGTTCACCAAGAATTACAACTATTAAACCCTGAGTTTTTCTCGATTACTTATGGGGCTGGTGGTTCTACTCGCGAACGTACTCTTGCTGCTATTGAAGATTTTAACGGTAAAGGTACGCCAGTTGCACCTCACCTTTCTTGTATTGGTGATGATAAAGCTCGTATTGCTGAGTTACTGGATTTATATAAAGCGCAAGGCATTAATCGTATTGTTGCTTTACGCGGTGACTTGCCTTCTGGTCAGGTTGGACTTGGGGAACTTCCTTACGCACAGGATCTAGTACGTTTTATTCGTGAGCACTCAGGTGATCATTTTCATATTGAAGTTGCAGCTTATCCAGAAATGCATCCTCAAGCTGAAAACCTTGATTCGGACATTCAACGTTTTATTGAAAAAGTACAATCTGGTGCCAATGCGGGAATTACCCAATTCTTCTTTAATCCAGATTCATACTTTTATTTTATAGAGCGTTTAGATAAAGCTGGAATTAACATTCCTGTCGCTCCTGGTATCATGCCTATTACCAATGCAAGTAATTTAATTCGCTTTGCAGATGGTACGGGTGCTGAAATTCCTCGCTGGATCCGTAAGCAGTTACAAGCCTATGGCGATGACAGTGAAAGTATTAAAGCTTTCGGTCATGAAGTTGTTGTTAAGCTATGCGAACGCCTTATTGCAGGTGGAGCACCAAGCTTGCACTTCTATTCAATGAATCAAGTCGAACCAACTCGTCAACTCGTTGTTGATCTTGGTTTAAATTAATTTTGTAAGGCGTACCCAATGAATCGTTTTTTTATCGAAACTGAACTTACAGTTGGCTCAACAATTCAACTGACAGAATCAGTATTCCATCATTGGGTACGTGTTTTACGTGCACAACTACAAGAACAAGCGACTTTATTTAATGGACAAGGTGGTGAATATCTCGCAACGTTGACCGAAATTAATAAAAAAAATGCGTCTGTCACAATTGAAAATTTTAACCCTGCAAACCGTAATGCCCCTTTTAAAGCTGTTTTGGGCCAGGTTATGAGTAAAGGCGATCGAATGGATTATGCTATTCAAAAAGCCACTGAACTGGGTGTAAGCCAAATTCAATTATTGACAAGTGAGCGTTGTGAAATGCGCTTAAAATACGATCGAGATCAAAAAAAATTAGATCACTGGCAAGCAGTTGCAATTGCAGCATGTGAACAATGTGGCTTGAACTTAGTGCCAGAAGTATTAGCACCTATTGCCCTTCATGAATGGTTAAGTTCGTCTGAACTCCCTCACTCTAAATTTGTTTTAGCGCCTGAAAAAGAACAAAAAGATGTATTGGCAGGAATACAACCTGAACTTGCCTTATTGATTGGTCCAGAAGGTGGACTAAGTGAAAATGAAATTACCCAAGCCAATCAAGCTGGTTTTATGAACTGGTGTATTGGTGACCGTGTTTTACGTACAGAAACTGCCCCAGTTGTTGCCTTATCTATTTTAAATTATCGATTTTTATCCACCTAAGTTCTCTGAACATTGATTAAATCGTGATTTAAAGTTAATTTACTTTTATTGTATGAATAAAATTTCAAATTCTTTTTCACTGATAAATCAGATTCTTTCTGTATATATGTAAAAAAATAGGATAGAAAAATCTTATGTCTGGGCTTCAGGAAGAATATCTACAGCATCAAACAAAAATTGAACAGCTGAAACTTTCAACTCAATATATACGTTGGTATTTGATTAGCCTGATATTACTGTGCCTTATTTCATATGGTATTTTTTCTTATTATTTTTCCTCTGTAATAACAATATTTAGCTGGTCTATTGGACTGACTATCATTTCTTTTATCTGCTTATTATTTATTCCAAATATTTTAACTCACTACCGCACTATCGACTTCACAAAAAAAGCTGATCGTGTCTTACAAAGTATTTGTTTATTATCTGGCATTTTAATGGGAATAAATGTCACGATTATTCATTTTTATCTTCCGCCTGAGCTAGTTGCACTACCAGATGCTCATATTTTAATTGCTTTATTCATTACCTCTGCTCATATCATTGGCCTTACGTTTTTAACGCAACAACTTCGATACTTTTATCTCTTATTTATTCCTAGTACTTTGCCGTTATTGTTCGCCCAATTCACACACGACTCCATTACTGAATTACCATTTTATTTTGCCTATAACCTTACCTTTGTAGCAACTGTACTTTGTGCTTACGCAACTCAACGTAATTATCAAAAAATTTCTCAACTATTACTTAAAAACAAACAGCTTGTTCAAATTTCCGATCAACATACTCAATGGGCTGAAGAATTATGTGTACAGCTCCAACAAGAAGTAAATAAGTCTAAAGATATTGAAGCCCAGCTTCAGTTCAACAATCATTTACTTGAGCAAAAAGTACGTGAACGCACTTATGATCTCACCAAAATGAATGAGCAGCTCGAAAGCCATCACTACAATTTAGCTTTTGCGCATGAAACTGCAGGTATCCGGCCTTGGGATTGGGATATTGAAAATCAAAAGTTAGAAATTACTTTTTTTGATCAACAAAAGCAAAGTCAGACTGCTGTTATTCATCTTCATACGATATTAGATCGGATCCATCCAAGTGATAAAAAGCTTTTTGAAGAACGTTTAAAACAACATTTGGAAGGTATTACAGATCATTTTAATATCAATTTTCGCATTTTACGTCGAGATGGTTCTTGGCGATGGATTCATGATGTAGGTCGAGTCATCACGAGAGATCCTAAAACACAAAAAGCGCTTCGTATGGTTGGAATGACCCGAGATATACATCAAGAGAAAAAAGACCAAGAACATCTAAGGCTATCTGCTATTGTGCTTGAGCAAGCAGCAGAAGGAATATTTATTTTAGATGAACATCTGAACTATATTAATATTAATCCTTACTACGAAAAATTGACCGGATTTACTAAAGCAGAACTTCTGAATAAAGAGTTATTTAGCATTACAAGTAATCAAAAAGAATTACAACAACAATTTCATACATCAATAAAACAGCAACTCCTCGAGACAGGAGAATACATGGGTCAGTTTGATGAAAAATTTAATTCTGGTAAAAGCGTCTATTTATGGTTGCATATTAATGTCGTCAAAGATGAGTTCAATCAAATTACCAATTACATTGGATTTGCCCGCGATCTCACTGAGCAGAAGCGTCAAGAACAGCACCTATCTTATTTAAAAAATTACGACAGTCTCACCCACCTCCCTAATCGTCTTTACTATTACAATCAATTACACCAATATCTTGTAAACCCTTCATATAACATTAAAAATTTAGCTTTAATACGAGTCAATATTGACCGATTCCGGGCTTTTAATGAGTTTTTAAATAATGATAGTGGTGACGAACTACTTAAACAGTTCGCACAAAGATTACGCTTAATCAATATCAATGCAATTTTAGTTGCCTATTTAAATAGTGATGATTTCGCAATTATTTATGAAATTTCGCCAATTCATCCAAATATTGAGCAATATTGCCAAAATATTTTGCAAGCGCTAAACGCACCATTTTATATTGATAATCACGAATATTTTATTACTGCTTCTATTGGTGTGGCATGTTTCCCTGAACATGGCAGACAAATTGACCATCTCAACCATCATGCAGAACAAGCACTTTCAGAGGCAAAACGTTTAGGAGGCAATACCATTTCTTACTACTGCAATAAAACAGATCACCCATATAAAACTGCCGATTTAGAACAAGAATTACGCAAAGCTATTCAAAATAATGAATTTGTAGTTTATTACCAACCTAAAATTAGTCTACAAGATCAATCTATTATCGGTTTTGAGGCACTCATTCGTTGGCAACATCCTGAAAAAGGATTAGTCATGCCGAATATGTTTATACCTTTTGCTGAGCGTAGTAGCCTAATTTCAGACATTGGTAAAGTTGTTTTAGATAAAGTTGGAAAGCAACTACAAGAGTGGAAAAATTCAGGCTATATCAATATTCAAGTCTCTGTAAATATTGTGGCGCAACAGATACATCGAGGCTTATTACTCAGTGATTTAGATGAGGTTTTGCAAAAATATAATATACAAGGTTCAGATCTCGAACTTGAAATTACCGAGTCAGCCCTTTTAGATAATACTGATAACGTAAAAACACTATTACACGCGATAAAACAACGAGATATCTCAATTGCCCTAGATGACTTTGGTACGGGTTATTCTTCTTTGGCGTACCTGACAGAGTACCCAATTGATGTATTAAAAATTGATCGTGCTTTTATTTCTAAAATTGGTGACCACAAACAAGAAGCGATTGTAAATGCAATGATTGCAATGGGTAAAAGCATGGGGCTTAAACTGGTTGCTGAAGGCGTAGAAACAAAAGAACAAGTAACCTATCTGCAAAAACAACAATGTGATTTTTTACAAGGCTATTTCTTTAGTCGTCCAATCCCTGCCGAGCAGGTCATTCCTTATCTACAAACAAATCCACATATTTCTTAACTGTTTTGGCCATCTATTTTACCTATGCTGCTTTTTCCAAAAATGAGCGTTTTTGACTGTGAGAAATAAAGAAGTAGTGTTATATTCTTTAGCATTTAGCTCACCACGGGGCTATTGGCAATTCGTCTACTATTCTCTTAATTGGTAAAAATTAAAGCATAGTCAAAGAGCCGCGTTGCCTCTCCCTAAATGAGCGATTTGACTAGTTTGCTTTTTTGTATCAAATAGAGACTCAGATGGACGATCAATCTTTAAAACAGGCCGCTTTAAATTACCATGAATATCCAAACCCAGGGAAAATCAGCGTCACCCCAAGTAAGCAACTTGTCAACCAACGAGATTTGGCTTTAGCCTACTCACCAGGAGTTGCTGCGCCATGTTTAGAGATTGAACGTGATCCATCAACTGCTGCTAAATATACAGCTCGCGGAAATTTGGTTGCCGTAGTCAGTAACGGTACAGCTGTTCTTGGTTTAGGTAATATTGGACCATTAGCTTCTAAACCTGTAATGGAAGGTAAAGGGGTTCTATTCAAGAAGTTTGCTGGTGTTGACGTATTTGACATCGAAATTGCAGAAAACGATCCAGATAAAATTGTAGATATTGTTGCTTCTCTTGAGCCAACTTTCGGCGGTATCAACCTCGAAGATATTAAAGCGCCAGAATGTTTCTATATTGAGAAGAAACTTCGTGAACGTATGAAAATTCCTGTATTCCATGACGATCAACATGGTACAAGTATTATTGTAGGTTCAGCTTTGCTCAATGCATTGCAACTTGTAAATAAAAAAATTGATGAAATCAAAATTGTAGCTTCAGGTGCAGGTGCAGCAGCACTTTCATGCTTAGACTTGCTTTGTGCACTTGGTGCTAAAAAAGAAAATATTATTGTTGCCGATTCTCGTGGTCTATTAACGACTTCTCGTGATGGACTTGATGAATCTAAAAAACGTTATGTTCAAGACATTACTGCATCTCAGCTTCATGAAGTAATGGCTGGTGCAGATATGTTCTTGGGTCTTTCTGCTGCTGGTATTCTCACCAAAGAAATGGTGAAACAGATGGCTGAGAACCCTATTATCTTTGCTTTGGCAAACCCAGATCCAGAAATTTTACCTGAACATGCACATGAAGTACGTCCAGACGTGATTATGGCAACAGGTCGTTCTGACTATCCAAACCAAGTAAACAACGCATTATGTTTCCCTTACATTTTCCGTGGTGCACTTGACGTTGGTGCAACGACGATTAATGAAGAAATGAAAATTGCATGTGTACATGCAATTGCTCGTATGGCACATGTAGAAGCTGATGCAGCTACTTATGGTGAAAAATCTGCTTCATTTGGCCGTGATTATTTAATTCCACGTCCACTTGATCAACGTTTAATTTTAGAAATTGCCCCTGCTGTTGCTAAAGCTGCAATGGATTCAGGTGTTGCAACTCGTCCGATCGAAGATTTCTCTGCGTACCGTCAAAAATTATCTGAGTTTGTTTATAACTCTGCATTCTTGATGAAACCGATTTTTGCTCAAGCAAAAACAGATCCTAAACGCATTGCATATGCTGAAGGTGAAGATGAGCGCGTATTACGTGCAGTTCAAATCGCAGTTGATGAGGACTTGGCTAAACCAATTTTAGTAGGTCGTACTGCTGTAATTGAAGCTAATATCAAAAAATTAGGCTTACGTTTACAACATGGCGTAAATATTGAAATCGTAGATCAAGAACAAAACCCGATGTATGAAGAGTTTTGGAAAGACTACTATCAAACAATGCAACGTAAAGGCATTACTGTTGAATATGCTCAACGTGAAGCTCGTCGCCGTTCTACTTTAATTGCATCTTTACTGGTTAAATTCGGTAAAGCAGACGGTATGTTATGTGGTACTTATAGTAGCTATAACATTCACCTCGACTTTGTACGCAATGTGATTGGCCTTAAAGAAGGCATGAATAACTTCTTCACATTAAATGCATTAATGCTTGAAGATCGTAATTTATTTATTGCAGATACCTACGTAAACACCAACCCGACTGCTGAACAACTTGCTGAAATGACTATTTTAGCAGCTGAAGAAGTACGTCGTTTTGGTATTACTCCACGTGTAGCCTTACTTTCTCATTCAAGTTTTGGTAGTGATCAAACTGATTCAAGTGCTCAAAAAATGCGTGAAGTTTATCGTATTCTGTCTGAGCAAGCTCCTGAGCTTGAAGTTGAAGGTGAAATGCACGGTGATGCAGCATTAGACGAAAATATTCGTCAATTTGCATTCCCAGGTTCACGTTTTAAAGGTTCTGCAAACTTGCTCATTATGCCGAACCTAGATGCAGCAAATATTTCATTTAACTTATTGAAAGCGACTTCTGGTAACAACGTTACTATTGGTCCAATTTTGTTAGGTGCTGCTAAACCTGTTCATATTTTGACACCGACTGCAACCACTCGTCGTCTTATCAATATGACTGCTTTAACTGTTGCTGAAATCCAACAACAAGAAAAGTAATTTAGAAACCGCTTTTTACGAAAAGCCTCTCTAATGACTTGAGAAAACCTCTATTCTGTAGCATGATTGCTTGAAGAATAGAGGTTTTTTCATGCAAGTGTATTTAGTAGGCGGTGCTGTCCGTGATTCTTTACTTGGGCATCCCTATCAAGAAAAAGACTATGTTGTGGTCGGTGCAACGCCGGAACACATGCTCGCCCAAGGTTTTCAACCTGTAGGCAGAGATTTTCCTGTGTTTCTTCATCCTGAAACAAAAGAAGAATATGCACTTGCACGTACTGAACGAAAGTCCGGTAAGGGATATCACGGTTTCCAATTTTTTACCGATACTACTGTAAGTTTAGAAGAAGATTTAATTCGCCGTGATTTAACCATCAATGCCATAGCAATGGATCAAGATGGCAAACTATATGACCCATATGGCGGTCAAACTGATTTAGAAAATAAAACTTTACGTCATGTTTCAGAAGCTTTTGCTGAAGATCCTTTACGTGTTTTACGTGTTGCACGCTTTGCAGCACGTTATTCTTCATATGGTTTTCATATTGCACCTGAAACTTTAGAACTCATGCAAACAATGGCAGAATCAGGTGAACTAGATGCATTAACACCAGAGCGTGTATGGAAAGAGACTTCACGTGCACTTTTAGAAGATCATGCCGATGTTTATTTCCAAACATTACGTGATTGCGGTGCCTTAAAACATCTTTTTCCTGAAATTGATGCATTGTTTGGTGTTCCACAGCGTCCTGAATATCATCCAGAAGTAGATTGTGGCATACATACCTTAATGTCTTTACAGCAAGCTTGTAAGGCCAATTACTCGCTCGATGTTCGATTTGCTGTGTTAGTACATGATTTAGGTAAAGCATTAACTCCAGTTAATGAACTTCCTCGCCATATCATGCATGAAGAACGTGGGGTGAAACCCGTTACCGAGCTATGTGAACGTTTAAAAGTTCCTACTCAAACTCGACAGTTGGCACTCTCGGTGTGTAAAGAACATCTAAAATGTCATCAGATTATGTCATTAAAACCTGGAACTGTATGGCGTTTATTACAGCGTCTAGATGTCTTACGCCGTCCTGAGAGAGTGGAAGCTTTTGTACAAGCATGTGAATGTGATGCTAAAGGAAGACTAGGTTTAGAAAACCGACCTTATCCTCAAGCTCAATATATGTTAGACGCGATGCAAATCGTTCGCTCTATTAAAGTTCAGGATTTACCTGAGAATATTAAAGGTGCTGAGATTGGTGAAATGCTAATTCAGTATCGCATTGATGCTTTAACTGAGTTTAAACATCAACATCAAGCGCCCTCTCATTCTTAATTCAAGCCAATAAAAAAGCCTCACTAAGAGGCTTTTTTACTTTTACTGTTTAGGCAGTGGTATAAATTGTGATTGAGTATTTTGGTTTTTCCGTTCCCCGACTGTCACCACAAAGTTTTGTTGCTTCCCATCTCGCTCAACCATTACATTAATTTCGCTATTAGGCGCTTGTAATGCGACGTAATTAATCAAATGAGATGCTGAAGTGATTGGCTCATTATTAACTTGAATAATTTTATCGCCAATTTTAATACCTGCTGACGCAGCTGGACCACTTTTCAAGACATCTGCAACCACTACCCCAATTTGCTGTTTCGGCGCTAATACATCTTCTTGTGTAGGGGGTACTAAACTAATCCCTAACCATCCACGGACAACACGACCATCTTTCAAAATTGAGTTTAAAACTTGTTGGCAAACTTTAGCGGGAATTGCAAAACCGATTCCTAAAGAACCACCTGACTGAGAGAAAATAGCAGTATTTACACCAATTAAATTCCCAGCCACATCAATTAATGCTCCACCAGAGTTACCTGGGTTAATTGCTGCATCCGTTTGAATAAAGTCTTCATAGGTATTGATACCTAAATCAGAGCGTTCAGTCGCAGAAATAATACCCTGGGTTACCGTTTGCCCTACACCAAATGGGTTACCGATAGCCAAGACAACATCACCTACTTCATTGCCACTTAGCTTAAATGGCAATACAGGTAATTTATCTAAATCGATTTTAATTACGGCTAAATCCGTATCAGGGTCTGTACCCACAATCGTTGCTTCTGCACGACGCCCGTCATGTAATGCCACCACAATTTGATCAGCTTGAGCAATTACATGATTATTCGTAAGAATATAACCGTCAGCTCGTACAATAACCCCAGAGCCTAAGCTATTTTCATTTTGCTGTTGTTGTTCAGGAACCTGATTTCCAAAAAATTCGCGGAAGACAGGATCACTTAATAATGGATGATTTTGTTTAACTTTCTGGGTCGTAAAAATATTAACAACGGCTGGCGCTGCAACTTTTACCGCAGCGCTATAAGATACCACCCCGCCCGTTCGTGAAGTATCAACCAATGGTTCAACTTTCTCAGCAGGCATTTGCACCCCATCAACTGCAACAGTTGGTTTCGGCTGATGGTATTTTTGCCATGCAATAAAACTGGCAATTACAATAATAAGTAACACCCAAGGTAACCATGTAAAGGTGCGGCGCACGTTCATATCCTCTACGCAAAGAAGTTTTTAATTAAATTAATATATTGAACAAAAAGACTTTTCAGTTAAGCATTTTAAATTAAATATGTCGATATACATAAAAAAGTCAAAAAAGATTTGTCTAGCTTTAGTTACACAACAAAATATGTTTCTATAGCTTTAGCAATTATTTACTACTCAATTCAGGAAATATCATGGCAAATTTGCATGAAATTATTCAGTGGTGCGACCAAACCTTAAAAGCAACAGAATTTAAAGATTACGCACCTAATGGCCTGCAAATTGAAGGTTCAACTGAAGTGAAACGTATCGTTTGTGCGGTTACTGCTTCCGAAGATGCAATTGATGCGGCAATTGCTCAGAATGCAGATCTATTACTCGTACATCACGGTTATTTTTGGAAAGGCGAACCATATCCAATTACAGGAATGCGCGGCAACCGCATTAAGAAACTCATCCAAAATAATATTTCATTAGTTGCTTATCATCTACCTTTAGATGCCCATCCAACTTTAGGCAACAATGTGGCTATTGCAGAAAAACTGAGCTTGCAGAATTTAGAACCACTCGATTTAGCCGAGAAACATCCAATTGGCAATATTGGTTATTTAGAACAAGCGCTTTCTGTTGATGAATTTAAAGCAAAACTACAAAATAGTTTTGATTTTAAGGTGATTCATTTGCCAGCAGAAAAACAAAGCATTCAAAAAGTGGGCTTCTGCACAGGTGGGGCTCAAGATTTTATTGCTAAAGCGGCTTTGCAAAATTGTGATGCTTATATCTCAGGTGAAGTCAGTGAACGAACTTTTTATGAAGCAAAAGAGTTAGGTGTTCATTATTTTGCTTGTGGTCATCACGCAACTGAGCGTTATGGTGTTCAACGTTTGGCACAAGCGATCTCAAAACAGTTCTCAGTTGAAAGTGAATATTTTGAATTGAATAATCCGATTTAATTAAGTCTTTTTTTCAATCTGTGTTATGCGTATTAATTAGATCTTTATTGTGTATAGTTCTTTAAAACGATGCCCTATTGTGACCAGAATCATTTACAATAGAGCCACTTAATTGTATAACCCAGCAAATGCAAGGAATAGGAACATGACAACCATTACTTTACCTGCACTTCCATATGGCTATGATGATTTAGCGCCACATATTAGTAAAGAAACTTTAGAATACCATCACGACAAACACCACAATACCTATGTTGTTAACTTAAACAACTTAATCAAAGGAACTGACCTTGAAGGTAAAACTTTAGAAGAAATCATCAAAGCAACTGCTGGTGATGCATCTAAAGCTGGTATTTTCAACAATGCTGCTCAAGTTTGGAACCATACATTCTACTGGAACAGCATGAAGCCAAATGGTGGTGGTAAGCCTACTGGCGCAATCGCTGCTAAAATTGACGAAGCTTTTGGTAGCTACGAAAAATTTGCAGAAGAATTTACTGCTGCTGCAACAACTCAATTCGGTTCAGGTTGGGCTTGGTTAGTTGCTGATGAAGTAAACGGTAAACTTTCTATTACTAAAACTTCTAATGCAGACACTCCACTTGCACATGGTCAAATTGCTGTATTAACAATTGACGTATGGGAACACGCTTACTACATCGATTTCCGTAACTTACGTCCTAAATATATCGCAACTTTCTTAGAAAGCCTTGTGAACTGGGACTATGCAAATGCAAAACTTGCAGGTCAACCAGCAGGCGTAGAGAAATAATTTTATTTCTTTATAAAAAACCACCCTATTTCGGGTGGTTTTTTTTATTTTTAATACCACAAAAGCATATTAATCAAGCAAACGATTCATTTTCTTTAATATTCTTATTGACGGTTTTAGATTTCATCCATAAAATGCGCATCAGATTCTCCAATAGCTCAGTCGGTAGAGCGACGGACTGTTAATCCGCAGGTCCCTGGTTCGAGCCCAGGTTGGAGAGCCATCTACTAATCTCCCATAGCTCAGTCGGTAGAGCGACGGACTGTTAATCCGCAGGTCCCTGGTTCGAGCCCAGGTGGGAGAGCCAAGATTCTAAAAGCCCGCATTCATTGCGGGCTTTTTCTTTTTTATCATTTAATACTTTTATTATTTTTAATAAAATCAACGTTTCGAGTATTTTTAAACCAAACGATTAGATATTCTCTCTAATTCTGCCATTAAGGCTTGACCCAGCCCCCTTTCCTGCCTAAAATCCTTTTCCAGATTCTCCCATAGCTCAGTCGGTAGAGCGACGGACTGTTAATCCGCAGGTCCCTGGTTCGAGCCCAGGTGGGAGAGCCAAGATTCTTAAAAACCCACTCATCATGAGTGGGTTTTTATTTGTATGATGCTTTCCCATGTTCGAATCGAGTCACTTATTTTTTATTGTTTTAGGTTGCGTAAGCACCTGTATTTTTCTTCTCGTTTGTTTACGGCCTTATTTATTTCCAAAACAAAAATTCTTTGCCCGTCCTGTCATTACAAACTTTGAAACTCAAATGTTTATCCGTTTAAAACAAAGTTTTCCAAATTATCATGTATTAGCACAAGTGGCTTTTAGTGCTTTAATTACCAGTAATGACTATAAAATTCGTAGTCAGTTCAACCGTAAAGTCACTGACTTTGTCGTGCTAAATGACAAGATGGAAGTGATTGCTATTATTGAGCTAGATGACCCTACCCATCTTGAAAAAATAGAAGAAGACCGTGTTCGTGATCAAATGCTCACTGAAGCAGGTTACCTAGTAAGGCGCTACACGAATATTCCTACGGTACGCCAGTTACAAAAGGATATTCATTAACAAGCTGCTGTTATTTCTTTTCTGAATTTGCAGCCTCTTTTTCAGCGATTCTTTTTGCCATGTCTAAACGCTGCTGTTCGTATTGTTTTTTATTCTTCGCATCGCTTTTCGCAGCAAAGAAAAGAATTCCTATAATCAGAAAAGGAATGAGTAAACCTAATCCCATTAATAACCAAGGAACAGATTTTTTTTCAACAGGTTGCTGGCTCATAAATGCTTTAAACTCAAATAGTATCAAATCAAACTGTGTAACAATATAACAAAAAGAGCCTCTATAAAGTGGCTCTTTTTTTAAAGCTAATTTCCAATTAAACAAATAAATCTTAGAATTTACCTGTGCAATGTGGACTTTGGCTGGCATCTTTTTGTGCATCAGTCAGCACAATACCCGTACCCGCTGACATATTAGCTTGAATGAAATCTACAGCATTGGCATTTTCACATATGATTGCTTGAGTATGGGTCGCATTCGGTACAATAGTTAGCTTATAGCCTTTATCATAGCCTGCTTGTGGGAAGAATTTTACAGCATTAGCTTTCATATTGGCAAATAAGCCTTGTGTAACTACTGGCAATACAGCTTGATCTTTTTCACCTTGAATAATAAATACAGGCGTTTTAATAACTTTCTCGGCTGTAGCATTCGTCGCAGGTTGAGTCGCCGTCAAGAAGCGTTGAACAACTTGATCTCCTTTAAATTT
Source organism: Acinetobacter sp. WU_MDCI_Abxe161 (assembly GCF_025514355.1). Taxonomy (NCBI): domain Bacteria; kingdom Pseudomonadati; phylum Pseudomonadota; class Gammaproteobacteria; order Moraxellales; family Moraxellaceae; genus Acinetobacter; species Acinetobacter sp. WU_MDCI_Abxe161. The sequence continues at coordinate 105,584 of NZ_JAHPTU010000001.1, forward strand.
ATTTAGATCAATACCGTACTGGGTAATTTGATGTGTAGGGTCAGCCAAGAAAGCTAAGATTCCCGCTTTAAATTTCTCTTGTAAACCATTTGCACTATCTGGTGCAGGATAACTTAAACAAGCACCATCATCACCAGTACGACCATAAGCCAATTCTGCAATATCAGCCGCTCCTGAGGTAAAAATTGCCTTCAAGTCATAGTCTGGTTGCTGTGCTTTAATCCCTGCACTTGCTAAGGCAGCATATGCTAATAATTCGGCATATCCTTCTGCAGTTTTATCAATTGTAGGTACAGCAAGCGCTAGTGGATCATTTGGAGACATTTGCCCTGCAGCAATCGCTGCATCAATCTGTCTACGCGCTCTAATTGCCTGATCTAGCTTACTAACTGCAAAATTACTATCTTGATTCATTGCAGGGTCAATATAAATTTGAATAATTGTTCCTAAGCTTGAAGCTGGTGCACCAGCTACAGCACCTTTATAACTTGCATCGGTATTAGCAAATTCAGCAGTTCCCAAAGATGCATGCCCACCTTGAGACTGACCAATCGACATCCAGTCACCTTTTAACTGAGCGCCATAATGTTCTTTTACTGCTTTAACTGCAGCTAATGCTGATTTTGCTTCACTTGATAAGTTTAAGTACGGATGCACCCCTTGTGTACCTAATCCCTCATAATCTGGTGCCACAATCACATAACCTGCTGCTAACAAAGACTCAGCAAGGATTTTAAATCGCGGATTAATTGCATTTTTACTTGGTGCGCAACCATCACCCACCCCAACAGTTCCGTGTTCCCATACCACTACGCGATAACCATCTTTCGGTTGTGTAGCTTTTGGAAACAATACCATTGCTGTAGCAGTTGCTGTTTTTCCTTGAACATTTGCCATGTTATAAGTCATTACTTTGATCGTTGAGGCATTATCAACTTTATCAATTGCGTAATTACTTTCAGAGACATAGGCTTTATTTGTATCTATCCCAGTGTAATTATCATCATCGTCATTACACGCTGTAAGAAATAATGCTGAAATTGATAATGTTATAGCTAAAGCAATGTTTGACCGTTTCATAGAATATCCTTTTTATGTGTTATTTATTCCGCATATTTTTTATGCACAAATATTAAGACATAAAAAAAGTGCTCTGCATAGAACACTTTTCAACCTCATGGTCATTTTTACTATATGAAATTTAAAAATATTCCTAGAAAAATGATTAATCCAACCCAACGATTGTGACGGAATGCCCAAAAGCAGACTTGAGGGTTGCGGTCTTTGGTTTTCATTGTTTGATATATAAAATCGAATGCTACAATCACTAAAGCGAAGATCGCCCATGGAAATAAGATATTTTCTAAATATAGTGCAGTACCAATCAAAACAAGACTCGTTGCCTGTAAAAGCGCAATAATCTGGATGTCATATCGACCAAAAAGAATAGCGGTAGATTTCACACCAATCTTTAAATCATATTCACGGTCAGTAATTGCATATTGAGTATCGTAAGCAACTGTCCAAGCCAAATTACCAAAATAGAGCAGCCAACACGTTATATCTAAAGGCTTACCCATTGCTGTAAAGGACATTGGAATACCCCAAGAAAATGCCATACCTAAAACGACTTGCGGTAAATGGGTATAACGTTTCATGAAAGGATATATAAATGCTAGAACCAAACCTCCTAACGCACAGTAAAATGTCGCTATAGGTAAAAAGAACAAGGTACAAGCACTCGCAAATACTAAAGCTAAAAATACATATATAGCTTCTCTTGGGCTAATTACACCAGTTGCCAAAGGACGTGTCTTTGTACGCTCTACATGACCATCGACTTTACGATCAGCAAAGTCATTAATGGCACAGCCAGCAGCACGCATAAAAATTGTGCCTAATACCATCGCCAGAAGAATATGTAGAGGTGGCATCCCCTCTGCTGCAACCCAAAGTGCCCACATGGTTGGCCAAAACACCAGTTCTGTTCCAACTGGCTTATCAAATCGACATAGATAATAATAAGCTTCTAAGCGCTGACGCCATGTTGTGCCTGTTGCAGTCGTCATAGTAATTCCTTGTCGTGCTGCTGATTTAAAAAAGCTTCAAAAGCCGGTAAGAATGTTTCTTGGACGATAAATTTACATCCATGCCAAGTATAGCAACTTTGCCGTGTCCAACCTTCCGGTAAACGAATGACACGGCGGTCACAAAGCGGAGTGGTTCTTTGAAATAAAAAAAAGCCAATCGGTTTAGAACCAATATGCTGAAATATACGGGCTTTTTTTTGTAAGCTTTGAATTGGAAAAATACTTTTTGCCTTCACCCATGGCTGTGCCTCACAGCCATATAAATAAGTTTCCCTTACCCACGAGGTGTGAGCATGAGACATATTCATCCATTGACTATCTGCAAAAGTTAAACGCTGAAAGTGTTCTTTAAAGGGTTTTACACTGAACTGGCCACCACCAAGCTCAGTTAATTGTTGAGTCAGAGAACCAGACGCATACAACCATGTTTTCAATTCAGGATTTAAAGTCTTTTCCTGTTTAAGTACTGGTTGCCGTTTACGCATAATCTGCTCACATGAAAACTCGCACCTAGTTTACCCCAATTTTTTGATAAAAAACGTAGAGAATTCAATCAACATTTTGAACAATAAAAAAGCCTGCATAAGCAGGCTTTTTTACGAAAATATGTATTACAAGCTGTAGTACATATCAAATTCAACTGGGTGAGTAGTCGTGTTAAGACGACGTACATCTTCAGTTTTAAGTTCGATGTATGCATCAAGCATTTCTTTAGTGAACACGCCGCCTTTTAACAAGAATTCGTGATCTGCTTGAAGTGCTTCAAGAGCCATATCTAAGCTATGAGCAACTGTTGGGATTTTTGCTTCTTCTTCTGGAGGAAGATCATACAAGTTCTTATCAGCAGCTTCGCCCGGATGGATCTTGTTTTGGATACCGTCGATACCAGCCATCAACAATGCAGCGAAACCTAAGTACGGGTTCATCATTGGATCTGGGAAACGAGCTTCGATACGCTTACCTTTAGGGCTAGAAACGTATGGAATACGGATAGAAGCAGAACGGTTACGCGCTGAGTAAGCAAGCATAATTGGTGCTTCGAAGTGAGGAACCAAACGCTTGTATGAGTTTGTAGATGGGTTTGTGATTGCATTCAATGCACGAGCGTGCTTGATGATACCACCGATGAAGTACAACGCCATTTCTGAAAGGCCTGCATATTCATCACCAGCAAACAAGTTCTTACCATCTTTAGAGATAGACATATGAACGTGCATACCAGAACCGTTATCACCTACCATTGGTTTAGGCATAAACGTAGCTGTTTTTGCATATTGATGTGCAACGTTCCAAACAGCATATTTAAACTGTTGAACTTCGTCAGCTTTACGTACAAGAGTATTGAAGCTCACACCAATTTCTAATTGGCAAGAAGCAACTTCGTGGTGATGTACTTCTACACGACCTGGGCCCATGATGTCTTCGATTTTCGCACACATTTCTGCACGCATATCTTGTGAAGAATCAACTGGAGGAACTGGGAAGTAACCACCTTTAACACGTGGACGGTGACCAGAGTTACCAGACTCGTAGTCTTTACCAGTAGACCAAGCAGCTTCTTCAGCGATTAATGTATGACGAGCGCCAGACATATCGATGTCCCATTTCACTTCGTCAAATACAAAGAATTCTGGTTCTGGACCAAAGAATGCAGTATCACCGATACCTGTAGATTTTAAGTATTCTTCTGCACGGCGAGCAATCGAACGTGGGTCACGCTCATAACCTTGACCTGTTGAAGGTTCAATAACGTCACAAGTCACAACTACAGTTGGTTCAGCAAAGAACGGGTCGATGAAACCAGTTTCTGCATCTGGACGTAAAATCATGTCAGATGCTTCAATGCCTTTCCAACCAGCGATTGAAGAACCATCAAACATTTTACCGTCTTCAAAAGTATCTTCATCAATAGAATCAGCTGGGTAAGTTACGTGCTGTTCTTTACCCTTAGTATCAGTAAAGCGAAAATCGACCCATTTTGCGCCACTTTCTTGTATGAGTTGAAGGACCTTGTTCGCCATGCTCATTTTGCTCCAATGAAATTTTGTTGCACTTGTTAAGTGCGTGTTAGTTGCTGGTATTTATATAGCAATTCTCATACCAACTTTATAAGACTTACCTAAAACATTGAATTGCTTATAACTATCGATGATTTAGGTCCCTTGTCTCGAACCCATTATACTGTTTGCATAGTTAAATGCACCATATTCAGACATTTTCAAATTATGGCATACAAGAATAACTCGCAATCGCCCTAATTTAGTGCAAAATTGTTGCGCCAATATGAATCATCGCATCAATATCTAGCAATCATTCACGATCATAATACTTTCTTATATAGAAAGCCGACCTTCCTACTGCAATGCATGAAAATAATAATCTATTTTATATGAAATTTTTAAGCTAGAGCTGAGACCATGGTATATACACCATGATTTGCTAATAAAGGCTTTAAAAAGACTTCTTCTGAATAGATATTTTTAAAATGGAATAGTTTATGAGTTCATACTCACCCATTGAAATTCTAAAGCTTTAAAATATTAATCTAATTTTGTTCTTATTGTTCTTTGTACTAAAGCAAGAGTTGATCAGCTTTGGTGCAGTAAGAACTTTATAGAACCCACCTCACCTTATAATTTTTCTGATCTAATTTTTACCGTTTGTTATATACCTTTTTTATACATGACAAACTTGCTTTTCAAGTTAAAAAAATCTAAAAAATGAAACATAACTTTTTTTTATAATTAAACAAACTAAAAGTTTGGTTTTCTCTAAATTACCAATCAGTTCAAAGGATTTGAAATGAAGCATGAACTCGAACAATATGACAGAGCTTTTTTCGGCCATCCAAAACCCCTAAAAACTTTATTTTTTACAGAGCTTTGGGAAAGATTTTCTTATTATGGTATACGGCCTTTACTCGTTCTTTATATGATTGCAATGGTCAACGACGGTGGTTTAGGCCTTGACCGCCCAACCGCTGCAGCAATTGTTGGGTTATTTGCGGGCTCAATGTATTTAATGACCGTTTTTGGTGGTTGGATTGCCGATAACTGGTTAGGTCAGGCACGATCGGTCTGGTACGGTTCCATTATTATTGCGCTAGGCCATTTATCAATTGCCCTCACTACCATTTTTGATCAATTCTTTTTTTATTTCGGTTTAGTTCTTATTGTGCTTGGATCAGGTCTATTTAAAACCTGTATTTCAGTGATTGTCGGTACATTATATAAAGCTCAGGATAGTAGACGAGATGCCGGTTTCTCCATTTTTTACATGGGGATTAATATGGGATCGTTTATTGCCCCCCTTCTTACGGGTCTATTAGCACGTGATCACAACTGGCACTTAGGTTTTGGAATCGGCGGCCTTGGGATGTTAGTTGCATTACTTATTTTTCGTATCTTTGCTATTCCACAGCTACAAACTTTTAATCAGTTGCGTCAAGAAAATGACAATTGCAATAAACCCATTGTTGAAAATAAAAATGCGCCCAAAATTGCTTTCTCCTTTTTACTATCTGTCGCAGTCATTAGTGCTCTTACCTTCTTTGGCATCATACATATCAATCCAGTCGCAGTAGCAACTTATTTAACAGTTGCAATTGGGATTGGAATTATTGCTTATTTTGCGTATTTACTACTTTTCCTAAACTTAGAGCAGCATGATAAATTTAAAATTATTATTTGTTTCGTTTTATTAGCAGCATCTGCCCTATTCTGGTCAGCTTTTGAACAAAAACCCACAACTTTTACTTTATTTGCGCAAGATTATACAGACCGTATTGTTTTCGGATTTGAAATACCAACGGTATGGTTTGAATCAATTAATGCCCTATTTATTATTGTTTTTGCTCCAGTTGCAGCTTGGTTATGGGCGAAGCTAGGTAAGTCAAATAAAGACCCAAGCTATATCAGCAAATTCATCATTGCATTGTTATTCGCAGCAGGCGGCTTTTTGCTTATGTCTTTTGCGAGTCGTTTCGCAATTGCTGGCGGTTTAGTCTCACCATTTTGGTTAGTCAGTACTGTATTTTTGCTTACCATAGGTGAACTTTGTCTAAGCCCGATTGGCTTATCAACCATGACCAGACTTGCACCTGATGTTATACGTGGTCAAATTATGGGTCTGTGGTTTACAGGTACAGCTTTAGGTAATCTCATTGCGGGTCTTATTGGCGGGCACGTATCGGCAGATAGTATTGATCATTTACCCACCCTGTTTATGCGATGTGTTTTGGCATTAGTGATTGGTGCAATCGTGTTATTTTTATTAAAGAAACCTATTAATAAATTAATGAACAAAACTACCAGTAAAGTTCAACCTGACTTGGAAACTATATGAGCGTTTTAACTGTTCCAGAAAAACTTGAAAAACTTCGCGAACTCATGCGCATTCAGCAAATTGATGCATTTGTTGTAATGAGTGCCGATCCCCACATGTCAGAATATTTACCAGACTATTGGAAGGCGAGACAATGGCTCAGTGGTTTTAGTGGTTCTGTTGGTACGCTTGTGGTGACACAAAAGTTTGCTGGCCTATGGGCAGATGGTCGCTATTGGGTACAAGCCGAGCAACAACTGGTTGGAACTGGCTTTAATCTTCAAAAATTAACAAGTGATGAGTCTTCAACACATTTAGCTTGGATTGGACAAAACTTAGCAGCAAATTCGATCATTGCTGTAAATGGACATACCTTATCTATTCAACAATTTAAAGCACTCGAACATACTGCACGAGTTCATAGCTATAAACTCGAGACTCAAAAAGATTTAGTTGGAGAGATTTGGTTAGACCACCCAGAACTACCCTCTGAAAAAATCCATTTAATGCCTGAAGGGCTAAATGCACTCTCTCGTAAAGAAAAAATTCAGGCTATTCGTGAGACTTTACATAGCAAGAATATTTCGGGGCATTTCATTTCATCTTTAGATGATATTGCATGGGTCTTAAATGCACGTGGACAAGACGTAGAATACAACCCAGTTTTTCTTTCTCATTTTTATATTAGTGCAGAGCAAGCTGTTCTGTTTATTGATAGCAGTAAAATAGACTCAACCATTCAACAGGCTTTCGCAGCCGATGGCATCGAAATTCGTAATTATGAAGATACCTCTAAGTTTTTAACGAATATTTCTGATCCATCTGTGCTTTTAGATCCAGCAAAAGTATCGATTTTTCATGAACAAGCCATCGCAAAAGATATTCAGGTTGTATACGACATCAACCCAAGTACACTTTTTAAATCGCGCAAGCATGAAAGCGAAATTGCTCATATCCGCCATGCAATGCTTAAAGATGGAGTCGCGCTTTGTCACTTTTTCCATTGGCTAGAAAAAGCACTTCATCAGGGTGAACGCATTTCAGAACTGACTATCGATGAGAAAATTACTGCCTACCGCGCTCAGCAAGACGGATTTATAGGACCAAGTTTTTCAACGATTGCAGGCTTTAACGCCAATGGTGCTCTACCTCACTACCGTGCAACTCCAGAGCAATACTCATTCATTGAGGGCGATGGTCTATTACTCATTGACTCTGGCGGGCAATATGTAGATGGAACAACTGATATCACTCGTGTTGTTCCTGTGGGGACACCAACAGAGCAACAAAAACGTGACTATACGCTGGTTTTAAAATGTCACATTGCTTTGGCAAAAGCTATTTATCCAGAAGGTTTAGCTGCACCGCTACTCGATTCAATTTGTCGACATACTTTATGGCAACATGGTTTAGATTATCGACACGGAACAGGTCACGGCGTAGGCTTTGCACTTAACGTACATGAAGGGCCACAAGTTCTTTCTTACTATGCGCCTGTACATGCCTACAGCAAATTGCGTGAAGGAATGATTCTCTCTAATGAACCGGGTCTATACTATGAAGGACAATATGGTATTCGTATTGAGAATTTGGTTGCAAACAAACTTCACTCAGGCTTTGAAAAAACTTACGGTGAATTTTTAGAGTTTGAAACGCTCACGCTTTGTCCAATTCATTTAGACTGTATCGTAGTTGACCTACTAACAAATGAAGAGAAAGACTGGCTAAATCATTACCATCAAACCGTCCAAGAAAGACTCGCTGAACATTTGTCGGGAGAGGTCTTAGACTGGCTGATTTATAACACACGTAAGATTTAAACTTTTTTGTGACTAAGGCAGAATAATCCTCTATTTCTAATGAAAAGCTTATTCTGCCTTTATTGTCTTTATCTCTATTTTTAAACAAACTTAATATGCATCAAAGCTTAATTTTTTCTCAAATGTCTAACGAATGAAATAGTTAAACTGGTCACTTCTTTTTTTGTTATATTAGCCGCTTAGAAAGCGGCTTTTTATTTGATCAAATAAAGGTACTTTTTAAAAAGTGAGTAACATTGTGAGTAAAACTCTAGTCACTTAATTAAATATATATTAATTATCATGAGGTTAAGTTCATCATGCTTCTAATGATCGACAATTACGACTCTTTTACCTACAACATCGTCCAATATTTTGGCGAGTTGAATCAGGAAGTAAAAGTAGTTCGCAATGATCAAGTCACATTAGAGGATATTGAACGATGGCAACCTAAATATCTGGTTATTGGTCCTGGTCCTTGCTCTCCAAGTGAAGCGGGTATTTCCATTCCTGCAATTAATCACTTTGCCGGAAAAATTCCTTTGCTTGGCGTGTGTTTAGGGCATCAAAGTATTGGGCAAGCTTTTGGCGGAAACATTGTAAGAGCCAAAACGGTTATGCATGGACGTTTATCTGATATGTACCACAGCAATAAAGGTATTTTCAGTAATCTCCCTAGCCCATTCTCGGCAACTCGTTACCACTCTTTGGTGATCGATCAGCAAACACTGCCTGATTGCCTTGAAGTCACGTGTTGGACCAATGAAGCAGATGGCTCAATGGAAGAAATTATGGGTGTTAAACATAAGACACTCCCTGTCGAAGGTGTGCAGTTCCATCCAGAATCTATTTTGAGTCAACATGGCCATCAAATCTTTAAAAACTTTTTAGATATTTATGCATAAGTGATCACTATGAATATTCAACAAGCACTTAACCATATAACAAAAAATATTCACCTGACTCAGCCGCAAATGGAAGACATTATGCGCAGCATCATGCAAGGTGAGGCAACCGAGGCACAAATTGGTGCTTTGATGATGGGCCTTCGCATGAAAGGTGAAAGTATTGACGAAATTACTGCTGCCGCACGTGTTATGCGTGAATTCGCCATCAAAATTGATGTGAGCGATATCAAATATTTAGTTGATATTGTGGGTACTGGCGGCGACGGTCAAAACTTGTTTAATGTGTCTACTGCTTCAAGCTTTGTCATTGCAGCAGCAGGCGCAACCATTGCAAAGCATGGTAACCGAGGCGTTTCAAGTAAATCAGGTTCATCAGACTTACTTGAGCAAGCAGGAATTAATCTTGATTTAGACATGCAACAAACTGAACGCTGCATTCGTGAGATGGGTGTAGGGTTTTTATTTGCTCCAAATCATCACAAAGCAATGAAATATGCTGTCGGCCCACGTCGTGAGCTTGGTGTTCGCAGCATTTTCAATTTACTTGGCCCGCTTACGAATCCGGCCGGCGTAAAACGCTTTGTGATTGGGGTATTTTCAGATGAGCTTTGTCGTCCGATTGCAGAGGTTATGAAGCAACTCGGTGCTGAACATGTCATGGTGGTTCATTCAAGAGATGGACTCGATGAAATCAGCCTTGCTGCTCCTACTGCTGTTGCTGAACTTAAAGACGGCGAAATTACTGAATGGACACTTACCCCAGAAGATGTCGGAATTGAATCACAAACTTTAAATGGTTTAGTTGTTACGGATGCCGCTGCCAGTTTAAAGCTAATTAAAGATGCGTTAGGTAAAAATAAAACTGCTATTGGTGAAAAAGCAGCAAACATGATTGCACTTAATGCGGGTGCGGGAATTTATGTGGCTGGTATTACCAAAACCTATGCTCAAGCTGTTTCATTCGCTCAAGATATTATCTACGGCGGACAAGCTTTAGAAAAAATGAGTGTTTTGGCTGAATTTACCAAAACATTAAAACAATGTCAGGCAGATTAAGGATTTCTCATGATTAATATTCAAAATACCATTTTAGGTAAAATTGTTGACCGTAAACATGAGGAACTTGCTGCGCGTTTAAAACAACGTAATTTACAGGATGTTGAAGAACTTGCGAAAGCTGCAACTCCGGTAAGAGGATTTGCAAAAGCGTTACAACACAAACGCCCTGCCGTGATTGCTGAAATTAAAAAAGCGTCCCCATCAAAAGGTATTATTCGTGCAGATTTTAATCCTGCTGAAATTGCCGAACAATATGAACAAGCTGGCGCAGCATGTTTATCTGTTTTAACTGATGTTGATTTTTTTCAGGGCGCAGATGAAAATATCGCAATCGCAAGAAGCCACTGTGCTTTACCCGCTTTACGTAAAGACTTTCTGATTGATCCATATAATGTAGTCGAAGCACGTGCTTTACATGCTGACTGTATTTTATTGATTGTTGCCTCTTTGTCAGACCAGCAGCTCGAAGAAATGTCTAAAACTGCTTTTGAACATCAACTCGATGTATTGGTTGAGGTTCATGACGAAGAAGAACTAGAACGTGCTTTAAAGTTGTCTGAGCAATGTATATTAGGTGTGAATAACCGTAATTTAAAAACCTTTGATGTTGATTTAAACACATCAATTCGTTTGAAAAATTTACTTCCTGCCTCTCGTTTACTCGTGACTGAAAGCGGTATTGCCACTCCAGATGATGTTCGCATGATGCAAGAACATGATATTCACACCTTCTTGGTTGGTGAAAGTTTTATGAAACAACCAAGACCAGACCAAGCCTTTAGTGCCCTTTTTGGACAACCCCAAACGGTTTAATAGAAGATATATGAGTAATAAAGATTCATCGCTTTCTAAAGAGCAACAAAAGTTATTGAAGCAATTTAAAAAGCAAATCTCCAATCCTCATTCAAGCAAAATCGCAAGTCAGCCTGAGGTCAAACAACCTCAGGCTGAGTCTGAAGAATTGGAAAATGCAAATCTGTTTCAAAGTGCTGTAGCAGGTGTTAAACCCATCAATAATAGTAATATTGCTGATGTGAGACCCCCTCGCGTAAAAAAAGTTGATGCTCAAACATTAGCGAAACGTGCAGCTGCCGAAGGCGGGCGTGACACTGAACATGCCGAGTTATCTGATACTCAAGCGGCTTTAAACCCTGTCGCAAGCCAAGCGACCTTAAGCTATCGCATTGCTACCCTTCAGCATAAAGTATTTGAAGACTTAAAAGCTGGCAAAATGCGTTGGTTTGAAGCTGTAGATTTACACGGCTGTACCATTGAACAAGCACGTGATGCGGTTCTACAAATTATCCAGATCGCAAAAGATGAAAATCAAAATGTGATCAAGATCGTACATGGTAAAGGCCCAGAAGCTGTCTTAAAAACCTATGTCAATGGATGGTTACGCCAACACCGCGATGTTTTAGCCTTTGTAAGTGCTCCAGAAAATCAAGGTGGCACAGGCGCCGTTCTCGTACTGCTTAAACGTGCAGAAAAAAATCCCAAGTACCAACAATAATCGGCATTTTCTACAGAATTCAGACTTTTTATAGTTTTCTGATAGAATGCCGTTTTGTTCAACCAGTGTAAGTGAACATTCTTATGTCTATGCAGCAATCGTACGCAAATATTCTGACTGCCGTCGGTGAAGATCTTGATCGTCCCGGCCTTAAAGATACGCCTGTGCGTGCGGCTAAAGCTTTTTCATATTTAACTTCTGGCTATAGTAAAACTTTAGAAGAAGTCACCAATAATGCTGTTTTCCCATCAGATAACCATGAAATGGTATTGGTGAAGAATATTGAATTTTATTCGCTTTGCGAACATCATCTCCTTCCATTCTATGGTCGTGTTCATGTTGCCTATCTACCGGAAGGCAAAGTTCTCGGCTTGTCGAAATTTGCACGTATTACTGAAATGTTTGCACGTCGTTTGCAAATTCAGGAAAACTTGACTCAGCAAATCGCAGAAGCTGTGGCTGAAGTGACTGGTGCTCGTGGTGTAGCCGTAGTTATCGATTCAGCACATATGTGTATGATGATGCGTGGTGTAGGTAAGCAAGAATCAACTACACGTACTGTGTCATTTATTGGTGATTTTAAAACTGATAAAGAAGCACGTCGTGAGTTCTTAAGTGCCGTACCTGAAAGTTACTAATTTTTATTTAGTAAACTAATTAAAGCCCGACTCAGTTGGGCTTTTTTTACATCTGAACGCTTCGCGAACTCCATAAAACATAACAATTAAATTATGTGATTTTTGTTATAAAAGTACCCATCTTTATTTTTAAATAATTTATGAGTTAATCATGCAATTTAAAAAAATTTCTTGCTTACTTTTACCGCCTCTTTTTATTTTTAGTAGCTCAATTTATGCGGGTAATACACCAAAAGAGCAAGAGATCAAAAAACTGGTTGATCAAAATTTTAAGCCTTTATTAGAAAAATATGATGTGCCCGGTATGGCTGTGGGCGTTATTCAAAATAACAAAAAGTATGAAATGTATTATGGTCTACAATCCGTTCAAGATAAAAAAACCGTTAATAGTAGTACCATTTTTGAGCTAGGTTCGGTCAGTAAATTATTTACCGCTACGGCAGGCGGATATGCCAAAACAAAAGGCACAATCTCTTTTGATGACACGCCCGGAAAATATTGGAAAGAACTAAAAAATACACCGATTGATCAAGTGAATTTACTTCAACTTGCGACATATACCAGTGGAAACCTTGCCTTGCAATTTCCAGATGAAGTAAAAACAGATCAGCAAGTTTTAACGTTTTTCAAAGAATGGAAACCTAAAAACCCAATCGGTGAATATCGACAATATTCAAATCCAAGCATTGGTTTATTTGGAAAAGTTGTTGCTTTGTCTATGAATAAACCTTTCGACCAAGTCTTGGAAAAAACCATTTTTCCAGATCTTGGCTTAAAACATAGCTATGTAAATGTGCCTAAAACTCAAATGCAAAACTATGCATTTGGCTATAACCAAGAAAATCAGCCGATTCGCGTTAATCCTGGTCCGCTCGATGCACCAGCATACGGCGTTAAATCTACCCTACCGGATATGCTGAGTTTTATTAATGCCAACCTAAATCCACAAAAATATCCAGCAGATATTCAACGTGCAATTAATGAAACACATCAAGGTTTCTACCAAGTGGGTACGATGTATCAAGCACTAGGTTGGGAAGAGTTTTCTTATCCAGCACCTTTACAAACTTTATTAGACAGTAATTCAGAACAAATCGTGATGAAACCTAATAAAGTAACTGCTATTTCAAAAGAACCTTCCGTTAAGATGTTCCACAAAACTGGATCGACTAACGGTTTTGGAACATATGTCGTGTTCATTCCTAAAGAAAATATTGGTTTAGTCATGTTAACTAATAAACGTATTCCCAATGAAGAACGCATTAAAGCAGCTTATGCTGTGTTAAATGCAATAAAGAAATAATAGGCTTTTCTAAAAACAAAAAGAGAAATGAATAATCTCATTTCTCTTTTTTTATGGGCTTATTCTTTAAAAGAACCAAACATATCCTAGACTTGATTTCATCCAGTCTTGATGATTTTGTTGTTCATAATCCCAATTTAATCGAACAGCATTATTGCGATTAATCACATATTGCCACTGCGTATTGACTCTCAAATTCCATTGATTTTGGTCTTCCCAATAGGGCAATTCGATTTGCACGACAGAGTTGAAGCGCTCAAACCATTGGTTCATACAACCTAAAGTTGGACCTACGCCTACACGCCATCCTTTATCTAGATCAGAACCTGTTTGTACGTAGCTTTGCAGTTGCCCATAGCAAATATGTTTGCGTTCATAGTCAGCAAGACTGTAACCGACCTGTGCATTAAAGCTTGCGACGCCGTGTTGTTTGTCTTCATTAAAACTTCCGTTATGAATGGCTTCCTGACGCCAGCCTAAGTTAAATCCCCAACTCAGCGGTGTTTTAAAAGGTTGAATCGGGTTATAAGAATTTACTTCGAGCAAATCAAGATGTTCTAGTTTTAAATGATCATCTCGCCACTGCGCATTACCATTTAAAAAGAGTAATTGAGTACCTGCACGATATCCGCCTTGAGGATCTATTAAGTCATGGTAGGCTTGCCGATGACCAAGTTCAATAAACTTATCACCCTGCACCTCTCCAGCTTTCACGGAAAAGTTACGAGCGTTATGACCTTGAGTTGGTTCCTTTGTTGGTCTTTTAGGTTCTTGACGTTGCTTATCTAAATCAATCTGACTTCTTAGCGCTAAAAGCTGACGTAACTGCGGTTGAGCAATACTTTCTTCTATTTTTCGGCTAATAAATTGGAGATATAAATCATCGTAAGCCATCTCGAGGATTTTAGCCTGATCTTGCTCACTAAATGATTTTAAAATCTGAGAAGACTGCTGTGTAGGCAGCATCGAAATTTGATGAGCCACCTTTGCCAAAGAGGCACCATGCTGATGAGCTTGGGCTAGTAGCTGAGTTTCTAAAGCAGGTCGATACACAGGAGCTTTGGTGAGTCCCTGCTGCTGCATCGATTTAATGGTTTCCATTGGAATGGAGGCATAAGTAAATTTTTCTTGTAAGTTAGATTCAGGTTTTACTAAATCGACTAACCCTAAAAGCCTATAGGCGCAGTTATCACTTACAAAATAATAAGGAAAGCTCACATGTTGCATTTCCCAAATATGACTTACTAAAAACCGAGTTTCTTCAGGTGATAGACTTAACTCATATTCCCATAAATCACGGCTTTCAAAATCGCCGTACTCTTTTACCTTACGATAATAAGGCATCAGTGAATATTCACCCGGATACTGCCCTGTTAAACCTTTCCATGCATATGACCAGTTGTCGTTCCCCGCCACAGTTGCTGCATAATTTACAGCGTAGGAAACTAAATTTAATTGTTGCTGATCTTTAGGGTCTAAACGCAATAACGTATGGCCAAACATGGAGCTAGGATTGCCCATAAAATCGGTCGCATAAATTAATGTCGCTTTGTAGGGCTTAATCTGCCCAATCCAGTTTTCAAACTCTGAACATTTTACTTGAGGCAATTCATTTTCTTGAATACCGACTTTTTGTATGAGCCATTGGCTACGTGCAGGGAACTTACAACGAATCGACTGATTATCTTGAGCAGGCATAAATAATGCCGAGATATCCGCTTTTAGTTCTTCTTTTAGATTATTTTTTCCATTTTTTGATAGGAAATATCCACCGTAAGTGACCTCACTTTTCTGGTTTTTATTGGCATACATGAGCCTTTGCCATGTAATATCTTGATCTAGATTTTGTTGTTCTGCGATTGACCAATATTTTTGAATAGATGGATTTATATCTGCTGAATACGCAATATTCACTGCCAAAGAGGCAAAAACTAAAACAACTGACTTCATTAAGCTCATCAATTTTTATCATTAAATATAAGAAAAACCCTGCCATACGACAGGGTTTTCAGTTTCAAACTTATACGTAAGCTTTTAAAACGTCGTCTTTAGCCATTACAGTTTGTAATGATGCTAATACTTGAAGCGTATTTTGGTTGTTTGCAGAATAGATTTCACCAAAGTTTGCTTTTGAAACTTTGAAGAAACGATCTTTATCTTGAGGTTTAATTTGCATTAACTCAGCAAGTACGTTCAGGCTTTCACCTTGGCCTACTGCCATATCACGAGCTAAAGCTTCAGCATTTTCATTTGTGAATGTAACCACTTGAGCAGTTACTGTTCCGCCTTGACGGCAGCCTAAAGTACCGAAAGTGATCCCTAGTAATTGGTTAGTAAAAATACCGTTTGTTGTCGCAGCAAGAATTTTAGGCGCTACTCCTTTTTTGCCAGCCCAGACTTGTGTACCCACACCACAACCTACATCGTTGTCAGCCATTGCAACACTTGAACCAGCTGCTAATAACGCAGCTAAAGCTAATTTTTTTAACATAGATGTATAACTCCAAAATCATTATTGATTGTTTCTTATGTGTTGTATTGTTATGTGTAATTTTTATTACACGCTATTAAAGATAACGAGAAGGCTGTGAATTAGCAATTAAAAAATAAATAATATGATAAAAAGTGCAAAAGAAAAATTTATCTTAAATTCCAGTTACCTTGATTATCTCGATGACCTAATATTTTAAGCACCAGTACTAAACTTAAGAGTAATAATAAATACCATGAACCAAGTTTACCCCAGCCCACCATATGCCAAGCATCTACCTGACTTGGATAGAGCCAGATTTTATAAAAAGTACTGATATTTTCAGCAATCCAGATGAGAAAAGCGAGTGTAATCAATACAGGCAACATCGGGATTTTAAATTTATGTTCATTTAACTGAAAATAAAGCTTAGTCTTCCAAAAAATAAACATACTGATCGCAAATAAAATATAGCGAATATCAGGTACAAAAAATTTACTCATAAAGTTTATATATGAGAAAAATGCCAATAAAAGCATACTTCCAAAACTAGGAAGCTTTTCAAAAGAAACTTGAAACAGTCGGATTGAACGTGCAAAAAAACTACCCACAGCCGAATACATAAAGCCTGCAAAT
Organism: Acinetobacter sp. WU_MDCI_Abxe161; assembly: GCF_025514355.1. Lineage (NCBI taxonomy): Bacteria > Pseudomonadati > Pseudomonadota > Gammaproteobacteria > Moraxellales > Moraxellaceae > Acinetobacter > Acinetobacter sp. WU_MDCI_Abxe161. The sequence continues at coordinate 122,323 of NZ_JAHPTU010000001.1, forward strand.
AAAGGCACAGTTAAGATTTTAAATACGGCGGGCTGAGGATATTGCCATGATGCAATCGCGGGATGCGTTAAAAATATTTCCATGACCATCGCCATGACATGAAATAAAGCAATAACTTTGGCTTCTGCCCATGATTCAAGCTTTAAATAAAGTAAGCAGATCTGGATTAACAATGCATAGATGAGTAAATAATCATAGCGATAAAAACCCATATATTCATGGCTTCCCATCGGTGCTGTTAAAGCAAAAGCCATTAAAAGCAGAATACCAAACAAGGCTGCCGAAACAGCCTTGCCGATAAAATGAATGGGTAAAGTCAGATGTCGCACAAAAAACTATCCTAGATATTTAGCACTATACTCATGTACTGTATCTACAAAGATTTTTGGCTGTGCAGGGTCTACCCATTGGGTAATCCCGTGGCCTAAGTTAGCAACGTAACCTGTTTTTTCACCATTTGCGTAAGCATCGTCTAACATCGCTTTTACTGCTTTTTCAATTGAAGCAGCTGAGCCATATAAAACGGCAGGATCAAGATTACCCTGTAACGCTACGCGTCCAGAGACAACATTACGTGCTGTATTGAGCGGAGTAGTCCAGTCCAAACCTAATGCATCTGCACCAGTGGTAATCATCGGCTCTAACCATTGACCGCCACCTTTGGTGAACACAATAACAGGAATACGTCGGCCGTCTTTCTCACGCTGTAAACCTGCAATGATTTTATTCATGTAGTTTAAAGAGAATTCGACATATTCACGGTGTGCCAATGCCCCGCCCCAGCTATCAAAAATCTGGATCGCCTGAGCACCGGCATCAATTTGAGCATTTAAATAATCAATGACTGAATCTGCTAAATGACCAAGTAAAGCATGCAAAACTTCTGGCTGCGCATACATCATTTGCTTGGTGAAACGGAACTCTTTACTTGAACCACCTTCAACCATATAAGTTGCAAGCGTCCAAGGACTACCAGAGAAACCAATCAGTGGAACTTGACCACCTAAAGCAGAGCGAATTGTACTTACCGCATTCATCACATAATCAAGATCTGATTTTGCATTTAACTTTGGTAAATTCGCGACATCTTGTTCAGTACGAATAGTCTTTTGAAACTTAGGACCTTCTCCAGTTTCAAAATAAAGCCCTAAACCTAATGCATCAGGAATTGTTAAAATATCTGAAAATAAAATCGCTGCATCTAAGTCGTAGCGGCGTAAAGGCTGCAAAGTTACTTCGCAAGCAAATTCTGTATTTTTACATAGAGATAGAAAGTCGCCTGCTTTTGAACGTGTTTCACGATATTCAGGCAAATAACGTCCTGCTTGACGCATCATCCATACCGGTGTGGTATCTACAGGTTCGCGTAACAAAGCTCGTAGGAAACGATCATTTTTCAAAGTCGTCATTACCAATCTCTATATTCTTTATGTGGCAGCATCATATCAAAAACATAGAGAATTTTATAATTTCAATTTCACACAAAAAACGCGTCAATCTACTAAAAAATGCATATTTACACAAAAGTCTACTGCAAGTAGCGGGCTTTTCTGCAATACTTGCAACATGTTACATTGGGTTTATTGATATTCTTTTAATCACTAAATTGCCAATCTTGGGCTCATAGAGATGAGTTATTGGTAGTTTTATGCACTTTGAGATCAAATCAATCTTCCTATTGCTTATATGAAAATTCTTAAGGTTGAATTACATGTTTGTTCGCTCATTACTCGCTATGAGTTTAAGTTGTATTATTGCTAATGTTGCTTTTGCTGCTTCAACAACTGAGCAACCCCTGAACCCTAAAAAGGTATCAGCTCCTGTAGAAGATCCGATTGATCCTTTAGCAGTAGAAGCAGCTTCAACTGTACAAGCTCAAGCTCCGACACAAATCACCGCTCAAGAACAAAATGACCTAAATCGAGCGTCAACAACATTACAAAATTTACAGAAAACTGAAGACCCAAATGCTGTATCAGGCATCGCTGCGTCGACTCCAGCTGTTGCTAAAACCACTGCGGCGTCTACGACTACTGCGACAACCGCTGCATCATGGACTTTAGATAGCTTAAACTCGGCAGAATGGTCTGAAAATATTGGTAAAGGCCAGCTTCCAGTTTATGCACGTGCTCACGTTATGCTAAATAATGCACATGCATCACCAGGTGCAATTGACGGCATGAGCGGTAAAAATACTTTAAAAGCAATTTCTTCATTCCAACAAATGAATGGTTTGTCACCTACTGGTGAACTCACTAAAGAAACTTGGGATGCTTTAGTTGCTAAACAAACAAAGCCAGCATTTATTGAATACACAATTTCTGATGCTGACTTAAAAGGTCCATATGCTGAGTCGATTCCTTCTGACTACGCATTACAGGCCAAAATGAAAGGTTTGTACTACACGCGTGTTAGCGAAATGTTGGGTGAGAAGTTTCACATTGATGAAGCTTTCTTAAAGAAAATTAACCCAACTGCGACATTCAAAAAAGTGGGCGAAAAAATCATTGTTCCAAATGTACGCAATGATTTACCAGAAGACATTCATTTGATTATTGCGCATAAAGGTGCAAAACAACTGTACCTCTTCAATAGCCGGAACCAAATGATTGCCTCATTTCCTGCAACAATTGGCAGTACTGATACGCCTTCTCCGACCGGTACTTACAAGGTAGTTGGTGTAGCACGTAACCCATGGTACAGCTACTCACCTTCAAACTTCGTACAAGGTAAAAACCTAAAACCACTTTCTTTACCACCAGGTCCAAATGCTCCTGTAGGTAATATCTGGATTGGTTTAAGTAAAAAATCTTTTGGTATCCACGGAACACCAAACCCGTCTTTAATTTCTAAAACAGCTTCACACGGTTGTATCCGTTTAACTAACTGGGATGCAAACGATTTAGGAAGTAAAGTACGTTCTGGCGTAACTGTTAAATTCCTTGAGTAATTAATAGTTCCATTAAAGACCTGCCTTCATGGCAGGTTTTTTTATTCTTAAAAATATATGAGTAAAGAACCCTATAATCATATCAATTATGCAACGACATGTTGCAGTTAACCTATTTTTTCGCCCTTCATAGAACATTAAGATATTTCTCAAGAGATAAATAAAAATTTGGGAGATTAGGTCATGAATGCTTATCTACATCGTAGTGAAGATCGAGGTCATGTAAAAGCAGGCTGGTTAGAGTCTTATCATAGCTTTTCATTTGGTAGCTGGTACGACCCTAAATATATGGGTGTAAGCGCTCTACGCGTAATTAATGACGACCAGATTGATGCGCATAATGGTTTTGGTACGCACTCACATGACAATATGGAAATCTTAACCTGTGTGTTAGATGGTGCCATTTCACACCGCGACACGATGGGAAATGAAGGCCAGATTAAAGCGGGTGAATGGCAACTTATGAGCGCCGGCACAGGTGTTGCCCACAGTGAAATCAACAACACTGATACGCCTGTACATTTATTACAGATCTGGATTATTCCAAATGAAAGAGATGCCGAGCCAAATTATCAACAAATTAATTTGGACCCACGTAAAGAGCCAAACAAATGGCATTTAATTGCAGGGCCTGATGCAAATGCACCAATGCATATTCGCCAAGATGCAGAAGTAAAGTCTGCTGTATTGGAAAAAGGCCATGAGTTAACTGTTGATACGGTTAAAAAAGTGAACTATGTGCATGTGATTTCGGGTGTAGTTCGCATTGACGATCAAGAGGTTAAAGCAGGTGATGCTTTAGTTTTTGAAGATAAAGCGACAATTCAAGCAACTGAAGACAGTCAATTTATCTGGTTTGATTTGCCTTAAATCACCAACAGCCCTTTGCATAAAAGGGCTTTTTTTAATCTCCGCCACCACCGCTATCATAGCTACCCGAGTCTGAAGATGACGAACAATCATTTGAATGGCTAGCACTATGATGATGGCTAGCACTGTTATCGTGAAAATGATGCGTTAAAGAAGATGAATGATCATGCTCACCAGATGGTGAATAATTTTTTAAATTTCTAAGCAGAGCAATTAAACAAATCAGTCCGATACTGGAAAAAATCGCAATAAATATAATAATAAATAACTTCAAATAACGACCTCCTAAACTAGATCAAGCTATAGAGATGCTTGCGCGTTCCTATTCATTCAATTATTTAAATGAGTCATGTTAAATAAACAAGTTGTTTTTTGATGAATAAGATAAAACTTTTAAGTTTCCTTTACATATAAATAGGCGCTTGCTCTTGATATACCTAAATGTTGTGCAACTGTCTCGACAGCCTTTTTAATATCTAATAAACCATTATTTTTTAACTCATGTATTAATTGTTTTCGCTCATTAAGTTTTAACATGCGTGGTGTAGTGGCATGTTTTGAAGCAAATTGATCGATATATTTACGGATTGCTTCAGTACCTTTCGGCTCCAAATTTTCAACTATGTTATCAGTTTCAATTTTAGCAAACTGTTCTAAAGCGCTTTGCATTCCCCGAAATAGGGTTAAATCAATATTCATACATAAAGCGGCCACATACTGACCCTCTTCATCTTTAATACCAATAGAAGTACTTTTTGCAGGGCGACCATCAGCAAATTGGTTTGCATAGTTTGAAATAAGATTTGGAAATTCTGGAGACATGATTCTAGCCAGCCCTAACTCAGTTGCCGGATCACCAACTTTTCGGCCTGATAAATTATTGTGTATTGAGAGTATGGCATGCTCAGGATTTGTTAAATCATGGACAATAACTTCGCAAAAAGGAAATAGCGTTTCACTTAACCCCTTCGCGATAGTATCGAGTTGAGTGAGTAAATGCTTATCACGATTGTCCAATGTATTTCCTCCAAATGATTTGATTACTATTTCAAACCCGAGCGTAAAGTTGCAATAGTAATTTAGACTTTTTATCTAATTTTAAACTTAATGTAAATCAAAATCTTATATCTCATTGTTATCCCATTAGAAAATAAAATTAGACATTTTATCCAAAAGTATATACTTTATCTAAAAAGGTTAATATTTAGTTTATTCCTTGCGCAATACGGAATCTTGAACTCAAAAATATTGAATAGAATTAGGTTTAATTATGAAAAATTTAACCCTTCCAACTTATGAAGATGTGGCAGCCGCTGCTGAACGCCTAAAAGGTTTTGCAAATAAGACTCCTGTTTTAACTTCACGCACTGTTAACAATGAATTTGAAGCAGAAGTATTCTTTAAATGTGAGAATTTTCAACGTGTTGGCGCTTTCAAATTTCGTGGCGCAATGAATGCACTTTTGCAATTCAATGAGGCTCAAAGAAAAGCTGGCGTGGTTGCTTTCTCTTCGGGAAATCATGCACAAGCGATTGCTCTTTCAGCAAAAATTCTTAGTATTTCCGCCACAATCATCATGCCCAAAGATGCTCCTGCTGCAAAAATGGCAGCAACGCGAGAATACGGCGGAGATATTGTTGAATTTGACCGTTATACAGAAGATCGGGAAAAAATTGGAAAAGAAATTGCTGAAAAAAATGGTCTAACCTTAATTCCATCTTATGACCACCCACATGTAATTGCGGGTCAAGGAACGGCTGCAAAAGAGTTATTTGAAGAAGTAGGTGACTTAGATTACCTATTCGTATGTTTAGGAGGTGGCGGTTTATTGGCTGGTTCGGCCCTTTCTGCTCGCCAACTCTCGCCTAACTGTAAAATATATGGCGTTGAACCTGCTCTAGGAAATGATGGACAAATGTCTTTTAGAAAAGGAGAAACTGTTCATATTGATACACCGCAAACGATTGCCGATGGTGCTCAAACTCAGTATTTAGGCAAACTCACTTTTCCCATTATTCAACAAAAAGTTGATGACATTTTGACTGTAACTGACGAAGACCTTGTTACTTCAATGAAGTTCTTTGCAGAGAGAATGAAGATGGTGGTTGAACCGACAGGATGTCTCGGTTTTGCTGCTGCGCGTAATTTAAAACATGAGTTAAAAGGCAAACGTATAGGAGTCATTATTAGTGGTGGGAACGTCGATATTTCTAAATATGTAGAGTTTTTATCTGCTTAATAAAAGTTGGTGCCTATCTATGAGGTCAGTTAAAGCGTCCTATATAGGCACTGCATACGTTAGTTTCCCAACTTGTTCACGTCATAATTTAAATAAACTGCATAAAAAAATACTCTAACAATCGTTCTCTTTCATCTGGTTTGTTTGGATCTAAAAGCTGTACCATCGCCCCATCAATCGTAAAGAAAAACATGTGTGCATCTTGTTTTGAAACATTGGTATGGCTCGTTAAAAGCAAATGATAGATTTCATTGATAAACCAGTTTCGATAGTCAATTACGACCTGATACGCCTTCGGATGGGTTTTCGCTATCTCGAAAATAGCTTTAAATGGCAAATGATAAAGTCCGTCTAAATCTGCATGTAAAAAGTAAAGTTTGCGAAGCTTTTCAAGCAGCGTTAAATCTTTTTGAACATAGATAATTGAAAGCACCTCATGTTTAAGCCCATCTTTTTGAAAGGTTAGGCTCATTTCAATAAGCCGCTCTTTTGAATGAAAATAATTATAAAAAGTTGCTTTTGAAGTTTTTGAAGATTCAAGAATGCGGTCCACTCCGACTTTATGAAAACCGTAGTTATTAAAAAGATATCGGGATGTGTGAAGCACACTTAAAGCACGAAACGGGAGATCTGAATGTGGCATATTTTTACCGTTATAAATTCTTGTTGTTTCTAAATGAGATACTTTTTTGGGAGAAAAAAGGCATAGCAAAGCCGTAAGACTGTGCTTGGCACATCTCAAGTTTTATTGTTGATGCAAGTTTTTTTGAGCCGTAATGACTTAAAGCCTGAACACCCTAAAGGTCATCAAGCTGATAAATATGATTTAAGTTGTGTCGTTATAGCTTTTGGCAAAGACTGCCAAGAAATTAAGAATGTGCAAAGCCAACTCCTTTTTATTGGGAGTTCTGCCAGACATGAAAATTATGGTGGCAGAACGAGAAAGGGTTAGCAGACTGGTGAAAGATATAACCAGCACACCCGAAGGTGTCCCTCTCCCGTCCTACCGCTACGGGAGGAGACGAGGAGTCTACGCATAAGACTATTCCTCAGACGGAATAACTCTGATGCGATCTTTCATCACGGTCTGCTAAAACCGGCTGGCAATGTGGCCAGCAGGCAAAGGATAAGCTTCACATTTATTGCAGTCAAGCACACAAAATGACATTTGCTTTAAAATAGTTCATTAAAAAGTAAGGATAAATAATCAATAAGTTATTGTTAATTTGGGGTTTATAAAGTTGGGGCTTTTAAGGGTATAGGGATTTGAAAATTAGCAATGCGCTAGTATAGTTTTCACCACCTGCGCTTTATTATTAAATTCTTAGAACTCTATCCTGCCGCGTTAAATACACTTCATTGATAGATTAATTTATTTTATCAATTTTAAAAATTTTACCACTTAAAGTACTTTGAAAAAACATTTCAAAACCCGGGCGTATATCTTCACCTTCGACTGTAATGTATTTCAAATTAGAAAAACATTGAGTATTAGCGAAATAATTATCTACTGTTGCCTGAATGACGTATTTAATTCCAAACTGGTCTTTAACACTGATATTTTGTTTAAGCATGATGATATCCTAATAAAATTATGGCAGAAATAATGGATCTACCGAAATATCCAATAGCAAGTTGAGTTTTAACTAACTCTATAATCTAATTTAAATAATTGATTCACAGACGCGTAAAAGGTACGCCCATCTAGATTTAAATCAACTTCAACTCCAGAGGAAAGAAGAACTCTTTTACCAACTTCAACAGTTTTAAAACCTTCACGTGTATTTTGTATTCTATTTAGAGGAATTAAAGACACTAGAATTTCTGTACCATTTTTAGATTTTGCAATTAAATCATTTATTTTTAACAATTTATATCCTAACTTAAAATTTACTTATAATTTTAAAATAACTTTAAAATCAATTTAAAAAGCACTCGTGAGTGCTTTTATTTATAAGTGCTTATAATTATTTATAGAGCAACAATATTTACAGCATTTGGGCCTTTTTGGCCTTGTGCAACACTGAATTCAACACGTTGACCTTCAGCAAGAGTTCTGAAACCTGAGTTAGCGATTTCGCTAAAATGAGCAAAAACGTCTGGTCCTGATTCTGGTTGGATAAAACCGAAACCTTTAGCTTCGTTAAACCACTTAACAGTACCTTTCATGATATTTGAATTAGACATAATACATCCTAGTTTTTTTAAAAATTTAAACCATTTTATTGGTTATGAGTAACATCGAAATAATAAAGAATGGAGCTGAAAATCTGAAAAAAACGAAGAATTATGACTAATACTGCGGTACTTAGAGAAGATTTACCAAACATGACTTTTTCTAGTTATGTTCATTATATACGAAAAATAAAATCAATCAAGTTTTCTAATATATATATTTATTTTATTTATAAAATAAGGTGATGTTCTGCACTCTAAGCATTTATAAGGAAATAAAACAGCCTAGAAAGGCTGTTTTTGATTTAATTTTAATAACAATATTGTACCCACACTCGCTCAGCTAAAATGATGGGCAAGTAAACTCCTCATTGAAGAGTTGTGGAAAAGGTACAAAAATTACCACCAATGCTCTAACTGAACACCAAAATTAGATCCGTGACTCAGTTGATAAAATGCACTGTCTGTATTTAAATAATCTCGTAATTTTTGCTCATCAGAGTTCCAAAAAGCATAAGTGTAATAGAAACGAAGTTCCGGTCGGTCATAGAAACCCGTACCTTTTAAAGACCATGTTGGGGCAATGGTCAATTTCGTCAAATTGCGATTTTGATCACCACCTTTAATTTGATCATAACCAACTTCGGTAGAAATCTTAAAATGATCTTGAACGACATAAGCTAAGCGCGAACCGACAGAGTACCATTCAGTATCTTCCTGATTTTTAAATTTATTCTTTTGATATAAAAGTTCTGTTTGACCATTAAACTTTTTATTTTCAGAAGCCCAATCTATCACATCAAGAACGCGGAATGATGAATCATCTCGGTCAGCATCTGGGCTTCCCGTATAGCTTAAGCCCGTACCGGAACCTTCCCCGTACTGAACCACAAACGTATTCTTTCCATTAAATACATTTGTAGTCACATTTTGAACCGTAAAATCCCAACCCGTATGTTCGGTATCAACAATAGACACCCCAACATTGAGTTTATTATTTTTATTAATATCAATATCTTTCACCGTCACATCATGACGATTGATATATTTTTCTTGAAACACATTATCTTTTCTTGAAAATGCATAACTCAAAGATAATCCATTAATTTTATAATCATCTATACCAAAACCTGTAGCACTTTGGTTCCAGTAGTAAAAGTCAGACATATTAATATCATTACGATTATAGTAACGTCGTCCTACCCAGATATTGGCTCCGTTTAAATAAGAAATATTTTCCCAATTCAGATAAATCTGGTTTAAACGGGTAAATCCATCTTCACCACTGAAACTCAGCGATTTTCCATATTGGTTATAAAGCTGTAGCATGCCATTGATTGAAATGGTCGAATTGTCTTTCAGACTAATCAAATTCTGTTTAGCTGTTAACTCACCATATTGCTCACATTCGTTGCCTAAACGATATTTAGACGGCGCTCCAGTCAATTGAAAACATTCTTGTGTTTGACCATTGTCACTGCTTCCAATACCTGTACGGAAATAACCGTTAATGTCTAAGGCTGATACAGCATTTGACAAAATTAAAGTTGTTGCACCCATAATCCATATAGGCTTGTTCATATAAAATTCCTTTTAAGATTCATCTTTTTTTGGGTGCAACTCTCTAGCTCTATTTATTTGAACAGAGAGAATTGCACACGAAAAATAAATGGTTAGTTTAGGAAATAGATCCCTTAAATATAGGTTGCGCCAATCCTGGAACATCAACCTGACATGCAAACAAACTTCCAGCATCCGGATAAAGCGAATATTCCTCACTTGTTAAATGCTGACGAGCAGTGGTGACAAACATTGTTTTTAAATCATCTCCGCCAAATGTCACCATTGTTGGATGCGGGCATGGCAACAAGTAATTATGTAAATACTCACCTTCAGGAGAAAAACATACGACCTGACCGCCGCCATACAGTGCACACCAATAGCGCCCTAAACTGTCAACGGCAGCACCATCAACAACACCCGGCAAATTATAAGTATCTAAATTAATCCACAATTCTGCCTCACCAATTTCACCGGTTTTCGGATTAAACCGATGACGTACCACCTGTCGTTTAGGAGAGTCAGTATGATAAAGCCAATCACCGGCAGGGCTAAAAGCTAATCCATTTGAAATGGTAATACCTGATTTTTTCTTCTCAAGTTCAGTTCCAGATAAGCAATATAAAGCTGCTGTTGAATGCTTTTCTTCACGATCTAATGTTCCGACCCATAATCTTTTTAATGGATCTACACAGCCGTCATTAAAACGGTTGCCCTTTTCACCATCCCATTCCGGATTTTTGGCTAAGAAAAACGCAGGTTGAAGTTCTGCATCAAGCTGGCAGATCCCACTTTTCATTGCAGCAATCACATGATGCTGTTCACTTAAAGCCAAACACCCTACAGGCTCATTTAACTGAATACACACAGGCTGCTTATCTACACTGGGTTTCCATGCATAAATACGCCCAACATGGATATCAATCCAATATAAACATTGCTGGCGATAATCCCATAAAGGACTCTCCCCTAAATCCATTTCTAATTTAACCACAACATCTAAATGTGCCATGTGAATTAGCCCCATCCACCATTCACAGGTAATTCTGTCGCTGTAATGGCCTGACTTGCATCAGATGCCAAGAACAGGACGGCCGGTGCCACATGCTCTGCAACCAATCTAAATTTAAGACATTGATGTTTCTGGATATTGATTTCATCTTCTGGTGAAATCCATTTATCCAACTGTCTTTCTGTAATAATACAACCCGGCACAATAGTGTTCACTCGAATACCGTGCTCACCTAGGCTTCGTGCCATTGCTCTAGTTAAACCATGTGTAGCCGATTTGGCAGTCACATATGCAGGCATTTCACCTGCGGCCAACTGGATACTAATGGAGCCAAAATTAATAATTGAACCTTTACCAGCTTTGATCATTTGAGGAGCAACAGCTTGGATCGCAAAAAAAGCTGGGCGTATATTAATATTTACCCGATCATCCCAATATTCTGGCTCAACCGTACGCCAGTCGTGGCGGTCATCACTCGCAGCATTATTGACCAAAACACTAATCGGGCCAAGCTGCTCCCCTACGTCCTCAATGACTTTACGCAGCGCTGCAATATCGCGGATATCACACACTTGAAACCATGGCGCTCTTCCTGTTTCAGCTTTTAATTTTTCAATTAACGCCAGACTTGCAGTTTGATCAATATCAATAAATGCAACCTGAGCCCCTTGCAAATGAAATGCACGAGTCAACTCTGCACCAATACCACTACCACCGCCTGTGATAAAAACAATTTGATTAACTAAACTTGGGTAATGAGCGGGCTGTAAATCCATATAATCCTCTCTGCCTTTAATTGGCTTCCTTCCTGATTTTGCTGGGCATATAAATGAACTTTATTAAAGTTATACAATGCAACAAGCTAAAGTTTTTTCAGAATTTATGTTCTAGTATCATGATTTAGCTTTAATTTAAACTGATACGATCGTGAAAGTTCTGATCACCGTACTCTAAGTCCATGATCGGATGTTGTCTAATGCAAGATTTTGATTAAACAATAACTAATAGTTATCAAAACAAGATATATCAATAAATATTTGAAAACCCTTTACCCCATCTAAAGTCTAATATCTCAGCACATCAAAACCCGACATTGTCTTTATTAAATAACTAGAAGTTATTGCATAGTGAAAATATGCAATTGGAATTTGTTGAAACTCTTATCTAGCATGTCCTTATAAATCATTTTAGTTTGTTTAACAAACATAAGATTTTCATTCAAATAATTAAAGCACAAGGAATTAATGGTGCTTTTTCTAAAAAGGATTGTAGGTACTTTTATGTCCAAAAGTTATACTAGCTTATCTATACCCGAGTCTAAGGATAGCAGAAAAACCGGCCTTCCTATCGCCGTGATTTATATTACCGCTCTATTCTTCATTTGGGCTCTGGTCACCAATTTACTCGACCCATTATTGAAAACGATGAAAACCGTTTTCACATTAACCCCTGTTGAAGCCAGCTTAACTGGATTTGCATTTTTCTTAGGTTATTTTATTGCGTCTTTACCTTCTGCTGCTTTCCTTTCAAAATTTGGTTATGCCAAATCGGTTGTTGTCGGATTAGGAGGTATTGTTGCAGGCTGCTTTATTGCAATTCTTGCCGCCAAAGTTCACATTTATATGGTGTTTTTAATTGCATTATTTATTATGGCAGCGGGCGTAACCCTATTACAAGTTGCAGCAAATCCATTAATTGCATCTATGGGCAAACCCGAAGACTCTGCATTTCGCTTGAACCTATCACAATCATTTAATTCACTGGGCGCAGCCTGCGGTTTATTTTTCGGTGCATCATTTCTATTGAATGGTCCAATCTTTACAAAGAATATTGTAATTACAGACATTATGCGAGAAGAAGCTCTGGGCTTTGTGACCAATGTTTATCTTGCTATTGGCTTAATGCTTACTTTATTCATTTGGGCAATTTGGCTCATCCGTGACAAAATTACAGCTGCTGCCCCGCAAACTGGTCAATTTGTTTCGCCATTCTCTGCTTTAGGTTCTAAATGGGCAAGACTCGGCACAATTGGTATCTTTCTTTATGTCGGTGCTGAAGTTGCCATTTCTCTAAATCTACTTCTTTTCTTAGAACAAACGAATATTCTTAATATCCAAGCACAATCTGCCGGGCATCTCACTACCTTTTATATGCTATTTGCAATGATTGGTCGCTTTGCTGGTTCAGCATTGATGAAAGTATTCAAAGATTATGTGATGTTAACTGTCGTCGCGATTGGGGCAATTGTTTTATGTTCAATCATCATTCTGACCAACGGAATGAACCCATCTGCTCCTACTGGAATGATCAATGTACTTCTGACTTCTGTTCCAAATACGACAGGTTTAATTCCAGCATTTGCAGCACTCTTAATTGGGCTTTTTAACTCAATTATGTTCCCGACCATTTTTACTTTGACATTACAACGTTCAACGGCTCCAACTCCTGCAATTTCAGGACTTCTTGTTTTAGCAATTTCAGGAGGTGCAATTTTACCACTCGTTTTTGCGAAGCTTGAGGAAATGACTGGTTCCAAATCAATTGCCTTTATTGCTCCGTTATTATGCTATGTCTATGTTCTTTGGTTCTCTATCGCTGCCAAAAAAGCGCCAACGCATGCAATTGGCGATGAAATCGGGCATGGGCATTAAAGACATACATTGTTATTAATTTTCATTGTTGTAAGACCCATTTTTAAATGGGTCTTTTTATTTTTATAAATATTTCTGAAGTGCTGGATAGCTTAAGATAATACTGTTTTTACAATATCCACTTAAGACATTTAGCGGAACTTTTATATGCCGAAATATATTGGGTTAAGTCACTCGCATCATATTGATACGAGTGAAAATCACTCAAAGATCTTAATTGTTAGCTGACAATTTTGTACCCGCAAAGACATGCTTTTGACCTTTACTGTCCGTTACAGTCAAAATTGCTTGATCATTTACAGTGCTGATTTCAAAAGGAACTTTTTTCTCACTGAAAATTTCAATAGCTAAACCTTCTTGTTTCTTTAAATCATTATCTACACAAGCCATTAAGGTTGATACCAATGGTGAAGTTACAATTGAATCTCCTTCAACTTTCCATGTACCACCCTGAATATTACAACCAGTTTGAATTGAAAGTTTTTGGTCTGCAGCAAATGATAAAACTAGAGGTTTAGACGCTTTTGCCCCCTGATAAGTCCAGTTGTATTCACTCAAATTTTCTTCTGCTGATGTATTAACTTGAGAAACTACATTATCAGCCTCATTTTGCATTTTGTGACAAGCCATTAAAGAAAGTGGAAGTAATGCAAGAACTAGATATTTAATTTTCATATTTAAAAACAACTTTAAAACAATGGAAAAAAAGAGCGGTAAGCTTAAAGGATTCTTAAAAAGAAGGAATTCAAACTAATTAGGCATTAAGTTCGTCAAATGTATCAGTTTGTAAAAATCAACTAAATATTACTGACTCATATATTGATTTTTTTATGAAAATACTATTTTTCTAAAAAAGAGACTGGGTAAAATATGACAATAAATACATTAACACTTAGATACTGGAAAGCAGAAAAGTAATCTCTCTGTTCGAAAAGGTTTTGTGCTGTACTTAAAAGTTGAAGGAGATATTCGAAATTACTATCTAAATTTTTTTGACTAGTTTGCATACTACTTCACAAATTAAAAGTTTTAAAATTGTATATATAATTATGCGGCGCAGGCCACTATAACCGTATAGGACAACCCCCTCAAAAACAGACAAACAAACCGATAAATAAAGAGATAAATAAATAGCCAAATAAATAAACAAATACACTACAAATAAATTAATTTATAGCTTAATCCTAGTCAGTTTTAGACGTTAGTATTTTAATTTTCTCTAAATGATATAATTAAGATAGTATATGAATTAGATGCATCGATAAATTTACTAAGAGGTTCAAAATTATTATCGCATGATAAAAACATTATAATAATTAATAATGTAGACAGACCATCAATAGGCACAAAAATAAAAAACAGCTACAGGATGTCGCGCTCAGTTATTAACCTTATACAAAACAATGTACAATCTCAAAAGCAACCCTTAAATAAAAATTAGTCAGATAAGTCTGCATACAAAAAATTATCAAAAGCTTCAAAGAAAAACAATACTGTAAATTAACTTATTAATTCAGTATGAATCACACGATTTATAGAAAACTATAAATCATTACATTACTTAAAAATTTAGACTTGAGAATTTATTTATGAAAAAAATACTTTTAACTGTAGCAACATTACTTGCAGTTTCTACTGGTGCAATGGCAGCAGATTTTACACCTAAAACTGATAATGGCTTCACCAGAGGTAACAATTGTGGATATGCCTGTGGCGGTCACCCACGTTAATATCTAAATAAAAATTAATATACAACCTCAGCACAGCTAGTGAGGCTCTCTTCGGAGGGCCTTTATATACATCCCAAGAGGCAGTCAAATAAAAAATATCTCTGTTCATTTGCACTAAATAAAATGCATTAAAAAATACTCTAACAACCGCTCTCTTTCATCTGGTTTGTTTGGATCTAAAAGCTGTACCATTGCCCCATCAATCGCAAACAAAAACATGTGCGCATCTTGTTTTGAAGCATTTTCGTTGGTGGTCAAAAGCAAATGATAGATTTCATTAATTAACCAGTTTCGATATTCAACGACCACCTGATATGCCTTCGGATGGGTTTTCGAAATTTCAAAAATAGCTTTAAATGGCAAATGGTAAAGCCCGTCTAAGTTGGCATGTAAAAAGTAAAGTTTGCGAAGCTTTTCAAACAGCGTTAAATCTTTTTGAACATAGATAATTGAAAGCACCTCATGTTTAAGCCCATCTTTTTGAAAGGTTAGGCTCATTTCAATGAGGCGTTCTTTTGAATGAAAATAATTATAAAAAGTTGCTTTTGAAGTTTTTGAAGATTCAAGAATGCGATCCACTCCGACTTTATGAAAACCGTAGTTATTAAAAAGATAGCGGGATGTGTGAAGCACACTTAAAGCACGAAATGGGAGATCTGAATGTGGCATATTTTTACCGTTATAAATTCTTGTTGTTTCTAAACGAGATACTTTTTTGGGAGAAAAAAGGCATAGCAAAGCCATAAAGACTGTGCTTGGCACATCTCAAGTTTTATTGTTGATGCAAGTTTTTTTGAGCCGTAGTGACTTAAAGCCTGAAAATCTTTAGATACTCAAACTGCTTTAAAATTTAAGTTGTGTCGTTATAGCTTTTGGCAAAGGCTGCCAAGAAATTATGAATATGCAAAGCCAACTCCTTTTTATTGGGAGTTCTGCCAAGTCATTAAAATTATGGTGGCAGAACGAAAGAGGGTTGACAGACTGGCTTTGAGAACCCAGCACGCACAAAGGCGTCCCCCTTCCGTCCTACCGCAACAAAAGGGAGACGAACGGGTCTACATTAAAAAAAAGATTTTTTTCAATGTACTCAAAGAACAGCCTGTCAAAGCCGGCTGGCAATGTGGCCAGCAGGCAAAGGATAGTGCTCTGCCCTTTTGCAGTCAAGCACACAAAATTACATTTGCTTTAAAATAGATCATTAAAAAGTAAGGATAAATAATGAGTTAGTTATTGTTAATGTAGGGTTTATAAAGGGGGGATTGGGGAAGGTTGAAATGTGATTTTGTCTTTCAGCATCTGATCTTTTTTGTGTTTTATATATAGTTCTTAGGTATTATAGGTTTAAATATTTATCCACTCCATCAACTAGTGTGCTTAGGTTTTAAATATTAAACATCAAAAACAAATTTATATTTAATTTATTAAAGGGGGAAAAATGGCTTTAATATCATGCCCAGAATGTAAGAAAGAAATTAGTGATCAAGCTAAAAGTTGTCCTCACTGTGGTTTTCCTATTGAAAATCTTAGAAACCCATTTCTTAAAACAAATGCAGCAAGAACAACGCCTCCGCCTTTGCCTGATATGCTAAGTCATAAGAGCAACCTTTCCAGCAGCTCACAAGAAATATCTTCGTCTCAAAACTCAAAGGTACGTACTAAACTTTTTAATCTTTTACTATGGGTTATCATCTTAGGTATTCCAATAATGCTCTTCGCTAATATTGGCTCAGAGACGAACTCAAATAATAAAATCGGAGATAAAAGCAATATATCTTCAGCGAAACCTATTAGTGAATATGCATATAATGACTATACAAAAGATCAATTCCCTAAGCTTTATGCTGAATGGGGAAGTAAATGGGTTAAGAAAATTACTAACGTAGAAAAAGTAGCAGTACAAAAAGTCGCAAATAGCGAAAATACCTGTGACTCTATAGACTCAGCAGGTATCTCCACCACAAGGAGCATACCAAAAAAAGAAATTGTTATTTATGTTAATTGTATAAATGGTGAACATTTTTATATTTCAGAAAAACAAATAAAAGAAGATAAGCCACTACTTTCGCAGGCACAAAAATCAGTAGATATAGATGAATCTATAAGCCGATGTAAGCAACTAATTAGAATTAATGAAACGCATCCCTTATCAATTAAATATGGAAATATTGATACATTTAAAGCGCAAGGCAACGGAAATATTGTCGTATCTGTACTGTATGAATCAAAAAATGATCTAGGTAGAGAACTTCCACATAAGGTGAAATGCTATATCCCCCCTGAAGGAAAAGATGAAATCTCAAAAATAGAATAAATATAAAAGAAGAGAACTGTATCTTATATTGTTCTCTTCTAAATCACGTATCATTAATAAATATAAGTGAAATTTTAGTATTTATTTAAGCAAATTAACTTCTTTCATTTCAACAATTTTAAATTCATTTTTAGACTTCAAACTATTAATAAGAATTATTTGATCTGAATGCTTATCAAGTAAATGCCAAGTTTTTTTGTCATTTAGTTCAATTATAGGCAAGCTTTTATCATCTATTTTTTTTGCATGTTCAAGACCAGAGTGATAAGGGACAAGTAAAATAAGACCAGCCCCTAAAAGCTTGCCTACATTTTTACTTAAAAGTAAAAAACCAAATCCATTTAAACTACATGCTATATATACGTAAAATTTCAAAATTGAATCATATGGCTTATGAGTTAGGAAAAGCGTTAAAAATATACTTGCATAAGCAGATATTAACATTAAGTTTGCCCAAAATAGCTCTACTTTTGGTGCTCTTTCAGAAGTAAAAATTACTTTTTCTAAATAAATAATAGAAGTAGCAAAATAAAAATAGATTGTTAGATCTGAAATCATAAAATCTATTGGAGTGAATATGGAAATGAACCAACTAGCATTGATCTGTTCTGATGTATATATACCGATCTTGTGCATTAGCCCCATAATAATTACGAAAGGAGTAATAATCGTCAATAAATCGACTATTGATGCACTCTTTAACTTCTCTTGAATCATGCTTAATCACCCTCCCCTAGGCTTTTTTTCCTTGCTTATTTATCTAGTTTTTTCTATCTAAGATAATTTAATTTAGGCTATCAGAATATTGAAAAAAAAAGCACTTTGAATAGAAGCTTTATTATAGAAATTGAAATTAAATTATGAAACCAATAAAAAAAGCCCTAAAACATTATAGTTCAGGGCTTTTTTAAGTCATATAAAGCTATGCGAGTTTATATGACTTTAAATCTTGGTAGGTATATCCAGACTCGAACTGGAGACCTCTACGATGTCAACGTAGCGCTCTAACCAACTGAGCTATACACCTAGAATGGAAAGCATCATATTCATTTTTCAAAAGCAAAACAAGTGATTTTCAATTGAAAAAAATACAAATGAGCAGACTTTAAGCAAACTCTTTTTCATTTCCCCAAAAAGAAAAACGGTACATGGTTTAACCACATACCGTTTTGTTTAGCTGAATTTAACTCTCAACTTAACAAGGACATTTCTTCAAAGTACCGCCTGCCGATGGATAACGCGCATCGACACAATGACGATAAAAAGTCTTTGCATCCATGGGTGTTAAATCAGGATGATGAGCTTTCATGTGTTCCAGATAAGTCTGATAATCTGGCACACCCACCATCAGTCGGAAACTTTGCTGCAAACGCTGCCACAAGGTTGCAATGCGCGACCAGTTCTTTGGAGAAAGAAATAGCTCTTTTTGCGAGAGCACCGTCATTTTGATGATTTTCGCAATAATGACAGTTCCATTTTTTGCAAATTTAAAATTCATCATTACTCTCCTCGTGGGGTGACCACTTCCGGATCGGCATATACAGCTGGCGCTTCGTTTACAGTCGGTTTAGGGCTTGCTAAAGCACGGCGCACAATACCAATTGAAGCAATAATCATGACAATCGAAACAATCATAAAGAAGCCACAAAGCGCAGCATTAATCTGATTCGACAACACAATCGTCTGCATTTCAGCAATGCTTTGAGCAGGTTTAAGAACTTCACCACGAGCAATCGCATCTGAAAATCTATTAACTTGCGCTAAGAAACCAATCTTTGGATTTTCGTGGAAAATCTTTTGCCAGCCCGCAGTCATACAGGTTACAAATAAGAAAATTGTTGGGATGATCGTCACCCAAACATATTTTTCTTTCTTCATTTTAAACAGAATGACTGTACCCAAAATGAGCGCCATCGAAGCCAACATTTGGTTACCAACACCAAATAAAGGCCATAAGGAATTAACACCACCGAGTGGATCAATCACACCTTGATAAACGAAGAAGCCCCATCCACCTACAGCAACCGCTGTTCCTACTAAATTACCAAAGAATGAACTTGATGATTTAACAGCAGGGATAACAATACCAACCGTGTCTTGCACCATAAAACGACAAGCACGAGTACCTGCATCTACAGCAGTTAAAATGAATAATGCTTCAAATAAAATCGCAAAGTGGTACCAGAACGCCATCATTTCACGGCTATTAAAAATTTCCGAAATGATATGTGCCATACCAATCGCAAAGGTCGGCGCACCACCCGTACGTGAAAGAATTGAGCTTTCACCCACTTCTTGAGCTAACAAAGTTAGCATTTCAGGAGTAACGACAAAGCCTAAATTGCGCACAGCTTCTGCCGCAGTTTCTACAGTTGTACCAAGCACAGCCGCAGGAGCATTAATCGCAAAGTACACACCCGGGTCTAAGACAGTTGCACAGATCATCGCCATAATACCGACGAAAGATTCCATGAGCATGCCGCCATAACCAATCACACGAATATCCGCTTCGTTATTCACGAGTTTTGGTGTGGTGCCACTTGATACAAGCGCGTGGAAGCCAGAAATAGCACCACAGGCAATGGTAATAAATAGGAAAGGAAATAAACTACCTGAGAAAACAGGACCAGTACCGTCAATAAAATGAGTCACTGCCGGCATTTTCAATTCAGGTAATGCAATGACAATACCGATTGCTAAACCTAAAATGACACCAATTTTAAGGAAGGTTGATAGATAATCACGTGGTGCTAACAATAACCAGACAGGTAAAACTGATGCAATAAATCCATAGATGATTAAGCACCATGTGAGTTGTGTACCTGTTAAAGTGAAAAATTCACCCCAATAAGGATCTGCTGCAACATGTCCACCATAAACAATGGCAAGCATCATTAAGACGAAGCCAATAATAGAAACTTCAGCAATACGTCCCGGGCGGATAAAACGCATGTAAACGCCCATAAATAATGCAATTGGAATCGTCGCTGCAATACTAAAAACACCCCATGGACTATGGGCAAGTGCTTTCACCACAACTAAAGCCAGTACCGCAAGGATAATAATCATTACCCCAAGCGCACCGAGCATGACAACAATCCCGGCAAAAGAACCTAATTCCTGTTTTGCCATTTCACCAAGCGATCGACCGTCTCGACGCGTTGAAATAAATAAAACTAAAAAGTCTTGTACCGCACCCGCCAGAACCACACCGACCAGTAACCAGATCGTTCCTGGTAAAAAGCCCATTTGTGCAGCTAAAATTGGTCCAACTAACGGCCCCGCTCCTGCAATTGCAGCAAAGTGGTGACCGAAAAGCACATATTTATTGGTGGGTACATAGTCCAGACCATCGGCTAAACGATGTGCTGGGGTTAAACGTCTTGGGTTTAATTCAAATACTTTAGTTGCAATAAATAGACTATAAAATCGATATGCGATGCTATATACACATGCTGCAGCGAGTACAAGCCAAACCGCATTGACATGTTCACCACGGCTGAGTGCCAGCATCCCAAAAGAAATTGCACCTATAATTGCCACTAGGCTCCAGACCAGCTTGGAGGGAAGCGTAGATTTCGCTTGCATTGTGTCCATTCTTAACCTCTCAATAAATAACTACAGCATTTTTATATTGTTATGTACTGTTCTCTGCGTAATCCTTGTGACTCTACTCCTCCTTTAATTTTTTTCCTCTTATACTTTCGCATAAAAAAAGGGATGATTTACATCATCCCTTCGATAATAGTTTATTTTTTAACTATTATGCACGCTCTAAATACTCACCAGTACGAGTATCTACACGAACGCTTTCTTCTTGCTGAACAAATAACGGAACACGAACAACCGCACCTGTTTCAAGCTTAGCTGGTTTACCGCCACCGCCAGAAGTATCACCGCGTACGCCTGGATCAGTTTCAACAATTTTTAATACTACGAAGTTCGGCGGGTTTACTGTTAAAGGTACGCCGTTGAACAACATAATTGTACATTTTTCATTTGAATCATCTTTTAACCATTTAGCAGCATCGCCCATTGCAGTTTTGTCTGCAGCGATTTGCTCAAAAGATACAGGATCCATGAAATTCCACATTTCACCATCGTTGTATAGATAATCCATTTCAACTTCAACAATATCAGCAGCTTCTAAAGAGTCACCTGATTTGAAAGTTTTTTCTAATACTTTACCGGTTTTAAGGTTACGTAATTTTACACGGTTGAACGCTTGACCTTTACCTGGTTTTACATATTCGTTTTCCATGATTGAACATGGGTTACCATCAAGCATAACCTTAAGGCCTGCTTTGAAATCATTTGTAGAATAATAGGCCATGAAAGGCACACTCCAAACTTAACAAGTCAACTATGCGATATAATGCGTTGTTGCATTATCTTAATCGTGTCAAATGATAAACTATTTATACCAAGAGCAAAACTGGCAATCTCAACTGAGTGACCTTATTACTGATCCTTCTGAATTGCTAAGCCTACTCGAGTTATCCTCAGAACAGCTATTATCGGGTGCGATTCTGGCTTCTGAAAAGTTTAAATTGCGTGTTCCTCGCGCGTTCGTCGGAAAAATGAACGCTAAAAACCCGCTTGACCCGCTTTTGCTACAAGTATTACCCCATCATTTAGAGCTTGAAGAACATCCTGAGTTTGTCACTGACCCATTGGGCGAAGAAGCAGCAAATCAACTACCGGGTGTATTACATAAATATAAATCACGCTTTTTACTGACTTTGACAGGTGCTTGCGCCGTCCATTGTCGTTATTGCTTCCGTCGTCATTTCCCCTATCAAGAAAACTTACCGAAAAATGAAGACTGGCTAAATATTAAAAATTATATTGAAGCAAACCCGAACATCAATGAAATCATTTTAAGTGGTGGCGACCCCCTTACACTTTCTAACCGTAAATTGGCACTTTGGTTAGAACGCCTATCATCTCTCAAACAAATTAAGATTCTGAGAATTCATTCACGAGTCCCTATTGTTATTCCTAACCGGATCGACGAAGAGCTGATTTCTTTATTAAAAAACAGTAGGCTGCGTATAGTTCTGGTGGTACACTCAAATCATGCTTCTGAACTCGATGACTTCACTTGTTCAAAATTGTTGCAGTTATCTGAGCATCATATTACTGTACTGAATCAGGCAGTATTGCTAAAAGGTGTGAATGATTCTGCACAGACCTTAGTCGATTTAAGTTATCGTTTATTTGAAGCTCGCGTTATGCCTTATTACTTACATGTTTTAGATAAAGTAAAAGGTGCACAACATTTTGATTTAGATTCATCTGAGATAGATGAGATCTATCGTGACGTGTTAGCGAACCTACCGGGGTATTTGGTTCCTAAACTTGTCAGGGAAATTGCGGGCGAAAAGAATAAAACACCGCTTTTTGGGGCCACAACATTTTGAGTTATATAATAAGTGATGATGAATAATGCGCTGTCAGACATTTTTCACAATCAAACCGCACTCACTCGTGAACGGTTAAGCTTTTGTGAAGCCAATATTAAAGATCTTAATGAATGGGTTACTACCCTTTCTATTATGCAACTCGGTGATACGTCAAAAGCATTATTCACAGCCATTTTAGAACTCAATGAATTAAAATGTAGTGAGACTCTACGTTTTGATCTCATACAAACGCTTCATCCAACCATTAATAATGTGCTCGCGAGCCTAGAAAAAAACTTCTTTAACCAAGGTGTTATTAGTACAGATCGTAATGAACATATTATTGAATTAGCAATGTTGCTCCGCTGCTATTTCGCCAGTATTTATTTGAATATTGCGCAAAATAGTCATGAGCAACTACAGCATCAAAAGTTTTCACTCTTTGCCTATAAGCAAAAAAAGAATTTGCAAACGGCGCGTACTCTGTCAACTTTTCATGCTTTAAAACAGTTAACGAGTCTTCTATATCAGCAGCATATGCTCTATAGCGAGCCTCTTAAAGGACAATGGTTAATTGCACATCAGCTCTATGAAACCGCTGTTCAACACAAATACCATCTGACAAATATCAATCATATTCAGGGTATCCACCACCCGTTAGCAAATATCACTCAGGCCTATGCTCAACTGATTTTGCTCGATATTTTAAATACCAACCAGATTCGTCAGTCAGAGATTCAGGCATTATTTCAATGTAGTTTTGACTGGGCAAGAATGATTCATATTTTGCCGAAAGATACCGCATTAACAAAATACGTCGTCGACCCAAATAAAGATCATCCACCTGTTTATAATACCAAGCGTAGCTCTAATTTTAATCCGAGCATCTTTATAGGTACGCAAGCCTTACTTGAGCATGTCACTGCAACCATGCATAAAAATGCTCAATATATTTCTAAGAATGAAAAGTTTTATTTAAGTCCAGCTTTAAAGTTTCATGTACAAACGATTTTAGGAACTACAGCTCAACGTCGTCATGAACGTTATGAGTACAATGCAGAACTACAAATTTGTTTCGGTTTAAGCACTGCTCACTTCTATCTATCAAAAGCAAAGAACTTTGAAGAAACATTACAGCTTAACCATAACTATAACTTGCAAAGCGAATCTAAAGTTTTATCTAACTTAGAGAAAAAAGAACAACAAACCAGCTCTTATCAACGCTTGAGCCGTGAGAGCAAAACCATTTATCAAACCACTGTTCTTGATATTAGTGTCAATGGATACCGTATTAAATGGTCTGGCGAAGCACCGAAAAACTTAAGAACCGGTGAATACATTTTAGTTAAAGAGACTTTGCACGGACAATGGCGCGGTGGCGTGATTCGCTGGATTAAGCAATCAACTGAAAAATCTCTGGAGTTAGGTTTAGAGATCTTGTCACAAGCCATGTTCCCTTGCGCAGTACATATTCAAGCTGAGCGCCATACTCGCAACTATCATCCCGCACTATTACTACAAACACAAAATCTAGAAGAAATACAAAACACGCTTATTTTACCGGGCTCTCAAATTTTTAGAGAGCAACAAACAATTCATTTACGATTGGGGACAGAAGAAATCAAAGTGTATCTACTCAAAGCACAACTCATTACGCAAAGTTTTATTCAATTTCATTTCGAACTTTTGAATGAGCAGCAACAAGGCCTGCTTGATCAGTTCATGATGAAAAAGGGTAATAACTCTAGCAGCCAAGATTTATGGGAAGCACTAAAGTGAGAAACTCTTTATTATCTAAAAAGTTAAAACGTACTGAAACACGTTTACTCATTATTGATGACAACCAGCTACGTTATAACCAGATTTTAAATTTATTATTGGGGAATGATTATCAAGTTCAGGCATTATTACTTGATGATTTAAAAAGTTTTGAAAAACAGTTAAATACGCCGTGGGATGCTATTATTTTTGGTCGCGCTTATGACCTAAAAATTGAACAAACTCTCTCCCTCATTCAAGCATCTGAGCAGCCAAATTTACCTGTTTTATTATTACAACCTGAAGATTATCAACCTCAGCAATATCAGGCTTATATTCAAAAAGGCATTTATGATGTAGTTCCATTAGAACCATTAGATTATTTTTATATCACTCTTATTCGGACCTTGTCATATAGCCAGTTATTACAAACCGAACAACGTCTGACCAATGAGTTAGAAACGATTCACTCCCATACACAAACATTGGTCAATAACAGCCATAAAGCAGTTGCCCTTTTTCAAGAAGGCATGCATGTCAAAGCAAATACAGAATATCTCAACCTTTTTGGCTTTAAACAAGAAGAGGAGATTATTGGTCTGCCTATCTTAGATGTTTTACAACCTAATGATTTAAATGTTTTTAAACAAAGATTTAAGAAAATTTCATTAGGCCAGTTCGATCAAGCACGTTTTGAAATTCAAAGCCAACATGCAGCAATTTCAGGTAATAACGCGCTAAAACTAGAGTTTATTCCTAGTCAGGAAGAAGATGCCGTACAGTTGACCATTGACTACCAACTGGATTTGGCAACACCAGCAAATACACTCTTTTCCGAAAAGACTGATGGTGTACAAACAGTTTGGCAACAAATTAATCGACATCTATCGACCTACCCTGCTCAAGCCAATGCATTAATTTTGTTTCGCTTAAATCAGTGCCCAGAACGAGTATTTCAACAAGATTGGCAAACCCCTGCACAATATTTCAACCAGTTACAAAGTTTCTTAAAAGAGCACGCGCAAATACCGATTTTCAATATCGAACTTGGTGCGTATGTTGGAGTTTTACAAGCTGAAAACAGTAGTGTTCTTAACTCTCAACTGGTTAGTCTGCAAAGTTTGCAGAAAGAGCATTTATTAAAGATTAATGAGCTTAACTACTCGGTCCAGTTTAAGCTGAGTTATGCCCCAATAACTGAACCTTTAAATGAAGATAGCTTTACAAAGTTACTTGATCAAACTCATCAGCAAAAGTTACCTAAGGCGAAATCAGAAATTGAGTTAGCACCAACGATTGATATTGTCGCTGCTGAGCCTGCCAACTCGCCTATATCGCTTGATCTAAGCCTTCAACATGTTGATGCTCCTCTGCAATCATCTGTATTACAGCAATTAAGGCATCAACTAGCGCGAAGTGAAATTCATTTAAAATATCAGCAGATCTACGACAAGCATGATCAGGAAACTCATAACTATGAAGTGACTAGTGGTTTTATTAGTGATGAACAATGGTATGACATAAACGACTTGGCTGAATTAAGAGAAGACAGCGAGCTTTCTATTCAACTAGATCGCTGGATTTTGGTCGAGGCGTGTAAGCAACTACATAATTTTATTACTCAGTATCCTAAAGCTAAACTGATTATCAACTTGAATATTGATATCTTGCTCAAAGATAAGTCATTCCCTGAGCTGATTTCAAAACTACTCACCATTATTGGTAGCAAGCTTGAAAGCCCATTGGTTTTACAATTTTCAGAACAAGCGATTCAACCTCATCTTGCAATTGCTCAGCAACACATTGCTCGCCTGCGTCAACACGGCGCAGAAATTTCGATTCGGGATTTCTCTTCTTCTATGTATAGCGAATCAATATTGCAACAACTTGATGTTCAATATTTAAAACTGCAATCGAAGAAAACAGAGCTGTTAAACTCAGATGATGGTCTAGTTCGCTTACAAGAAAAGGTTCTGAACTATTTAACTGTAAAACCAGTCGGGATTTTACTGAGTGAACTTAATGACATGAACTCATTTGCAAATGCTTGGAATGTAGAAGCTCGTTTCTTGCAAGGCCAATATTTTCAGAAAAAACTTGATCGTTTAACGGACGTACAAGACCAATAATGGGCTTGTACGCTAAAAACAAAAAACGGGCATAAAGCCCGTTTTTTGTTTCGTGTTGCAGTATTAACGCTTGATAGAGCGAGACATACCAGCAAAACGTTGTTTGAATTTGTCGATACGACCACCAGTGTCTACATTCTTTTGCTTACCAGTGTAGAATGGGTGGCAAGCTGAACATACGTCAAGGTAGATAGTTTCTTTACCTAAAGCAGAACGAGTTTCGATTACGTTACCGCAAGAACAAGTTGCAACTAATTTTTCATATTTTGGGTGAATATCGGCGCGCATCGTCGATTACTCCTAATTGGAAGAAAGGCTTAAGCTGTCATCGCAATTGATCACTCTCAACTTCAGTTGAGGACAGGCTCAAAATGAGCAGATCAACACCACAACAGACCATTCTTTTGGCCCACCGAAACCTCTAGGGTTAGAGCTAAGCACAACAAGTGGGCAACATTATACGTCAAATAATTTCTTTTTGCGAATTAATCTTTCGATTTAGCCCAGTAATTTGCAATCACCCCACACACCATTAATTGGATTTGGTGAAAGATCATAATAGGTAATACAATCATACCTAAAGGCTGACCAATAAATAAGATTTGCGCCATCGGAACACCACTTGCCAAAGTCTTTTTTGAACTACAAAAGAAAACCGTGACTTGATCTGCTCGGTTAAAACCTAAAGCACGCGGTAAGTAAAGTGCTAATAGCATAATGACCGTTAAAAGCACTGAACATGCAATTGTGAGAATGAGTAAAGTTTTCCAGCTCACCTGATGCCAAAGCCCTGCAACCACAGCCCCACTAAATGCACCATACACCACCATCAAAATTGAACCTTGATCGAATGCTTTAACAATGCTTGGAACTTTTGCCATATAAGGGAAAATATAAGGACGTAATAATTGACCTAAAATAAATGGTACTAACAGTAATAATGTAATTTGTATAATTGAAGCCGTTGGATCGAACCCATGTTGGCTTTGACCTAAAATAAAAAAGCTCACCAATACTGGTGTGATAAACATACCAATCAAATTGGAAAAAGATGCACTACACACCGCTCCAGCCACATTCCCTTTTGCCACAGATGTAAATGCAATAGAAGATTGAACTGTAGAGGGTAAAAAGCACATAAACAAAAAACCCCAGTACAGCTGCTGACCTAATAGAGGTAACAGAATGGGCTTAGCCAATAAACCAATTACTGGAAAAATAAAGAAAGTAAATGCAAAGACAAGTACATGCATTTTCCAATGCAAAATGCCTTCAATCACCGCCTCTCTTGATAGTTTCGCACCATGTAAAAAGAATAAAATTGCAATCGCGACTGTGGTCAGTGTATTGAAATATTGTGCTGCTTGACCACTGACTGGAAAGAATGTTGCGAGTAGTACCATTCCAACCAATAAAATTGTAAATCGATCAAGCGCCAATAACTTCAGCATAGCCATATCCTATGATTATTTTAGATAAATAAAAAACCCAGTTGATAAATTGACCATTTGGTCAAGCCTTCATCATACTGGGCTAAAAAAATAAAGCTAGACTTTTAAGAATTAAATCTTAAAGCGTCACAGTCAATTTTTAGTTATTAGTCGCATTAGCATCTTGTTGAATCAATTCGACTTTATAGCCGTCCGGATCTTCAACAAATGCAATCACGGTAACACCACCTTTCATTGGACCCGCTTCACGCACAACTTTGCCACCACGTGCTTTAATTTCTTCACACGCTTTATAGGCATCATCAACACCGATGGCAATATGACCATAAGCATTACCTAAATCATAACTTGATGTATCCCAGTTATGGGTAAGCTCAAGCACGGTATTGGTTTCTTCATCGCCATAGCCAACAAATGCCAGTGTAAAGCGCCCTTCTTCATAATCACGCTTACGAAGTAACTTCATCCCTAATACTTCGGTATAGAACTTTAAAGATTGTTCTAGATTGCCTACTCGCAACATTGTATGAAGCATTCGCATGTCTATTCACCTGCCTTTTCTGATTCATGTGCTTGATGATCTTTTAGCAGTTTTCCAACCCAAACCACTAAGATCAAGATTGGAATACCAATAAGAGTTGTCATCAAAAAGAATTTTGGGTAACCAATATTACTCACTATGGTACCTGAATATCCACCCAAAAGTTTTGGTGTAAGTGTCATGAGTGAACTAAAGATTGCATATTGAACAGCTGTGAACGAAACACTGGTTAAACTTGAAAGGAATGCAATAAATGCTGCACCAGCCAAACCAGAAGCCAAATTATCGACAATAATGGCAAAATAAAGCCATAAAGAACTATATGGTTTAATGACCTTACCGCTAATTTCAACTGTTTGACCAGAAAGCGGATCAATATACGATATCGGATCAATATTCACATCAAGTTCACTTGGTGCTTTTAGATTTGGGTTAACAGCATATGGATGAGATGCAGAAAGTATTTTTTGTTCACCCTCTATTACAGCTACATGAAGCTCTTTACTGGTCGATGCGACTAATTTTTTCGCATCAATGGCTGCACTAAAAACACCTTTTTGGTCAGTCATTTTTGCATCAAATTTTTGCCCATCAAGACTAATAATAATTTTTTGGGTAGGAGTTAAAGCTTGACCAAAATATTGTCCACGGACGACAACACTTCCTTCTCCCTCTTTTAATGAAACCTGATCATTTCCCATGACAGGTAAAATTTGTAGAGGTAATTTAGCTGACTCAGCCGTAAGTAATGGCTGAGTACGGATGACAGGTGCTACATCAGTTTGTGCAGCATAAGCAGCTTTTACTTCGATTTGTTTTGTTCCGCTAAAAGCAGAGCTTGGGACTTCTAATTTCCATAACCCGACTTCATCTGGCTTGACTTGATAGCTATGTCCACCAACTTTTACATCTACCATATCTAAAGGCTGACCAGATTTTACCAGTCCAATAAAAATTAAATTGGTAGAGCTTGCCAAAACAGCACCAACAAACATGAGTTTCATAATGTTGATGCGCTGTGCTAAAAGTCCGCCTAAGAAACCGCC
This sequence comes from Acinetobacter sp. WU_MDCI_Abxe161, assembly GCF_025514355.1. Classification (NCBI taxonomy): domain Bacteria; kingdom Pseudomonadati; phylum Pseudomonadota; class Gammaproteobacteria; order Moraxellales; family Moraxellaceae; genus Acinetobacter; species Acinetobacter sp. WU_MDCI_Abxe161. The sequence goes on from NZ_JAHPTU010000001.1 coordinate 152,151, forward strand.
GACTAAACTAAATAACACACCATAGATTTTTACTGCTTCTGCAATTTGTTCTTTACTAAAGTTTAGGTCTTGGTAAAACACATTAGAGATGACGCCAGCAATAATGTCTGAAATACGGAAGAAACCAATAAGTAGCAACAACACTAATGCAAGCTTGACACCATAACGTTTAAAGAAATCTAGAATTGGTGCAATCCACGTCTCTTTAGCCATTTGCTGGTTAACCACACCGATTTTAACGAGTAGGTAGCCCACAAAAATAGCTGCCCCAGTTGCTGTTAAAAATCTTAGTGCTTCTAAGCCAAATAATGCAGCACTGTCTTTAATATTGCCAGCTTGTGAAATTGCTTCGGTAACTTGCCCCGAATAAATATAAGTCACTACGAATGAAATAACGGCAATAAAAAATACGATAACCAAACGGTAGTAATCACTACTCTTATAGTTTTTATAAACACGATTTACCTGAGGTTCACGAACAAGCAGAGTCGTTACAATACCCACCAACATTACGGCAGCCATAGTTAGGTAAGTCGTTTTCCAAGCTTCGTAAATGTAATTACCTTTAGCCGTTCCCAAGTGGGCAGCTAAAAATAATGCTCCCGCTCCAGCCACAATCATCCCAATTCGGTAACCCGCATTATAGGTAGATGCCAATACCGTTTGCATTTCTGTTTCTGCTAATTCAATACGGTAAGCATCAATTACAATATCTTGGGTCGCTGCCGAGAAACCAAGTAGTACCGCACCTACCGCCATTTGAACAAGATAACTTTGACCTAAAGCAGGATCAGAGAAAGCCATAATACAAATAGCCAAAACGATCAAACACTGCGCAATCAATAACCAAGCTCGTCTTCGGCCTAACATCTTGGTTAAGACTGGCACAGGTAGCTCATCAATAAGAGGAGCCCATACGAATTTAAAAGAGTAACCTAGAGCCGCCCAGCTAAAAAAAGTGACTGCACTTTTATCAATGCCCGCCTCACCAAGCCATAAAGAAAGGCTTGAGAAAATTAATAAAATTGGAATTCCGGCAGAAAAACCCAGAAACAGCATAATTAATGCACGGCGATCTAAAAATGCTTTAAAAGCCGAGACCCAACCCGAAGCTTGTGTGGTCATTCGTTTTTTATTTTCCATAAATTATAAATGTGCCTATTCAAACTCTTCTTACAATTGCTTTCAAGATTCTTTATGCAATCAATTTTGTTTTGGCGATAAAAACGGCAAGTTTGCTTGATATTTTATGCTAAACCTGTATACCTTTAAGCTTCAACCTTCGTTTTCTTTTGCTGGATATCAACAGTGACACAAAAACTTGATCAAGTGACTATCTCAACTTTATCACTCGCTAAAACAAACACCACAAACGTCACAGTAAATGCATTTCCTTCAGCTTTTGAGCAACCTGATATAAAAATGACCTTAGATAAAACAGCCTTAAAACCCGAACAACTAACACATATTCCAGATTTTGAAAAAATTCCAGCTTCAACCAAACGCATCAAACCGCTTAATAACTTTTTAGGTCAAGATCGTGCTAAAGCATCTGTAGAGGCAGGAATTTCTTTGCCCTATTCAGGCTATAACATATTTGCTGTAGGAACTGCCGGTTTAGGCAAACGTACCATGATTAAACGTTTGCTACAGCAACACGCCAAAACGATGCCAACACCTGATGACTGGGTGTATGTCTATAATTTTAAACAGGCACGTCAACCGATTGCGCTGCGTTTTCCAGCGGGTCAAGGTACAAAGTTTCAACAAGCACTTCATCAAGCTTGGCAAATTATTTTAAAACAGCTTGAACGCCGTTTTAGCGCCGAGACTTATCATAATCGTATTGAACGAATTCGTCAGGAAACTGGAGATGAGCAGCAAGAAGCGCTTGTCGAGTTAACCAAAGAAGGCGAAGAGCTCGACTTAAAACTCATCTCTCGCAATGAAAAGCATGGCTTTGTACCTGTGCAAGTAAAAGATGATCAGGTTCAAGAGCTCACCCAAACAGAAATTGATGCACTTAATAGTAAGCAACGTGCCGAAATTGCAGCCAATATCCGCTACATGGATAAAAAGCTGGAACGTCTTGGCTTACATTTAGGTGATTTAGAAGATGATGCTCGCGACAAAGTATCTGTTTTAAATCGCGATATTGCGACACAAGTCGTTATGCCAAGAATGGACCTTATTTTAAATAAATATGGTCAGGTTAAAGGGCTTGAAGATTATTTAAAACAATATGCTCAAGATATTATTGAGAATGTTGAACTAATTTTAGAACAAGATGAAGATGACTTTGCGCCTTCAATGTTCAATCGTGTACCCGCGCGTTATCAAGCCAATGTAATTGTAGCGAACAAGCCAAATAGTGGTGCTCCTGTTATTTTTGAAGACTTTCCAACGCATTATAATTTGCTAGGTCATGTTGAACAGCTCACTCATAACGGCACAATTACCACAGATTTCACCTTAATTCGTCCTGGTTCTTTGCATCAAGCCAATGGTGGCTTTTTAATGCTGGAGGCGGAGCAGTTATTAGAACAACCTTATGCGTGGCAAGGTTTAAAACGCGCTCTTAAATCTGGACAGCTTAGATTGTCTTCACTCGAACACATGCTCACCTTAACAGGCAGTATATCGATTGAACCAGCGGCAATCCCACTCGACATTAAAGTGATTTTAATGGCTGAGCCTGAAATTTATTATGAAATTTTGGAGCTAGAACCAGAACTTGGCAGTGTTTTTAAAATTCGTGCAGATTTTACCGATACTCTGCAACGTAACGAAACCAATGAACAAGCTTATATGCAGTTGATTGCTGACTACGTACAAGCCGATAAATTATTACCGTTTGACCGTAGTGCTTTAGCTGCTCTATTAACTGATTCTAGCCGACAAGCAGAAGATCAAAGCTCATTATCATTGCATGCTTCTACTTTGGGTGATCTGATTCGAGAAGCACATCACCATGCGTTTAAAGCTGATGATAAGATCGTTACAGAACAACATATTAACCTAGCGCTACAACACCGACAATATCGCTTAGGCTATTTAAGAGAGCTTTACTGGCAGGATCTTTCTCGTGGTACTCAATTAATTGAGACTTCAGGTTACCGTCTAGGTCAGATCAATGCTCTCTCCGTTATTCATTATGCAGATGTTGAATTTGGTTTACCTTCACGTTTAACGGCATCTGTTTATCAAGGTGGCGGTGATATTCTTGATATTGAGCGTAGCGTAGAGCTCGGTGGCTCACTGCATGCCAAAGGCGTGTTGCTGATGTCTAGCTTCTTAAAAGCTCACTTTGGTCGTGAACAAATTTTGCACTTCTCTGCTGCGCTTGCATTTGAACAAAGCTACGGCCAAGTCGATGGTGATAGCGCAACTGTAGCTGAGCTTTCAGCATTGATTTCTGCGATTAGCCAGTTACCAATTGATCAATCTTGGGCAATTACAGGCTCAATGAACCAGTTAGGACAAGTTCAGCCAATTGGGGGTGTAAATGCAAAGATTGAGGGCTTCTATGATGCTTGTAAATTACAAGGGCTAACGGGTAAGCAAGGTGTCATTATTCCTCGTCAAAACATGCAGCATTTAATGTTACGCCAAGATGTAATCGATGCTGTTCGAAGCGGCCAATTCCATATTCATGCGATTGACACGATTGATCAGGCACTTGAAATCTTAATGGCTCGCCCAGTAGGTACACTTGATAAAAAAGGTAAATACAGCAAACACTCAATTTATGCGGCTGTAATGGAACAACTTGAGTACTGGCAAGCAATCGAAGATGGTGCTGAAGTTGAAGAGGAACCAAAAAAGAAAAAGAAAAATAAGAAAAAAATCAAGAAGCATGAAGAGCTTACGGCGGAAGATCTGCCGCAAGAAAGTGTAGAGGAAGTTGCAACCTTAAAACAAAAGTAATAAAAAAGGGCCTGTAATAAACAGGCCCTTTTACTTTTAGTCTTAGAAAATTAGCGGACGATTTGGATCGCTCGCCCTCCTGCTAACTGACTAAAATATTGTTTAAGTGCTTCAACACAGCGCTGAATTTTCATGGGTTGTTGATCATGCTTGGCAACTTCTGCATACAACGTAAAAGTTGGCAATTTCCAATCAGGCATGAGTTCAATCAAAGAACCATTTTTTAACTCTTTTTGAGCATCTAAATATAAAATTCGTGCAATACCATGGCCTTGCTGACATAACGCTTTTGCAACTTGTAAATTATTGCTCTGCAAACGGCTTTGCATTTCAACATTAAGCGTTTCACCCGTTTTTACATGCTGAAAATGGAAATTGTGTGATTCATTCATCACATTAATCGACAACAGCTCGTGAGCTCTTAAATCATGAGGATGCACAATTGGACTAGATTGATTTAGATAACTTGGAGAAGCCACTAAAATTTGATCGACAAAAGCCATTGGAATGACAGAGCTACTTTCTTCTACCGGAGTAGAACTCATGCGTACTGCAATATCAATTCGTTCTTCAATTAAGTCGATATAACGATGCCCAACTTCAAAATGCACAGATAAACCGCGATGAGCTGACATCCAGTGAGATAATGCAGGAATGAGGTGTTGAACTGCTAAATCAGGAGTTGTTGCGATACGCAAATCCCCAATTAAGTCATCCCTCAATTCATTAATTCTGATTTTTCCCCTTTCAGCAGCTGCCAACATTTCTTGACAGCTTGAAAAAAAAGCCTGTCCGGCTTCTGTCAAACTAAGTTTACGAGTGGAACGGTGTAATAGAATTACGTCCATTTCATGCTCAAGGGAGCGAATCTGCTGGCTCACCGCACTTGTTGTAATTCCTAATTCACGTGCCGCACCACTGAATGAACTTTTTTCAACCACACAAGCAAAAACACCCATCGCACGAAGCTGATCTAACATAGGTTTCCTCAAATCTAATTCTAAATTTATAAAAAAATGCTTATTGTTGTAATGAAAGCAACCAATTATATTATACGAGGAAACCTAAGTTTTATGCATTAGCTATTTTGGTAAAAGATTTATAGGATTAATTGGTTTTCCATCCAGACGGATCTGGAACTCAAGCATGACCTGAGATGCCCCAGTAGAACCCATTTCGGCAATTTTTTGTCCAGCAGTTACATTGTCACCGCTTTTCACCAACATCTTGCTATTGTGAGCATAGGCACTGATATAACCATCAATATGCTTAATTAAAACCAGATTACCGTATTCTTTTAAGCCATCGGCTGCGTAGACAACTTGACCATCCGCTGCGGCATAAATAGGATCGCCCTGATTTCCACCATAACGGATTCCTTTGACATTATTTGCCAAATTAAAGCCTTGAATCACTGGTCCATTGGTCGGTTTTATCCAGCGTAAGCTAGAATTTGGTGCAACCGAAGTCACTGTCGTATTTGTTGACGGTGCGGTCGTTGCAGGCGGAGTTACTGGTGTAACAGGTTGTGTAGTTGGTAAAGCAATCGTTTGACGCTTGATTTGCTCAGGCTGCGCCATAACTTGCGTAGATACCGTTTTTGGTGAAGAACCTTTCTTCAAACGCAAAGACTGATTAACATAAATACGATATGGTGGAGCAATATCATTCATTTCGGCAATACTGATATAGTCCAGACCATAACGCATTGCGATACCACTTAAAGTATCACCTGAACGAACTGTGTAATAGTTAGGGGCCATTGCATAGCGAGAACTATTATTAATTTGTGGTTTAGAAGCACATCCCGCCATAACCGCAGTAAAGCCTACTGCTACAGACAACATCATAATTTTCATTATTTTGTCTTTTTGGATATGCACTCTGCTTTGTTGCCCAATTAAATGCATTGATCTCCCTCACTAAATGCTACAAATCATTTCGGCTAAGAGTACCAAAAAAGTAAGAGGAAACACGTTCCTCTTTTTCTTTATTCACAAAGTTATAACATTTGAAGCAGATTATTGACTCAAACTGAGCTGTAAATCTTCTAAAACGGCGTAATTTGTTGCATCCATTTGAATCGGTGTAACACTTACATAACCATTTGCAACCGCAAAGAAATCAGATTGAATCTGACTTGAAACACGCTGCGGATCTGTAACTGCCTCACCTGCTAAACCAATCCAGTAAACTTGACGACCTCGTGGATCGACGTGACTGGTAATCGGTTTAGATTGAGCACGACGTCCTTGATACGTAATCTGTGCTCCTTTTAACTGTGGCACATCAGGAATATTGACATTAAAGATATGTCGCGGAGGCAAAGCTGGTAAACCGCTTGCAATAAAATCATGTACCCACTGAGCAGCCTGAGCATAATCTTCTTTATTGTTATAGGCACGCACATCAGGACCTGCTAAAGACACGGCAATTGCAGGTTGTTTCATTAAACGGCCTTCAAATGCAGCCCCTACCGTTCCTGAATATAAAACGTCATCACCCAAGTTTGCGCCACTATTGATTCCGCTTACGACCAAATCGAACTCAAAATCAAACAAACCATTCATGGATAAATAAACACAATCTGCTGGTGTACCGTTTACTGCCCAGACATCTTCGGCAATTTGAATTGGGCGTAATGGTCGATCCAATGTTAATGCACTCGAGAAACCACTTCTTTCACTTTCCGGTGCAACCACAACCACGCGTCCAAGCGGTCTTAATGCTTCAGCTAAAGCCTGTATACCTGGCGCAAAAACACCGTCATCATTCGCAATTAAAATATTCACTAAAATCTTTCTCTACAAATAAACCTAAAGGTTTTCACAATTGAATTATTTGTTGAATTATATATATTTATGCCTCCATAGCATTATAAAATTGTGAAAAAATGAAAACTTTCGCTCCTTTTTTTCAGGTATTGGGGATCAGTATCACATTGTGTACGCAAGCGGTTTTTGCAGATGAGGACATTTCAACACAAGAGGCTGATAGCTTAATTAAAGATGATATTGCCGCAACGCAAGTTTTACAGGAAATCTGCCCAGCTTTCGTCGGAACAAATAAAAAACTTGAGTCAAATGCTCAAAAAATTATTGCAATGTATCTAAGTGGTTATTCAAATAAATCAATGACCTTAAATACTCTACAAAACGATGCTGAATTTAAAACTCTATTAAATGAAGCACGTCTTACGGCAAAGCAAATGGACCATCATGAACAACATGAGCTCTGCGAAGAGATCGTCAATTATAAAGAATAGATCTTGCTCTTTTTAGATATAGGGATTTATTCATTTTTGGTTTTCTGCTTAGTATTAAGCAGAAAACCAACATAACAATACATTTTTTCCATTTTTTTAAAATCTAAATTGGTTAAGCTAACCGCATATTTAAAAATTTTATTTTGAGTTATCGATGTTTATGAAGAAAAGCTTAGTTCAATCGCTCTCTTTGGTTTTACTTATGAGCATGGCAACAGTTGGTTTCGCTGCTGATAAGAAGAAAACAACTGAGAAGAAAACCGAAAATGAAAATGTTGTTGAAGTGACTCCACAACAAGGCACAACTCCTGAAGAATTAGCTGCAATTCAAGTGCTTTCTGAAATTTGCCCAAGTTTGATTGGTAAAAAAGATACCGATTTTGCTCAAGGCTATGAACGCTTAGTGAAAGACTATCTACCAAATGAAGCGGATGCCGTTTCTGCATTAGAAAAACGTAGCAAAGACAAAGGTTTCAAAAAATACTTAAAAGAAGCGCGTAAAGATGCAAAAGCTGCGGGTGATGAGCAAAATACATTAGTTTGCCAAGACGTGAAAGCATATCAATCGCAAAACTAAATTAGTAAAAAACTCTTGAGTTACAATACTGTTTGAAAAAGCCGACTTCCCCCATAGAAGTCGGCTTTGCTTTATCCTAAAATGCTAGGCTCTTCTGCTTCATACAAGATATTGGAATTACCTAGAATGACTCGAAAAAGCGCTATTGCTGCACTACTCCTCTTACCAAGTTTTTCTTATGCAGCAACTGTCTTATCAGCTCCGCCAGAATTAAATAATAAGTCTTATGTATTAATGGATTATGAGACAGGACAAATTCTCGCTTCTAAAAATGAAAACGAAAAGCTTGCACCTGCTTCTATGACAAAAATGATGACCAGTTACATCATTGAACAAAAATTATTAAAAGGTGAACTGACTGAAAATGAGCAGGTTCGTATGAACGAGTCTGCGTGGTGTAAAGGAAGTAGTTCTGAATCATGTATGTATGTCCCTTTAAACGGTACAGCGACTGTTCTAGAAATGCTCCGCGGTATTATTATTCAGTCAGGTAATGATGCATCGAAAGCAATGGCTGAACATATTGCCGGAAATGAAGGCACGTTTGCTCATATGATGAATCAGGAAGCAAAACGTATCGGCATGGTAAACACTCAGTTTATTAACTCAACCGGTATGCCTGCTGAAGGTCACTATTCAACTGCAAAAGATATGGCTGTCTTAGCGCAACATATTATTAAAGACAGTTCAAAATACTATCCAATTTACTCTGAAAAAGAATTTACTTTTAATGGTATTAAACAAGGTAACCGTAATGCCTTGCTTTACACAGACCCAAGTGTAGATGGTTTAAAAACAGGCCATACAGATGAAGCGGGCTACTGCTTAACTACGTCAAGTAAACGTGGTCCAATGCGTTTAATTTCAGTGATTTTTGGTACGCCAAGCATGTCTGAACGTGCAGATCAAACGCGTACATTACTGGCTTGGGGCTTTGCTAACTTTGAAACTGCAAATGTTCAACCAGCGAATCAAGTTCTTGCAAAAGCAAAAGTTTGGTTTGGTAAAGAAGATGAAGTTCAAGTTGGTTTGGCTGAAAACTTTAGTGTGACTATGCCTAAAGGTAAAGCTGATGGCATTAAAACTCAGTTAGTGGTTCAACCTAACTTAAATGCACCACTTCAAAAAGGTCAAGTTGTGGGCAAACTTGTTGCTAGCCTAGATGGCAAAGTAATTGCTGAGAAACCTTTAGTTGCATTAAAGCCAGTTGAAGAAGCAAGCTTCTTTGCTCGTTTAATCGACCATATCAAACAATTCTTCAGTAACTTATTCTAATTTTTGAATAGGTGAATTAAGCACTCATGCTATTTAGCCTGAGTGCTTTTTTATTTTATAATTCGACTAAATTTTATTTTGATACTCATCATGGCAAAGAACATTCGTCCTTATCTTGAACACCACCCTCAAGTAGATGCAACCTGTTATATCGATGACATGGCTGTTGTGGTGGGTGACGTTAGCTTAGCTGAAAATGTCTCTGTCTGGCCTTTTGCAGTCATCCGTGGTGACGTAAATAGTATTCAAATTGGTAAAAACAGTAACGTACAAGACCATTGTATGTTGCACGTTAGCCATAAAAATGATGCAAAACCGAATGGTTCACCTCTGATTGTTGGTGAAGATGTAACCGTTGGCCACCACGTAACTTTACATGGCTGTACTATCGGTAACCGTGTTTTAGTCGGTATTAACACCGTTATTCTAGATGACGTGGTTATTGAAGATGATGTAATGATTGGGGCAGGCAGTTTAGTGCCACCACGCAAAGTCTTAAAAAGTGGTTATCTCTATGTAGGAAGCCCTGTACAACAAGTGCGCCCACTGACTGAAAAAGAACTCGCATTTCTTCCTTATTCAGCAAGACATTATGTAAAAGTGCAAAATAATCATAAAGCTGCACAAGCAAATCACGATTAATTATGTATCTTGATGGTAAGTAGTAAAATTTCTGATTTTTAAACAATATGGTTTTGTAGTATTGCTCATATCGTTTAGCAGATCACCGTAGCCAAAAACCCCTAAATTTCGTATTATACGTCTTTTAAATCATGGTGCTTTTTTATGGCCGCATGGACTCCTCATGTCACTGTTGCTACAGTCGTAGAAAAAGACGGACGCTATCTTTTTGTAGAAGAGCATAGCGAAGGTTTTGTACACACAGTATTTAACCAACCTGCAGGTCATGTGGAATGTGGCGAGTCATTAACAGAAGCTGCTATTCGTGAAACACTTGAAGAAACAGGTCATCATGTTGAAATTGATGCCTTGCTTGGTATTTATACTTATACCCCACCCATGTTTCCCGATCGCACATATTACCGCTTCTGTTTTTTAGCGCATGTGACTCAAGTTGAAAGTAATCCTCAACTTGATACAGATATTGTCGCTGCTGTGTGGATGACACCAGATGAACTCAAAGAATCTGCCCGTGCCCGTAGTCCTCTTGTGCTAAAAGCAGTTGAAGATGCCATGAAAGGCCACCATTATCCTCTATCGCTTATTTATGAGCACCCCTTCTCTCCCTCATTAACTTCTCATTTGGATGCCTAGTCCTATGCAACAACGTGTCATCGTCGGTATGTCTGGTGGTGTAGACTCTTCTGTTTCTGCAGCACTTTTACTTCAACAGGGTTATCAAGTTGAAGGTCTTTTCATGAAGAACTGGGAGGAAGACGACGGCACGGAATACTGTACAGCAATGGAAGACCTAGCCGATGCTCAAGCAGTAGCTGATAAGATCGGTATTAAGCTTCATACAGCAAACTTTGCTATGGAATATTGGGATCGGGTGTTTGAACTTTTCCTAGCTGAATATGCGGCTGGACGTACACCAAATCCCGATATTTTATGTAATAAAGAAATTAAGTTCCGTGCATTTTTAGATCATGCTATGACTTTAGGTGCAGACTTTATCGCAACTGGTCATTATGCACGTCGTGGTGAAACTGCATATAACTCTAAAGGCGAAGCATATGCACCATTATTACGTGGTGTAGATAACAACAAAGACCAAACCTATTTCTTGCACGCTGTTCATGGTAGAGAAATTAATAAAACTTTATTCCCTGTAGGCGAAATCGAAAAACCTGAAGTACGCCGAATTGCTGAAGAACTTGATCTTGCTACAGCTAAGAAAAAGGACTCAACAGGAATCTGTTTTATTGGGGAACGTCGTTTTAATGACTTCCTTAAACAATATTTGCCCGCTCAACCGGGGAAAATTGTACTTGATACAGGTAAAGAAGTTGGTGAACATCACGGTCTGATGTACTATACGCTCGGTCAGCGTGGTGGAATTGGTCTAGGTGGTTTGAAAGGTGCAGCTGAGGGTGCATGGTTCGTACTACATAAAGATCTAGATAATAATCGCCTCGTTGTTGGTCAGGGACATGAACATCCACTCATGCAAAGCACTCAGCTTTGGAGTGAGTCAATTGACTGGGTAGCGGGTGAACAAAATATTCCTGTGGAAGGATTACGCTGCACAGCAAAAACACGCTACCGTCAACCTGATCAGGCATGTACAATTTTTATTGATGAAAACACTGAACACGGTGTACGCGTAGAGTTTGATGAACCTCAGCGTGCTGTTACACCGGGTCAAAGCGTTGTATTTTATTCAGATGAAGTTTGCTTAGGCGGGGGTGTCATTCACCATACAAATGCCCCTACACCAAATTTTATTTAAGGGAATGAATGGCATGGTGGAGTTACCATTTCAACAATCACAAGCCTTGAATGTTCGACAAAACCGTGCCCTTGCCTTGGCTGGGGTATTTCAGGCCACCCAGCTTACTCATATGACAGCGATGACGGGTCAACAAAGTATTGGTGAAAGTGGTAACTTCTATTTTGAGCTGTTAATTAAAGCAAGTTTAAATATTCGACCTACAGCCAATAATGGTGTTCAAACCTTAGATTTTTTTAATCAGTTGGCTGATATTTCTTTAGGGCTTAAAACCCTCGAAAATTGTATTACTCAACCTTTTTCAAACATGCCTAAATCTCGACTTCCAAAAATGGGCACAGCCAAACTTCCAATGTCCTACGCGATGTCGCTTTTACAGCTAGAGAAAAAGGTTTATAGCAATCCTGAATATGTCGCAATCATTGAGAAAGCTCAGCAGAAAATTTTAAAACAGCTTTCTTTTTTTGATAATAACTATTTACATCCAAGCATTTTAGCCAATTTGGCACAAACTTATGTTGATACTGCCGGGCAGATTAATCCACGCATTTTAGTTCGTGGTAATGCAGAAGCATTTAAAGATACCAACCATACTAACCGCATCCGTGCTTGTCTGTTTACTGGCTTGCAAATGGCCCATTTATGGCGACAACTCGGCGGTAGTTCATGGAACATGATTTTTAGCAAACGTAAATTGCTACAGGATATTCAAGCACTTGCTCGTTTACAGTACCAAGTCATTTAAGACTATAAACGAGATTTTTTTAGTTTTATGTTTATTCCAACATTAAGGAATCGTTATGAACGCTTTAACCGCTCTATCACCATTAGATGGACGTTATGCCAGCAAATGTGATGCGCTACGCCCTTTTCTTTCTGAGTTTGGTTTAATCCATGCTCGTGTCACTGTAGAAGTGCGTTGGTTACAAGCACTTTCTAACCGTCCAGAAATTGTTGAAGTTGCTCCTTTCTCAAACGAAACAAACGCAGCTTTAGATGCAATTGTTAGCAACTTCTCTGAAGAAGATGCTAACCGCATTAAAGAAATTGAACGTACAACTAACCATGATGTAAAAGCAGTTGAGTATTTCTTAAAAGAAAAGATTGCGGGTATTGCTGAATTACAAAATGCGGGCGAGTTCATTCACTTCGCATGTACCTCAGAAGACATCAACAACTTGTCTCACGCGCTTATGCTTAAAAACGGTCGTGAAGTTTTAGTATCAAGCATGAAGCAAATCCTAAATGCGATCTCTGCTTTGGCAACCACTCACGCAGAACAACCAATGTTGTCTCGTACACACGGTCAAACTGCTAGCCCGACTACTTTGGGTAAAGAGATGGCAAACGTGGCATACCGTTTAGCTCGTCAAATCAAACAATTTGAAAATGTTGAGTTACTTGGCAAAATCAATGGTGCTGTAGGTAACTACAACGCGCACTTATCTGCTTATCCAAATGTTGACTGGGCTGCACATGCTCAAGCTTTTGTTGAATCTTTAGGTTTAACATTCAACCCTTACACGACACAAATCGAACCACATGACTACATGGCAGAGTTGTTTGATGCGTTACGTCGTTTCAATACGATTTTGATCGACTTTAACCGTGACGTATGGGGCTACATCTCTCTAGGTTACTTCAAACAAAAATTGAAAGAAGGCGAAGTTGGCTCATCAACAATGCCACACAAAGTTAACCCTATTGACTTTGAAAACTCTGAAGGTAACTTAGGTATTGCAAATGCAGTATTAGCTCACTTAGGCGAAAAATTACCAATTTCTCGCTGGCAGCGTGACTTAACTGACTCAACTGTATTACGTAATATGGGTGTTGGTTTTGCGCAAAGCTTAATTGCTTTCGATGCGTGCTTAAAAGGTGTGGGTAAACTTGAGTTAAATGCAAACCGTTTAAATGAAGATTTAGACCAAGCTCAAGAAGTTTTAGCTGAACCAATTCAAACTGTAATGCGTCGCTACAACATTGAAAAACCATACGAAAAATTAAAAGCATTAACTCGTGGTCAAGCAATGACGCGTGATATGATGGTTAATTTCGTAAATGGTGACGAACTTTCTCAAGTACCAAGCGAAGAACGTGCACGTTTAGCTGAGCTTACGCCTGCAACTTACACAGGTAATGCAGCTGAACAAGCGAAACAAATTAACGATTTAATTAGCAAAATCTAATTAAAAAGTTTACAAAAAGCGGAGCTTAGGCTTCGCTTTTTTATTACACTGATATAAATCACAATAAAGTCTTCATAAAATGATCGAAAAACAATTCAAACTAAAACACTATATTGCTCTTGGCCTGCTTTTGATTGCAATTGTCATCTCAGGTATTCAGCCTCTTGAATTTGAAGCTTATTTACTTCATCAAGCTGGCACTGTTTTCATGTTGATTTTGCTCTTTGTTATTTTTAAAAAGATTGGGCTCGACTTTTTAAGTTTTACTTTTTATTTGCTGTTTTTGCTCATCCATATTATCGGTGCGCACTATTTGTATTCATACGTTCCGTACAATGATTGGATACAGCAGGTGTTCCATTTCAACTTAGATCAATATATGGGTTGGTCCCGTAATATGTATGATCGTTTAGTTCACCTTGCTTATGGCGTTTTGCTCTACCCTCTTATTTATCGTGTTTTTCAAGTATGGTTACCCTCAGCAAAACCATTTAGTCTATTTTTACTAGTGGTTCAATTCGTAATGGCATCAAGCGTTTTATATGAACTTATTGAATGGGCAATTGCAATTGGATTATCACCTGAAGAAGCCGAAAATTATAATGGGCAACAAGGTGACATGTGGGATGCACATAAAGATATGCTATTAGCAACGATTGGGGCAATTATCTATGGACTTCCTGCACTAGTGCTTCCCTCTAAAACAAATAACTCATAAATAAAAAAGCGCTCATTGAGCGCTTTTTTTAAGACCAATTTAAACGACAGGATTCGTCTGTTCTAAGAGGTTTTGTAGAACAGAAGAAGTTGTATCAGGTAAAACATGCTCAAGATTAGCTGTTGTATTGCTAGCGTTGGTAGTTATATCACTTTGATCATTTACTTGTGTAGGCTTTAGTGCTGTTGATGATAAAAGAGTTTCAATTGGGTCTGGTTCACTAGAGGCAGAACTTTTTAACAAATCATCTATTGGTACAGATTTATGCTGCTGACTGTCCGCTTCATTCGTTGTGTTTTGGACTAACTTTAATGTATTTAGGCCAACGCTATCAGCAACAGATACAGTTTCTGCATGAGCAGTATCAACTGCTGCATCACTTAAGCTCGCAGTCTTTGGAGCAACCACATAAAACGTAAATGGCGAACTCACTTCACTTGTAAGCCCTGCAGCATCTGTTTGCATTAAAGTAATGGTATGTTTCCCTAAGGTTAAATCTTTATCTAGTGTGAATGACCAAGTCTTACTAGTACCTAAATCACCTACTTTAATAATTGAGATGGCTACCCCATTATCGTAAATAGTCAAAGTCGCATTGGATTCAACTTGAACAGTAAATTTTGGTTTGGCATCATCAGTTTCAGAACCAGCTAGGATTGCCCCCTTTAAAGCCCCCACATCATCATCTAAACTTTTTAAAACAGGCTTAGCTGGTGGAATCGTATCTTTATCACTGCCAACAATTTCCAGCGCAGTAGACTTATTCCCTGAACTGTCGATTGCTATTACAGAACCTTTCGAGCTATCGGTTAAAGCAGGTGAAATCGTAATTGTAAATTTACCATTTGCATCTGCTGTACCAGTACCGATAACCTTATCAGCTGAGTTTTTGATCTCGATTTTTGCATTGGGTTCAGCTGTACCAGTAACAGAGGTACCATCCGCATTCACTTGAGCGGTAGGCTTATCTGGCGCTATAGTGTCATAGCCAGAGGAAATTTCTAAAGGTTTAGATGTATTACCCGCTGTATCTTCAACAATAACCGTTACCTTTTGTGATTCTTTTAAAGCAGAAGAAAGCGTAATTTGAAACTCGCCTTGAGCGTTTGCCGTACCGGTTCCAATCACTTTACCCTCAGCATCTTTTATTTGAACTTTTGCATTAGGCTCAGTTTGTCCTTCAACCTTGGTGCCTTCTTTATTTACTTCAACTAAAGGAGCATCTGGAGCAAAAGTATCCTTTCCTGCAATGATTTTAGTTGGCTCAGATTTATTGCCGGCTGCGTCTTCTGCAATAACTTTTCCACCTGCTTCACTCGTCAATGGAGAAGTAAGTTTTAAAGAAAAAATGCCCTCTTTATTCGCAGTTACAGTACCCAATATCTTACCGCTAGCGTCATAAACAGTAATTTTTGCATTTGCTTCAGCTTTACCAGTTAACAATGAACCATCTTCACTTAACTGGGCTTGTGGGGCATCGGGAGCAATTGTGTCTTTACTACCAGTCACAGTACCTGCTTTAGACATATTACCAGCAGCATCCTCAGCAAAAACATTTAATTTATTTCCATTTGCTAAAGGTTTATCGAGTTTAATTGTAAAATTACCGCTTGCATCTGCGACCCCTGTTGCGACTGTATTTCCAGCAGCATCTTTAAGATAAATTTTTGCATTAGCTTCTGCTTTACCATTAACCGTAACAGTATCATCGGCAACGGTAGCCGTCGGTGCAGCAGGCGGTAAGATATCTACAGGTCCTGAAGAGTCATCTTTGTCATCTTTATCAAAGGCCCAAAGGTATAAACCTTCAGCGGCTAAAACTGCTAAGCCTGCTTTTAGGACATTGCCCATCGAAAAAGTTGGGGACTCATCGACTGCCATTGACGCAGCTGGTTGACTCGTACTGGTATAGGCTAAATCTGTGACATGGTTTAGACCTGTATAGTCAATCACCTTACCTTGAGCATCAAATTGTGCTTCGACAAATTTTCCATGTTCAGTCGGAAAAACAAGTGAATGATCTGTCGTATTATTTGCTTCATTAAAGAAGTTTTCTAAAACAAGCGTTTCACCATTTTTCAAATGGATCACTAAGTTTCCACCTTGTTTAACCATTGATGCAATATCTTGTTGACTCACACCAATCTGGATAATTGCAGGTTGGTTTAAAACCACTTTACTGAGCTGACCATCTTGCAGAACGTCCAAACCCTCTTTGGATGCCACAATTATTCTTGTCATTATTTCCTGTCCTAAATTTCAGTTATATTTTTAAATGTCTAACTTTTTAAATGTTTCATCTAAAAGCTATTTTATTGCTGCTTAAAATATCAAAACCATGTGCTTATCACAATTCAAAAAGTATATTTATCAATATTTATTTTTTACTTTCTATTAAAAATCCAAATATATTTAACCAGACAACTTTGAATATTAACTTTATAAAAAAAACCAGCATTTAAGCTGGCCTTTTATAAAATTAGAACTAGATAAACTTATAGTTTTGGATCACGTACTTGCACAAGCGTCGTGTTCGCTTTTGTAAGGCTCTCCATTACTTTACTCATTACAGCAGGAATCAAACCATCTGCCATTTGTGCCGCTTGCAAACCTAGCTTCTCACCCAAGGTCGCTTTCTTACGTGTATTAATGACGTATACATCATGTTGAGGTAATAGACCCAGTAGATATTCATCAGATGTTTGTAATTTATCAACAAGGTTTAGATCTAACGCATCTTCACCATACCAATGTTCACCTGTAGCCACCTTATCGACATTCAGCTGTGGGCGATACTTTTCTACAAAGTGTTTAAATAAAACATGGGTTTGTTGGAGCTCTTCTTCGAACTTCGCTTTACCTTCTGGGGTATTTTCGCCAAACATGGTGACTGTACGTTTATACTGCCCTGCTGTGTAAAGCTCAAAATCCACATTATGCTCTTTCAAAAGACGATTAAAGTTTGGAACTTGAGCTACCACTCCAATCGAACCCACAATTGCAAATGGTGCAGTAATAATTTCATTTGCAATACATGCCATCATATAGCCACCGCTCGCAGCGACCTTGTCTACACAGATGGTTAAATGGAAGCCTGCATCACGTAAGCGTACCAATTGAGCTGCTGCTAGGCCATAACCATGGACCATACCACCTGGGCTTTCAAGACGAACGACAACACGGTCACGCCCTGCTTTAGCAGTTGCTAAAATAAGAGTAATTTCTTCACGTAAGTTTTCAACTGCGGAAGCTTGAATATCGCCTTTGAAATCTAAAACAAAAATTTTCTGATTATTTTTACGGCGAATTTTAGCTTCTTTAGCAAGTTGTTGAGCTAATTGTAAAAGTTCTAAACGGCTTGCCGTAGTTTGTGCAATTTTTTTTCTCTGTTCATTTACACGCGCATTTAAATGACTAACACGTATTTCCGCAGGGAGTTTAGGCAAATGGAATAACATAAAATTCTAAGCTCATAAGTTTATCTTTATAGCCTTAAGATGTGGTCCTTTTGATTAAAATTCAATAGCGATTTTGCAAAATAGAGTCATTTTCATTTATAAAATAAAAAAAGAGCACTTGGCTCTTTTTCTTTTATTGATGATTAATCAACCGAAGCGCCCAGTAATATATGCTTCCGTTAACTGATGATCGGGTTGAGTAAAAACTTTTTCAGTTGAGTTGACTTCAATCAAATCACCTAAATGGAAATAAGCAGTACGATCAGAAACACGTGCCGCTTGTTGCATTGAGTGAGTCACAATCACAATTGTGTATTGATTCGACAATTCAGAAATGAGTTCTTCTACTTTTGCTGTTGCAATTGGATCGAGTGCAGAACACGGTTCATCCATTAAAATCACTTCAGGACTAACGGCAATGGTACGTGCAATACATAAACGCTGTTGCTGACCACCGGATAAACCTGTGCCTGGTTGGTTCAAACGGTCTTTAACCTCATCCCACAAACCAGCTTTACGTAAGCTATTTTCAACGATTTCTTCTAGGTCGTACTTATCACGTGCTAAACCATGAAGTTTTGGGCCATAAGCCACGTTGTCAAAAATAGATTTAGGGAATGGATTTGGCTTTTGGAATACCATACCTACCTGAGCACGCAATAATACAACGTCTAGATTAGGGTCATAAATATTGTGATTATCGAGGGTAATTTTACCTGTTACACGGCAACCATCAATGGTGTCATTCATACGGTTTAAAGTACGAAGAAACGTTGATTTACCACAACCTGACGGACCAATAAACGCGATTACTTCGTTTTGGTAAATGTCTAGATCAATACCTTTAATGGCTTCAAAATCACCATAATAAACATGGGCATCTTGTGCACTAATCTTGATTTCGGTTGAGTTCTGCTTTTTTGAAGTTTGTGGTTCAAAATGCGAAACATACGAAGTGCCATGATTCAGCGGTTTGTCTGTAAATTGCGATTGTTCAGTATTCACTAACTTATCCTTTTCTAAGGAATTCGTAATATCAATAGTATTCATGATTTATCCTCTATTACCAACGCACTTCGAACTTTTTACGTAACCAAATTGCAAGACTGTTTAAACCAATCATTAATGCAAGTAGTACGATAATCGCAGCGGCAGTACGGCCTTCGAAGAAGTTACGCAACTCATTACCTTGCCATAAGTAAACTTGAACAGGTAAAGCAGTTGCTTGATCAAATGGTGTTGTTGGAATACTTGCAACGAATGCACTCATCCCGATTAAAAGTAAAGGTGCGGTTTCACCAAGTGCATGGGCAACCCCAATAATTGCCCCTGTCATAATGCCTGGTAATGCCAACGGTAAAACATGATGGAAAATAGTTTGGAACTTAGAAGCTCCTAAACCAAGTGCAGCTTGTCGAATAGAAGGTGGCACTGCTTTTAATGAGGCACGGGTTGTAATAATGACGGTCGGTAACGTCATTAAGCTTAAAACCAAACCACCTACCAGCGGAGCTGATAGAGGTAAGTGCATCCAGCCAATGAAGATTGCAGCACCAAGTAAACCAAATACGATAGAAGGAACAGCAGCAAGGTTATTAATGTTGACTTCAATAATGTCGGTAAGAACATTTTTTGGAGCAAACTCTTCAAGATAGATTGCACTGGCAACACCGATTGGAATCGCAATGATGATTACAATCAGCATCATGAACAATGAACCCATGAATGCACCTGCAAGACCACTGATTGCTGGTGAGCTACGTGAGTCAGGGTTCTTAAATAAGTTCAAGTTAAATGTACTTTCAAGAACGCCTTTTGCTTTTAGATCATCTGCAAGCTTACGCACTTCTGAATCAAGTTGTTGCTGATCATCTGGCAATGAACGATCAATATTACCTTTTAACCAAACATCGACATTCGCATCGCCCAAGAAAGTAATATTTTCTTTTTTACCAATGAGTGATGGATCTGCAAAAACCATATCACGTAAGCGATAAGCTTCTGAGCTTGCATATAAGCTACTTAAGTAATCGCGTTGTGATGCAAGTGCAGGATCTTTAGCAATCATTCCATTTACAATGATGCCATCCCAATCCACCATACCCATTTTAGTTTGCCAATCCACATAACGTTCTTGGTAATGAGCCGGTGTTTCACCTTGAGTACGTACAGGTACTGGCCCTGCATCAATGACTTTAGGATCAAAGTAAATTGGAACATTCATACTGGTCTGCCAAAAAGCTGGTAGACCTTTTGCCAAAATGCTACCGAACAAGAGAGCAACGAATGCAAGACCAATAATAACTGCCGAGAAACCCGCAAAACGAAAAGCTTTTTCTTTGCGATGGCGTTTAGCCAAAGATTTTTCAATAACCTGTTTACGTCGTTCACGCGTTTCAGCAGCAGCTTTCGGATCAAATACGTTCTGATCCATAGGAGACGATGTATTTGATGTACTCATTCGTATTGCTCACGGTATTTACGCACAATGTACAGTGCTACAATGTTTAATCCCAAGGTAATCACAAATAGTGTTAGACCTAGCGAAAATGCAACCAATGCTTGTGGACTCGAGAAGTCTGTATCTCCGGTCAACTGCTTTACAATAGTTACGGTCACAGTAGAAACAGCTTCAAATGGATTTGCGTGTAAAAGTGGACTGTTCCCTGCTGCTAAAACCACAATCATGGTTTCCCCAACAGCACGAGAGACTGCCAATAAGAAAGCACCTGTAATACCCGGCAAAGCTGCTGGTAATACGACTTGACGAATTGTTTCAGACTTAGTTGCACCAAGTCCTAAAGAACCATCACGCAGTGCACGCGGGACTTGAGTAATAATGTCATCAGACAAAGATGAAACGAATGGGATAATCATAATCCCCATGACAAAACCAGCAGTTAAAGCACTCGTCGCATTAATCTCTAAACCAATAGAAGCGCCTGCTGCTTTAAAGAAGGGTCCAATAATCATCATGGCAAATACACCATAAACAATTGTTGGAATACCAGCTAATACTTCAATTGTTGGTTTCGCCCATGAACGGAACCATGGTGAAGCATATTCAGCTAAATAAATTGCAATCATTAATCCAACTGGTACAGCAACGAGTAGAGCGATACCACTGACCATGAGCGTACCCCATAGCAATGGTAATAAACCATAACTACCTTCAGCATTACCGGAAGTGCTAAAGCCCGGATTCCACTCTGTACCAAAGAAAAAGTCTACTGGGCTAACAAAACGGAAGAAGTGCATTGCTTCGCCAAACATCGACATTACGATACCGATGGTGGTTAAAATCGCTACACCCGAACATAAAATCAAAGCAACGTTAATGGCACGTTCAACTTGGTTACGAGCACGGTATTGTTGATTGATTTTTTTCTTTGCCCACACTAAACCGAGTAAAGCTGCACAAACGACAACAGCAAATTTGGCAAAAGAGCCAATGGTTTGAAATTTTGCAAACTGTTGAGCAGCAGCTAATTCATAAGCAGCTGGTTTATCACTTACACCAAAACCTGAAGCGATTGATTGAACACGATCAATCAGTACACTTCTGCCTGCCTCATCAAGCGAAGCACTTACAGACGCTGGAATATTATTAAAAATAATATGATTTAAAATACTTGGTTCAACCAAGTTCCAAATGATCAAAATTAAAAAAGCAGGGATACCGCACCAAAGACCAACCAGTGCGCCATAATAACCAGGACGAGAATGTAATGTCGCCGAGTTGCTTCCCTTACCTGCTATGTTACGGCTCTTTCTCAGCCCAAGTTGATATGCGATGGCCACAAGGGCTAACAACACACCGATAAGTAGCAGATTCATGTACTCTCCACTGTTTTCTCAATTGTCATAATTTGGAAAAACAAGTTAGACAAAAAGGCTGATGAACCCTTAAGATCACCAGCCTTCATTCAAACTAACTTATTTAACAGTTTTACCTGCTTTAAAGTCAGCCAAAACTTTTGCACGTTCAGCATCAGACATCACGATTAAACCATCACGCTCAGCTTTAGAACCTTTACCAGTCGCTTTTTTGCTTACGAAATATTCTACATATTGCGGTAAGCCTTTAACTGATTTTAAGTGTTCACCTTTCACGTAGAAGTACAATGGACGAGATACAGGGTATGTACCATTCAATACTGTCTTCTCAGATGGAACAACGTTGTTTACTGTTGCCACACGTAACTTGTCACGGTTCATGTCATAGAAACTTAAACCAAACACACCTACTGCGCTTGGAGAAGTCTTTAAGCGAGCCAATGTTTCTGTATAGTCGCCAGCGATTTCAATTACACGGCCATCTTTACGGAAAGTAGAACATGCTTTCTTCTGAGCATCTTTGTCTAAGCTCTTGAAGTATTCATATGCTTCACAACCAGCTTCAACCATTTTCTCTTGGAAAACTTCACGAGTACCATGGTTAGATGCAGGGATTACAAGAGTAATCGGCTCATTTGGAAGTGTTTTATCAATTTGGTTCCAGTTTGTATATGGGTTTGGAACCAATTTACCTTTTGAAGGTAACTGTGCAGCTAAAGCAGCGAACACATGGTAAGGTTTTAATTTATAAGCTGCTTTGTTTGAGTTAGACGCAAATACGATACCGTCATAACCAATTTTGATTTCTTGGATTTGTTTTACACCAGCTTTATTACAAGCTTCAATTTCAGTGCTTTTAATTTTACGAGAAGCGTTTGCAACGTCGATTGTATTATCGCCAACACCTTGACAGAATTGTTTCAAACCAGCAGAAGAACCGCCAGAACCCACTACAGGAGTTTTAAATTGAGGGAATGTATTACCAAACTCTTCAGCTACAACACTGGCAAACGGTAATACAGTTGAAGAACCAGCAATTTGAATCGTATCACGAGCTGCATTTGCAGTCGTTGTTACAGCTGCCCCAGTTACTGCTAACGCAATTGCGATTTGACGTGGATTTAAGCGCATTCTGTTCTCTCTCATTAATGCAATAGGTTGTACGTCACTTTTTGTTGAGTGCTTGTACGCTCTTCGATAGCTGCATTGTGAATAGAAAATATGACAAATAAGTTACAGTATGATGACGCTTTAATGATTTTTATAATGTCGATTGTCATATTGTTATTTTTATTTATTATCAGTTATTTAATTCAAACTTCTCGCCTATTTTACAGAAGGTCATCGTGTTTATTATGACAATGATTAAAAACATAAAATATAGTTATTTATAAATTATAAAAATTAAAGTTATTATAAATATATTAAAATCCACTAATTTACGATGTTATTAATTTTATGATTTAAATATTTTCTATTGTTATAAATATGAATAAAAATTTCTAAAAATAATTATTTTCTTTGTAACATTAAAATAATATGACAAAAGATAAAGGGTTACCGACTTTAAGTCAGGTAACCGCAATATCATTGTCAATTTAGACGATCAATTCGATTGTACTTCTGGTATCGCTACCATTTTTTTGCGATATTTTAAGAAATACATTACCGCTAAAACAGCAAGCCAGATTGGCCCTAAAATAACAGCCAACCTCATATCTGGTGTAAACGCCATAATAATAAGAATAAAGCATACAAAGCTAATGGTTAAATAGTTACTCCATGGACTAAGAATACTTTGAAATTTAGTTTGACGTTTTTGCAATTTCATCGCTTTAGTAAATTTCAAATGTGTGACTGAAATCATAAGCCAGTTAATGACAAGCGCTGCGACAACTAACATCATAAAGAGCTGAAAAGCTTGACCAGGAATCAGATAATTCACAACGACACATATTGCTGTAATAGATGCAGAAACAACTGCTGCTGGAACGGGAATACCACGGCTGTTTACTTTTTTCAAAATTGCCGGAGCATTACCCTGCTCTGCCAAACCATGCAACATACGACTATTACAATAGATACAACTGTTATAAACCGAAATAGCAGCAATCAAGACCACAAAGTTTAGAACGTTCGCAACACCATTACTGTTTAATGACTGGAAAATCATGACAAATGGACTACCGCCTTCTGCCACCATATTCCATGGATAAAGACATAAAAGAATACCGATCGCACCGATATAAAAAATCAGGATACGGTAAACAATCTGATTTACTGCTTTTGGAATAGTGGTTTCAGGTTTTTTCGTTTCCGCTGCAGCAATACCAATTAATTCCAAACCACCAAATGCAAACATAATGACAGCCAGAGCCATGACAAAACCGTGAATCCCATGCGGGAAGAAACCACCGTGTTGCCATAAATTTGCAATACCTGCTTGCGGACCTGCTGAGCCTGAAAATAACAGATAAGCACCAAAGCCAATCATGCTTAAAATCGCAACAATTTTAATGCAGGAAAATAAGAACTCGGATTCCCCAAAAAAGCGGACATTTACCAAGTTAATGCCGTTAATTAAAATAAAGAAAAATAAAGCAGTCAGCCATGTCGGAATTTCAGGCCACCAAAACTGTATAAAAGTCCCAATTGCGCTCAGTTCAGCCATGCTCACCAGCACATACAAAACCCAGTAGTTCCAGCCAGACATAAAGCCAGCCATTTTGCCCCAATATTTGTTCGCAAAATAACTAAAAGAGCCGCTTACCGGTTCTTCAACAACCATTTCACCTAAATGACGCATAATCAAAAAGGCTATCACGCCTGCAATTGCATATCCTAATAAGATTGAAGGGCCAGCCAGTTTAATTGTTTGAGAAAGACCTAAGAATAAACCTGTTCCAATCGCCCCTCCGAGTGCGATGAGTTGAATATGCCGATTGGATAAGCCTTGTTTTAACTCGTGCTTATTGTTTGCATCCATAACATTATCTCCAATGTTGGTGTCACTTCCTGTACACCTTTATTCAGCACCATATCCGAAGATCAGAAACCGACCTTCGGACATAAATAGCTTTAATATGAGTCCATTTAATTTTTGAGAAGACGTGTCCTGTCCTCTATTTAAAAAGAGATTGCATCCTTACATTTAATCGGTTGGGAACGTTCCTTTAAAATTTCGTAGCCACGATCACCGTAGTCAAAACGCGCAATCACAGAAGCAAATTTTTTCAAACTTACTGGTGCATCCATTGCTGGTAGTTTTAATTCAATAAAAGTTAACTGATCATTTTGCTGAACGTTATCTAAAACACTCTTCAGTTGCCCAGCGGTTTCAACCACATAAGTTGTATGGCCTTTTTTACCGTTAAACACAGCCGGGATTTCAGTGTATTTCCAGTTTTGCACGTCGTTATAGGCTGCGTTTTCACCCATAATTAAGCGCTCAATGGTATAACCGCCATTGTTCAGCAAGAAAATGATTGGCTTTAAACCGTGACGGATAATCGTAGAGAGTTCTTGTACCGTAAGTTGGAATGAACCATCACCAATAAATAAAATTTGACGACGTTCAGGCGCGGCCAGCAAACTACCAAGTAAAGCCGGTAAGGTGTAACCAATAGAACCCCAAAGTGGCTGAGCAATATATTTAGCTGTAGCTGGAAGCTTTATTCCTGACAAAGCTGAGTTTGATGTTCCGACTTCACCAATAATTACATCATCTTCTGTTAAGAAACCTGAAATGTAGTTCCAAAGCACATCTTGGCTAAGCTTTTGTTGAGCTGGAGCTTCTATTACTTTCGGCGGTTGTTTTTCAAGAAGAGGTGTTGTCGATTTACGTGGTGCAACTTTTTTATTTAGCTCAACGAGTAACTGACCAATCTCAATACCCGGAAAATCCTGACCAAAAATATTCAGGCCATAAGATTTAATTTCGATGTAGTTCTTGGTTTCAATTTGATGAGTAAATACAGCCGAACCAACATCGGTAAAACGTGCACCAATACCAATTAAGCAGTCAGATTGTTCAATGATATTTTTCACATGTGGCTGACTTGCCCCACCCACATAAGTTCCGATGTAACGAGGTGAGCCTTCATCCATAATATTTTTTGCAGTATTCATACCTGCAAATGGAATTGAGCATTTTTGTGATAAATCATTTAAAAGTGATGTCACACCAAAAACCGAAGCTTCATTATCAATAAGAAGCGCTGGACTTTGAGCATTCTCAATAATGTTACAGAGTTTGCTTACCACATTTTGCAATAATTCAGGTTCAACAGCTGGATAGCTTAGGTCGAGTGGACGTTCAGATACTTCAATCTTAACGTGAGTAATATCGCCTGGTAGTTGAATGTGTACAGGACGGCGTTCAAGGAAACACTGACGTAATACACGGTCAATTTCAAAAGCTGCATTTGCAGGAGTTAAACGTGTTTGGGCAACTGTGAACTCTTTCATACAGTTCATAATATTGTCATAGTTACCATCGACAAGCGTATGATGTATTAAAGTGCCCTTTTGAACTGCATGTAATGGTGGAATACCAGAAATATGAATAAGAGGTACATTTTCTGCATAGGCACCTGCGATGCCATTAATTGCACTTAAGTCACCTACACCATAAGTGGTTGCCAAGGCAGAAAAACCGTTAATTCGTGCATAGCCGTCTGCTGCATAAGCAGCATTTAATTCATTACAATTTCCAATAAATTCGAGTTGTGGGTCTGCTTCAACTTGTTCTAGATATGAAAGGTTAAAATCACCAGGTACTCCAAAAAGATGTTGGATACCCATTTGTTTTAAACGAAGATTTAAAAATTCACCGATTTCTATGAACATTGCTCTATATCCTTTGAGACCAATTTTTATTCCATAGAAAAATAATATTTCATCTATCTTTTAGATTTCGTGCATAATGAAAACGCATTTTAATAAAAATACATGATTTGTGTATCATAAAAGGATTTTATGCAATGGATAAGTTCGACTGGCAAATCATTCAGGCACTACAAAAGAATGGACGGCTCACCAATCAGGAAATTGGAGATTTAATCGGATTATCAGCTTCCCAATGTTCAAGACGACGACAGTTACTTGAACAAAAAGGCATAATTTTAGGTTACTCCGCACGTATCCAGCAGCAGGCACTAGGGCTGGAAGTTACAGCGATGATTCATATTAATTTAAGGACACACGAAGCAAAATCACAGCAGGCTTTTCAGGAACTGATCGAAGCTGAAGATAACATTCAAGATGCATTTTCAATTAGTGGTGATGCAGATTTTATTTTAAAAGTCGTTGCTGAAAACTTAGAACAGCTCTCTCAATTTGTGACTGAAAGATTACTTTCTTATAATTTTATTGGTCATATAAAGTCTTACATTGTTCTGAAAAAAATCAAAGAACAGAATCATTTTTTAATCAAGCCTAAAAGCATGAGCTATCATCACTCCCAATAAAATAGCTCAGCTTTTCACTCATAAAAGTGAAAATAAAAAGGCGGATACTAGATCCGCCTTAAAGTTAATATTTAGACTTTACTAATATGAACTGTTTGCCCGATCGTATTTTCAAGTAAACCTTCTAAACCAAATTCAGCACCTAAGCCTGACATTTTCCAGCCACCAAAAGGTGCATGAGGCAGGACTTCTGCATGGGTATTAATCCAAACAGTACCGCATTGAAGCTGACTAGCATAAGTTTGAGCAGCTTTAATATCAGACGACCAGATTGAACCGCCTAAACCAAATTCACTGTCATTAGCGCGGGCAATTGCATCGTTAATATCTGTATATTTTAAAACAGGTAACACAGGACCAAACTGTTCTTCTTGCACCACGCGGCAAGAGTCAGAAACTTCAGTCAAAATAGTAGGAGCAATAAAGTAGCCTTGCTCTGGTAATTGCTGTTGACCAGAAAGTGCTTTTGCACCTTGTCCAATGGCTTCAGCAATAAGGGTTTTCACCTTGTTATATTGCATTTGATTTTGAACAGGACCAAATGTTGTAGAAGATTCCATTCCGTCACCCACAACTTGAGCGTTGGCAATGTCAGCTAACTTTTGAGATAAAGCTTCATATTGGCTTTCATGCACATATAAACGCTTTAATGCTGCGCATGTTTGGCCTGCATTTAAGAACGCCATATTAAAAATCTTAGCTGCAATTTCATCTATATTTGCATCTGGTAATACAATACCAGCGTCATTACCACCAAGCTCTAAAGTTAGCTGTTTTAACTGTTGAGCTGCACCAGCCATGATGTGCTGACCTGTTCGAGTTGACCCCGTAAACACAACTTTTTGTACATCTGGATGAGAAGATAATGCTTCACCAATCTCACCAGCACCGACCACAATTGAGATCACGCCTGCTGGAACTTCTTGTTGAATAATTTCACATAAACGCAAAGTTGAGAGTGGCGTGTATTCAGAAGGTTTGCTAATGACCACGTTACCTGCACGCAATGCAGGCATAATATGCCAAACCGCAATCATCAGTGGCCAGTTCCAAGGAGTAATTGAAGCTACTACTCCTAATGGTTGGCGATGGCGTTCAATGCGCTTGGTTTCACTGTCTTCGATCACTTCAATAGGTAAATCCATAGCAGCCGCGTAACGCGTCCAACCAATTGCGCCCTGCACCTCCATTTGTGCAAGTGCGAGTGGCTTACCTTGCTCAAGTACAACCAACTCTGCAAGCATTTCAGCGTGCTTTTCAATACCATCTGCAATCTTATTTAAGATTGACTTACGCTCTTCGTGTGAAACTTGTTGCCAAGCTTTAGATGCTTGTTTAGCAGCGCTAACTGCCTGATTTACTTGCTCAACCGATGCTTTTGCACAGCGTGCGGCAGTTAAACCTGTAGCTGGGTTAATAATTTCTAGTTCACCCTGTTCACCTGAACAAGATTGACCGTTAATAATTAATTTAAATTCATTAAGCACATTAACTTGTTGCATTTCTTCTTCCTTGTCTTAATTGTAATTACAGCCTCTTACCTTATGACCATTTGAGCAGCGTCTTTTAAAGAGTAAGTGCAGTATTGATATATCGATGTGACCAAACATTGGGGACATACCAATACAATAAGAAATTTGCTTCCCATAAATCATGCATAATTATTTTTGTTTTTTGAAAATATGCATGGTTTGTGCATATCAGTCTATTTCGATGCACATTTTAAATAAAAATAATATGTAATAAAAAAGCCCGGCAATAAACCGGGCTTTTTTGGTATCAACTCAATTAGTCGATTGGTGGTACATAATTACCAGAAGCAATCGCATCTTTAATGCGGTCAGCTTCAGCCAATACTTGACCTAAAAGGTTTTTAACATTTTCGAATGTCACAACTGGGCTTAATGTGGTCATTTTCAATGACTGTACATTACCAACTTTTGTTACACCGATATTTGCTTCACCACGTGCAAACAACTCGTCCGCTACGTTTTGATTCAAGCTATCGATAAACTCAACTGGGTAGCCTTGTGGCACAACACGGAACAATACCGAAGCAAACTGAGGTTCAACTAAAAGCTCTAAACCGTCAGTTGCCTTGATGTAATCTGCAACTTCACGAGTAAGTTTTACACCATGGTCGATCATTGAACCGTAAAGGTCTTCACCAAGTGATTCAATTGTCATCCACAATTTCAATGCATCAAAACGACGAGTCGTTTGTAATGACTTAGAAACAAGGTTTGGTACACCATGCTCTTCATCATAAGCAGAGTTCAAGTATTCAGCTTCGTAGTGCATAAAGCGATAGTTCGCTTCATCTTTCAACAAGAACGCACCACAGCTAATGCTTTGGAAATAATGCTTATGGAAGTCAAGGGTGATCGAGTCAGATAACTCAATACCATCAAGCATTGCACGGTAGTCATTTGAGAGAATTAATGCACCGCCCCATGCCGCATCGATGTGCATCCATGACCCATACTTATTGGTAATTTCACGGATTTTCTTCAATGGGTCAATTGCACCAGCATCGGTTGTACCTGCTGTCGCAACGACACAAGCAACAACTTTGCCTTCAGACTGAAGATGCGCCATCGTTTTTTCGAGAGCATCTACATCCATCTGTGCATTTTCATTCACAGGAACAGTTACAACTGACTGGAAGCCCATACCCATCATTGCCATGTTCTTTTGCACAGAGAAATGCGCATTTTCAGAACAAATGACTTTGACGTTTTTCATTGCATCGGCAGGAATACCATCACGCTGTACAGACCATGGATTACCATTTTCGTCTTTCCAGTTTTTCGAGATACACCAGTCACGAGCAAGCAACACACCCATCAAGTTAGATTGAGTACCGCCAGAAGTGAAAACACCAGCCTGACCAGAACCATAACCTACTTTTTGACGCAACCAATCAATGAGCTGAACTTCCATTAATGAACCTGCAGGGCTTTGATCCCATGAGTCCATAGACTGGTTAGTTGCATTGATTAACACTTCCGCGATCTGGCTCATCACCATGGTTGGGCAGTGTAAATGTGCTAATGAATGTGGGTGATGTACTTTCAAGCTTTTATTCAAGAAAAGCTCAATCATACGTTGAAGAGATTCTTGTACACCCATCCCTTCTTTTGAAGGTTGGAAAGAAATTGCTGAACGCAATTCTTTAATGCTACCGCCAGTGTACATCTTTTCATTTTGCAACCATGCTGAAACGGCTTTTACCGCTTCGCCCATTGCTGACTCATAGTCAGCAATGGATTGTGCATCATTGCAGAGTAACGCTTTACGATGTTCTGCAAAATCCACCATACTTATGCGCCTCGTACTGCAACCAATGCTTCTGCAATTGCTTTCTTAAAGCGAGCAACTACTTCAACACACTCGTCTTGAGTGATGATAAGCGGGCAAAGTAAACGAATTACTGTACCGTTACGACCACCTTTTTCAAGCAATAATTTATTGTTGAAACAAGCAGTTTGAATTGCAGCAGCTAATTGTGAGTCAGCAGGATGTGAACCGATACGGTCAGCTGGTTTACGCTCGTCAACAATCTCAACACCGATCATTAAACCGCGACCACGTACGTTACCGATACATGGGAATTCTTGAGCTAATTTTTTAAATTCAGCTTGTAAGAAGTCACCACGCTCTTGCGCATTTTGAGCAAGATTTTGTTCATTAATCGTTTTTAATACAACAAGACCAGTACCCATAGCAAGTTGGTTACCACGGAAAGTACCTGTGTGACCAGCAGGTTGCCAAGCATCAAATTTACGTTTAATACCTAATACTGCAAGTGGTAAACCACCACCTACTGCTTTAGACATTACAACAACATCAGGTTCAATACCTGCATGTTCAAATGCAAACATTTTGCCTGAACGTGCAAAGCCAGCTTGAACTTCGTCTAAAATTAAAACGATGTTGTGCTTTTCAGTCACTTCACGGATTTTTTGCAACCATTTTACTGGAGCTGTAACTACGCCGCCTTCCCCTTGAATCGCTTCAAGAATAACAGCAGCTGGTTTTGTTACACCGCTTTCAACATCTTCAATAAAGTTTTCAAAGTAGTAAGTTAAAGCGTCAACACCTGCTTCACCACCTAAACCAAGTGGGCAACGGTATTCATGCGGATACGGCATGAATTGTACGCCTGGCATTAAACCATTAACTGCATTTTTTGCACTTAAGTTACCAGTCATAGCAAGTGCACCATGGGTCATACCATGGTAACCGCCAGAGAAACTGATCACTGAACTACGGCCAGTGTAAGTCTTAGCAAGTTTGATTGCTGCTTCAGTTGCGTCTGCACCAGCAGGACCACAGAACTGCAAGCAATATTCTTCTTTACCACCAGGTAAATATGCTAACAATGCTTCAGTGAATGCATCTTTTAAAGGTGTGGTTAAGTCTAAAGTATGCAATGGCAAACCACTTGCCAATGTATCTTGAATACTTTGAATCACCGCAGGATGATTATGACCTAAAGCCAATGTACCTGCCCCAGCTAAACAATCAAGGTACTGTGTACCTTCAACATCAGTAACCCAGCATCCTTGTGCTTTCGCTATCGCTAACGGTAATTTACGTGGATAGCTACGAACATTTGATTCCATTTGACTTTGGCGAGTCAAATAATATTCGTTAGTAGCATTAGTGGCAGGGTTAACGGAAGTAACGCTCATATCGGATTACCATCTCTGATAGGGGTAGAAAGAAATAAGTCTGGTGACGATTGGTCCTTTGACTCGGTGCTTTATAGAACTAGCAAAGACACTTATTTTATATCTTGTAACTAGGAGCGCGATGATACCTAATTTTGCAAGAAAAAAAACGTCTTTTATGTACTTTACTCATCTAATCTTATTGAAAAAATGTATCATCCCAATAGTTATGATGAATTATCATCATACTATGTGACAACCTAAAGAAAATATTCTTTTTTTATATTAGTTTGATTTTTTAAGTTACATTGAAACACTTTAATTTTAAGTTATTATTTTTTAAGTACTTTATATTTACCAAAATTTAAAAAAACCTGATTTTAATATTACAAATACGCCACAAAATCTGCAAAAGTTATGCATAAGTTATGTTTAACATTTCTTAATGAAAAAAATTAAATTTATATTAATTTTTAAAGGTAAAATTTATGCGTACTTTAGCCGTCTCTACCCTTCTTTTAGGTTCCCTCCTTAGCCCTTTAGTTTTTGCTCAGGATGATAATGCTTTGAACTACAATATTGTAAATGTACAAGCTGAGGCTTCTCGTCAAGTTTCAAACGATGAAATGCATGCAACTTTATATATTGAAAAAAGTAACAAACAACCAGCCGAACTTTCAAATCAAATTAACCAATTGATGAATCAGGCGCTTACCGTTTCTCGTAAATATCCTCAAGTCAAAGTGGAAACAGGTGCTCAAAGCACTTATCCAATTTACGATAACGATAGCAATAAGTTAAAAGAATGGCGTGGTCGCGCTGAAATCCGTTTAGAAAGTAAAGACTTTAAAGCTGCTAGCCAGCTAGTGAATGAATTACAGCAAAACTTCCAGACTCAATCGATTAATTTTACAGTTTCTGATGAACAACGTAAAAAAGTTGAAAATGAGTTAATGGTAGAAGCATCTAAAAACTTTCAACAACGCGCTCAAATGTTGACTCAAGCATGGAATAAAAACCAATATACATTGGTTAATCTGAACTTAAATACCAACAACTATTTCCCACAACCTGTAATGCGTGCCAGCATGGCTAAGTTCGCTATGGCCGAAGCTGCACCAGCTCAAGACATGGCAGCTGGTGAATCTAAAATTACTGTAAATGCGAACGGTTCAATTCAGTTTAAATAAATTACCTTTTCCGGCCCAAGCACATGACTGCTTGGGCTTTTTATTAACTAACTTTCCCCATCTAAATACTCTGCAAAAGCTTGAGCCAAATAATCAAAAAGCGCTCTGATTTTTGGAATTTGTCTAAAGTCTTCATGAATGACCAGCCATAGATCATAGCGATGAATCTTTAGGTCTGGAAGCAGTTGAACAAGCTCCGGACATTGATTTGCTATAGGGCACTGAATAAAACCTACTCCTAAAGCAGCTTTAACTGCTGAGAACTGAGCAGGATGACTATCGGTGCGTATTTTGAATTGTTCATTTTTTATTTCAGGTAGAAAAATCCTCATCATTTCTCTTTCAAGAAGATTACGGTCGGGTCCTATCAGATCATGCTGACTTAAATCTGCTAGACAGATAGGGGAACCTTTACGCTGTATATAATCTCGATGTGCATATAGCCCCAATGGCACCTCACCAACCTTTTTGGCTACAAGCGCTTCCTGAACAGGAGGATACATCCTGATTGCCAGATCAACCTCTTGCTCTAGTAAGTTGGCAGAAGCATTGTTTAAAGATATTTCGATATTAACTTCCGGGTAAAATGAACGGAATTTTGTGAGCATTTGAGGCAGAACAAGCGTGCCCAGGAACTCCGATACACTTACCCGTACACTGCCTGCAATTAGATTTAGAGGGGCACTTGCTGTACGCATAAAATGGTCAGAAGCACGTTGCATAGCCCGAACTGGCAGTTCAAGAGCTAGAGCATGTTCTGTCGGTTTCAAGCCATGAACAGAACGACTAAACAAAACAGTTCCCAACTGATTTTCAAGCTGTTCTATACGTGTTCGTACAGTGGGTTGAGTAACGCCTAATTTACGAGCGGCTGCCGAGAAACTCCCCTCTTCTAAAACCACTAAAAAGAATTTCTGATCATCCCAAGAAGTCTGTTTGTTCATCAAAATTCTTTCATCTGCTCAATTAATTTAGTCAATTTTATTATAGGTCTGCTTTTTTTATGATGTGAATATTATTTATGCATGTGATTACTCATCATAGAAATTAAGGAGACATACTATGAATAAGCCACTTTTACTGGTCTTTCATCCCGATTTAAATCAGTCTAAGGTTAATCGTGCTTTGGTTGAAGCATTACAGCTTCGAAACCAAATCGACATTGTTGATATTCAGGAGTTATATAACGGATCTCTGGATATAATGAAAGACGGCGCAATTGAAGCCCAACGTCTAATCTCTGCTTCACACATCATTTTCCAGTTCCCTATCTATTGGTATTCAGTTCCTCCGATTTTCAAAACTTGGATGGATGCGGTTTTAACACGGATGTTTTATCTTTTTTATGAACAGGAAGGTCAGAATATTGAAGGTAAATCACTTTACCTTCATGTTACGGTTGGCAATTTGAATTCGGCATATCAAAAACAAGGACAAAATGGCTTCACCCTAGATGAGCTCATGGCACCTTTAAAAGCTACTGCACGTCGATGCGGATTAAACTGGCACACACCTCATGTTATTTTTAATGCAAATCAATTAGATGAAAATGATATAGAAAAAGAAATTTCATTATCTTTAAAGCAGTTTGAACAATGGGACATATTCAATAAAGCTCCTCTTACTTCTTCATGCTAGTGCCAACCATAAAAAAAACGCACTCCTGAAAAATCAGTAGTGCGTTTCGGGGTTAAAGTAATATCTTATTTTTTAAACGGTAAAGCATATTTAAAGATACGGCCTACAACCTGTCCAAACTGTTTAGCTAGACTCGCGTTGTTATAATTTAGACCATATTTTTTACATACAGCTTCAACTTTTGGAGCCATTTGGCGATAACGACGCGCTGGAATATCGGGGAATAAATGATGCTCAATCTGATGACTCAAGTGTCCGCTTAAAATATGTAATGCTTCTGAACCTTTCAGGTTAGAAGAACCACGAATTTGGCGCATATACCAGTGACCACGACTCTCTTCTTGTAAAACGGACTTTGGAAATACTTCTGCATCTTTTGTAAAATGACCGCAGAAAATAATCGTAAATGTCCAGATATTACGAAGACCATTTGCAACTAGATTACCAGTGAATACAGGTAAAGCTGCTGGCCCCGCAATTAATGGGAAGAAAACATAGTCTTTAAAAAGTTGCGTACCAATCTTTTTATTAACAGGTTTTAATTCTTCCAAGAATTTTGCCATGCTCTTACGTTTATACAGGACGCGTCCAATTTCAAGGTTCTGAATGGCTACGCCCCACTGGAACAACAAACAAAATGGGATGCTATAAACAGGTTGAAGTAAGAAACCTGGCTTCCAGCGTTGTTCTGGGAATAAACGAAGTAAACCATAACCAATGTCATCATCAATACCTTTAATATTGGTATAGGTGTGATGTTTATAGTTATGCGTTTGACGCCAGTTATCAGAAGTACCGACAGTATCCCATTCGTAAGTTTGGCCATTAAACTTAGGATCGTTCATCCAGTCATATTGACCATGCATCACGTTATGACCGAGTTCCATGTTTTCCATAATTTTAGAAAAGCCTAATAGACCTGTTCCTAAAATCCATGCTGGTGGGAACCAACCTGCAAACAAACATGCGCGGCCTAAAAAGCTACTATAACGAATTGCGGCATAAACACGGCGGATATATTTAGCATCCTTCTCACCCAAATCATCCAATACTTCTTGTTTGATCTGATCAAGCTCTTTTGCAAATGCATCAAGTTCTGCTGGAGTCAAATCACGATTTTTAGGATTTTTAAAATATTCGACTTTCACTGGCATATTCATAAGAGTTCTCTCTTAAAGATCAATAACTAGATCGGATTGTGCTGAGTTCACACAAATTTTGAGTAATTGGCTTGGTTCAGTATTTTCACTACCGTTGAGTAAATTACGTGTTGAACCTTGTGTTTTACTACAAACACATTTATTGCAAATTCCCATACGGCAACCATGAGTTGGTTTAACGCCTTCATGTTCAAGGCTAACCAAAATTGATTGGCCTTTAGGAATTGCAATCACCTTATTAGACTGGGTTAATGTGACATTCACATAACCAATATCATCAGCAGAACTTTCATTTGTTAAGCTAAATGCCTCTGTTAAAAGAGCTGGAGCTTTTTCAAATAACTGCTCAACAGTCGCCACAAAACCAGAAGGTCCACACGCATAAACGGTGCTGTTTTCTACATCATTAACTAATGCTAAATGCTCTGCATTTAAACGTTCATCATTTGGGGTTTCTTGGGTATAAAAAACCTGATAACTAAAATTTGGATATTGCTGTGCAACTTTTTCAAAGTATTCAACAAAAGCGGCATCCGAACGTTGTTTCACCCAATATAAAAGTTGTACTTGAACTTTATCTAATTGCTGACTTTGTTTAATCGCAGTAATCAAGCTCAACATTGGGGTAATACCACTACCCGCTGCCAACATAATTAAATTCGGTGTTTTGATGTTTTGTTGCATATCGCCATAAGGTTGACCAAGCTCAAAAACATCACCGATTTGGCTTTCAGAAATAAACCAGTTACTGACAATACCATCCGCAACTTTTTTTACGGTTAAACGTAAGTGCTGCGCATCAATTTGCGTCAAACTATAAGTACGTTCATAGCGACGACCAGCAATTTCTACAATTACAGGATGATGCTGGCCTGCAACGCCCATTTTCACTAAGCGGTTACATTTTAGCGTCAAGCTCACCATGTCGTGAGCGACAAATTCTTTTTTTACAATTTGAACAAGGCCATGTTTTACAGACCATAAAGGATTAACTTTTTGTAGCCAGAAATTAGCCATTTCTTTATCAAAGATGGCTTGTGTCAATGAATTGAATAGAGAATTTCTCTTTTCGATTGCTTGCATAACTGAGGCTCTGTCGCTCTTTTTTAATTATTATACACATGTATATATATTTGTATATACACCCGTACTTTTAATTACAATTTCACAAGTTCAGCTTCTAAGGCTATAATCCTGAGAGTTTACAAATATATTGAACAGCATGACCCAATCTTCACTTTCTCAGAACCTGAATGACACACCTCTTCAACAAGATGTCATTGAAATTAAAACAGCTACGCGTTCTGTGGGAAGAAAAGCGACAATTACTAAAGAAGAACTTTTTCAGGCGGCTTTAAATCTCATTGGCCCACAAAAAAGTATTGCTTCACTGAGTTTACGTGAAGTAGCTCGAGAAGCAGGAATTGCACCAAATAGTTTCTATCGACACTTTAAAGATATTGATGAGTTAGCAATTTCTTTAATTGACCGTGCAGGTATTGTTTTACGTAAAATCATCCGTCAGGCTCGCCTACGTGCTTCTTTACAAGAGAGTATTATTCGTAGTTCTGTCGATATTTTTCTTCAACAGCTTGATGCTGATGAAGGCAATTTAAGTTTACTACTCCGTGAAAGTTTTACAGGTTCAGCTTCTTATAAAGCTGCTGTAGACCGTCAACTCAACTTTTTTCAGCAAGAGCTACAAGAAGATTTAATCCGTCTTGAGCGTTTAAATAACAATCACCTCTACCATCCAGACCTTGTTGCAAAAGCAATTACTCAACTTGTGTTTCACATGGGTGCAAAAGTCATTGATTTACCAATGAATCAACGTGCAGAAGTGGCTGAACAAACCATGATTATGATTCGAATGATTTTAGAAGGCGCACGTCATTTAGATGAAGCTAAAATTCGCTAAAATTGACTTATGAATGGCTTGTTAATTAACAGGCCATTTTTAAATCTAACTCCTCTATTTTCCAATAAAAATATAATTCACTAATTGAAGCTAATAGCTTGCCAGAGTATAAATAATCATTCCATTTGCTCTTTCTCCTATATTCCCAACGATCTCAGGGATCCACATGCAAAATTTGAATAATCGTCAAAGTCTGATTGCAAGCTACATTCTTATGGGCATCTTTTTGCTTTCGGTTATCCCCTTACATTTATTAGCAAGTTTTTTTGCAGGCTTTCTCATTTATGAAATTATTATTAGCTTAAGTTCAGTTGTAGAACGTTATATTGACGGCCAAAGAGCCCGTATTTTTATTAGTATTTTACTTAGTATTATTACCATTTCGCTTATTGGTTTTTTCATTACGAGCCTGATTAGTTTTGTTGTACACGATCTAAAAGGTGTAGGTTTACATAGCATTAATGGCAAAGTTGACCAAACCCTACTTCATTTGCAGGCAGAGATCGGAAAATATCTTCCAGGCTATATTCCCGATAGCGTGACAGATCTAAAAGACGAAATCTTTGCTTTTATGAAAGATAACGTGACTACATTAAAAAATACCAGTTCCGATATTTTGCATAACTTCGTAACTATGGTGATGGGATTAATTATTGGTATTTTGGTGGCAATACATGGTTTTCACCGCCGTACCCCTCAGCCTGTTTTTAAGTCTCTTCTGATTCAACGTATCCAAAAACTATCGATTTCATTTAAAAATGTTGTTTTTGCACAAATAAAAATTTCAGCTATTAACACACTGCTTTTTATTTTATTTGCCTTTATTTTATTACCACTTTGGGGAATTCACCTCCCTTTTGCCAAAACCCTAACCATTTTGACCTTCATGTTTGGACTGATTCCAATTTTAGGTAATCTTATTTCCAATACTTTAACCTTCATTGCTGCTCTTACCATTTCCTTAGGACTAGCAGGTGCAGCATTACTTTATCTGGTTCTGGTTCATAAGCTTGAATATTTTATTAATGCTAAAATTATTGGGCATAAAATCAATGCCAGTGCATGGGAAATTTTATTGGCAATGTTAGTGTTTGAGTCCATTTTTGGTTTAGGCGGTTTAATCGCGGCTCCAATTTTCTATGCATATTTAAAATTAGAATTAAAAGATGCTGGTCTCATCTAATTCAAAATCGATGTATAAAAAAAGCGCCCTCTAGGCGCTTTTTTTATTTTGAGTAAGTTAAGGTTTAACTACAACTAACACTTGAATCGCTTCTGGTGTAACCGTTAAGCCATCAAGTAAGCTTAAACCTTCTTTTTGCAACTTCTG
Source organism: Acinetobacter sp. WU_MDCI_Abxe161 (assembly GCF_025514355.1). Taxonomy (NCBI): domain Bacteria; kingdom Pseudomonadati; phylum Pseudomonadota; class Gammaproteobacteria; order Moraxellales; family Moraxellaceae; genus Acinetobacter; species Acinetobacter sp. WU_MDCI_Abxe161. The sequence continues at coordinate 191,190 of NZ_JAHPTU010000001.1, forward strand.
TAAACGTTCAATTTCGTCTTGACGAATACTTGGGTTGAATTGTTTTAGATAAGTTAAACGGTCAATTTCATATTGCCATTTATTACCATAATGTTCTTTTGCTTGCTGTTGAAGTTGCGGCAAATCAACTTTCGCAATCTCTAACGCTTGTTTATAGCGCTGCTCAATGATATCACGACGAGCTTTAACCACCTGACGACAGCTATTACCATCTAAGTGATGTAAATAAGGTTTTAAAATTGTCGGATCAATTTTTTCAGACAAATCTTGACCATTTTCACTTAATAATACGCGAATAAGCTGCTTAGGTAAGCTCGATGGTAAATTCAGCGATTTCGGCGCAACAACATCCACTTTAAACCAGACTTCAATTAAGACTGAACCCTGCTTTAACGCATTCGATTTGAGCACAGCAACATTGGTACTACCAAATGATTGTGTACGGATCATTTCCATAACACTTTCAATGAATGGATGCTCTAAAGTTAAATATTGAGCATCTTCACGAAGCTGAGCTTGATCGCGATAGAACGTTGCGGTCATACCTTCTTCGTCTAAAGCTAAACCTTGCACTTGCATTTGGTCGGTCGGTTTAATAATCACCGTACCATTACTTTGCTCATCAAAGTCGATATTGGTTGATGACATGAAACGCTTCACAAACATTGGCAGCGTAGTATTGTCATCATAGTCTTCAAGGGCCTGAACAATTTCTTGTGCCACAATAGGACGACATGAATTATATTCAAGTAAACGGTCTCGGCCAGCTTGAAGTTCAGCTTCTAAGGCTTGACGTTGAACATTCACTTCTTCAAGCAAATCTTCAAATGTTTGACCTTGGTCTGCAAGTAAGCAGTCTTTTAATTCAACAATAAAGTTCTCTTGCAATGTTTGTGCTGTTGGAGAAATATTGCTGAAAATATTAAGTGCTTCGTTATACCAACGGAACATACGTTCTTGAGCTGTTCCCACAAGATATGGCACATGAATCTGAATACGGTTTTCTTGACCAATACGGTCTAGACGCCCAATACGCTGCTCTAAAACATCTGGGTTAGCTGGTAAATCAAATAAAATTAGATCACTGGCGAATTGGAAATTACGGCCTTCCGAACCAATTTCCGAACACAGTAAAATCTGTGCGCCATAGCTTTCTTCAGCGAAATAAGCAGCCGCTTGGTCACGTTCAAGTAAGCTCATGCCCTCATGGAACATTGCGGTACGGATACCTGCATGCAAACGCAACACATTTTCTAAAGACTCAACCACTGGTCCGCTACGCGCGATTAAAAGCACTTTTTTATGCTTAAGATCTTTGCGTAAAATTTCCATTAACCATGGCACACGCGGATCATTTTGCATCCATGAACCATCAATCTGCGCTTCTTCAGGCCACATCTGCTCACGCAGTTTGCCATCTTTTGACCAATCTTCTGGTGCTGGTAATGGCGCTGGCTGACAATCACGACCTGGGAAACCCTGAATCGCTTCACGTGTATTACGGAATAAAATACGTCCAGTACCGTGACGGTCTAATAACTCGTGAATAGCTCTAAAGCGTTGATCAGGCTGGTCTTCAATAGTGTGACCTAACAAACCTTCTAAAGCAGATAAATGCTCTGGCGTTAAAGCTTGATCAGACATGAGTACTTCAGCAATTTTTGCAGTTTGCTGATATTGAGTCTCTTCATCTAAAAAGCGCTCTAAACTACTAAAACGCTGTGGATCAAGTAAACGTAAGCGAGCGAAATGGCTTTCTACGCCTAATTGTTCAGGTGTTGCAGTGAGTAATAACACCCCTGCTGTATTTTCAGCTAACTCTTCAATTAAATCGTAGCGATCATTACCGCCTTCTTCTTCGCTCCACATCAAATGATGTGCTTCATCAACCACAAGCAAATCAAAACCAGCTTCTATGGCTTGCTCACGCAAATCATCATGGTCAACCATTAAGTCAACGCTGGCAATAATGCATTGCTCAGTCAAGAACGGGTTAAGCTCTGGATCATGTTCTTTAATAGATGCAGTACGCGTTAAATCAAACAGAGAGAATTGCAAGTTAAAACGGCGACGCATTTCAATCATCCACTGATACTGTAGAGAATCAGGGACTAAAATAAGAATTCGTTCTGAACGTCCTGTTTTAAGCTGTTGGTGAATAATTAAACCAGCTTCAATTGTTTTACCTAAACCTACTTCATCGGCAAGTAAAACACGAGGAGCAAAACGTTTACCAACTTCATGTGCGATATAAAGCTGATGAGGAATCAGGCCAACACGTGCACCAACCATACCACGTAAAGGGCTAGTCTGCATTTGCGCTTGCATGAGCATCGCTTCAATACGCAAATCATACCACTCTTTATAGTCGACCTGACTTGCAAGCAAACGATCTAAAGGTTTAGATAATTGAATTTGCGCACCAATACGGGTTTCATTGAGCGCTTTACGCTCTTGTTCGCCATTTTCTAAAGTACGAACAACGTTATAACGCAAAACACCATGTCGGTCTTCAACAGACTCAACAATCCACTTCTGACCTTCTTGATCTTGAACTTCATCATTGGTATTGAAGATGATACGAGACAGTGGAGCATTGTTACGTGCATAGACACGTGTCTCATCACTTTTGGGGAATAAAATGCTGACAGATCTTTCATCTACATCAATAAGAACACCTAAACCGAGCTCAGTTTCTGTGTCTGATAGCCAACGTTGACCAATAGCATACTGCTGCAATTTTTCCACCTTTCTCTCAAGTTCGCACTACATATTGTACGATGCAAATTAGCTTATTTTTGCATCTTTTTATGTAGTCTTTAAAGCAAAATTTTGAAGCAAAAACCAATTAAATCGCTTTGCTACAAAAAATTACTCATCAAAAGTTTTTACATTAAAACGGTACAGGACAGTCAAAAGTTAATGTTTCTGCTGTGACAGGATGATTAAAACTTAACTGTTTGGCATGCAAACATAAACGCGGAACAAGTTGCTGCTCCGGTGTCGCATACAGCGTGTCACCTACAATTGGATGTCCCAAATATTGCATGTGTACACGGAGTTGATGAGATCGTCCCGTAATTGGTGTTAATTTCACACGAGTTACAGGTTGTCCCTGAATTTGAAAATGTTCTATGGCCTGCCAATGTGTTAAAGCAGGTTTGTTGTGAGAAGCGTCGACAATATGTAAAGGCGGTCGACTTGGGTCATAGATGACAGGAATATCTACAGTCCCTTCACCTTCTAAATGACCTGCGACAAGCGCTTCGTATATTTTTGAAGTCTGACGATCTTGAAATTGACGTGCAATTGCACTTTGACCGCGCTTCGATAAACCAAATACTAAAATACCTGAAGTATCTCGGTCTAGACGATGAATGAGCAAGGTTCTAGGTTCAATCGCAATCAACCTTGTCAAAACGCTATCATGTAAATCACCCTTACCAGGAACACTCAAAATGTCCGAAGGTTTATGAATCACCATAAAATCATCATCACGATAGATCAGATGTTCACTTAGAAAATCACTCAAAGTTGTATTCCCAAGGTAAGATGAAAAACAAGCGGGCAATAATAAAAAGCTTACGTCCGAATTACAATGCCGTTCGGGTAAATTAACAGCAGAATTTGCAAATAATATGGATCACTTCGCCCCTATCGGCAGTCATTGCTTCAATAACTGCATAATATGTTGCAATGTCGGTGCTTGCATTAACTCTTCTGCGCTCAATCTCGCACCATTTGCACGCCATAGAACGACCAGATAATTAACAGCAGACTGATCTAGTCCGTAGTTTCTTAAATCAATTTCCGGATGGATCTCCATAGGATGTCGCCCCACCTGTTCAGCAATTGCTAATAAAATTCCTTTATCTGACAAGATATAGGAAGATGGCGCACTTAAAGACCATAAGCGTATTAAAGTCTTTGTGTTTACATGTTGAATGGAGTCAAAACTGATCTTTTCAACCCATTGGATATGCTGCTCTAAGCTACTCGCCAAGATCGCATCGTTTACCACACTGACCTGATCTGTAATCGATAAAACAAGCTGCATGACTTGTTTAAATAGAGGCGACAAATCACCTGCCATCATAACTTGAGCCTGAGTATTTGATGACAAACGCTGACCAAGCTCCAACATGGTTTGTTGAAGCTGAGCTGTCTCAATAAAAATAACTGGAATTTCGAGTGCCTGTGCTCTTTTACTTAGCAATTCTAAATGATCGGCTAATGGCTGGTGCGCCCAGTCCAGTGATTTTTCAAGTTCATTGAGCCCAACCAATAGCAATATACTTTGCGTAGACTCAATTGACCAATTTGAAGTGCTTGTTGCTAATTGGATTTTTCGAGGTAAGGAGTAAAACATTATTCTCTACAAATATAAAAAATAGCTCAAATTAAAAAGCCCGTTTAACACGGGCTTCTTGCTTACTTCATTTCGGCGAATGTTTCTTTTGCAGCCTGAATCGTAAACTCGATATCTTCATCTGAATGAGCAGATGAAATAAAGCCAGCTTCAAATGCAGACGGTGCCAAGTTGACTCCACGTTTTAACATACCATGGAAGAACTTTTTGAAAGCTTCAATGTCACAGGCCAACATAGAGTCAAAGCTTGTAATATCTTCTTGGTCAGTAAAATATAGACCAAACATTGCGCCAGCTTGCTGAGTCTTAAATGGAATACCCGCTTCATCAGCTGCAGCTTGTAGGCCTGCAAGTAACTTTTCAAGTTGAGCAGATAAGTTGCTGTAAAAGTCTGGTTGGCGAAGATGCTTGAACATCTCAATACCAGCACGCATAGCAAGTGGGTTACCAGATAATGTACCTGCTTGATATACCCCACCTAAAGGTGCGATACATTCCATGATTTCACGTTTACCACCAAACGCACCAACTGGTAGACCTGCACCAATAATTTTACCTAAAGTAGTTAAATCAGGTTTAACGTTATATACCGATTGTGCACCACCTAAAGCAACACGGAAACCTGTCATTACTTCATCAATAATGAATACAGATTTATATTCATCACAAATATCACGAATGGCTTGTAAGAAACCATCAATTGGTTTCACCATATTCATGTTACCTGCGACAGGCTCAATGATAACGCCCGCAATTTCATGACCAAATTTAGTAAAGCATTCTTTTAATGCAGCAATATCATTGTAAGGCAGCGTTAAAGTATGTTTAGCAAAATCAACAGGTACACCTTTCGAAGTCGGCTCACCCTCACCTAAAGTAAGTAAGCCCGAACCTGCTTTTACTAAAAGTGAGTCTGAGTGACCGTGGTAGCAACCTTCAAACTTCACAATTTTGTCACGGCCAGTGTAACCACGCGCTAAACGAATAGCCGTCATGGTCGCTTCTGTACCAGAGTTCGTCATACGTACCAATTCAATTGATGGCATGATTTCACAGATAATATCTGCTAGCGTTGTTTCATGAACAGTCGGTGCACCAAAACTTAAACCATCTTCTGCGGCTGTTTGTACTGCTTTAATAATTTCTGGATGAGCATGACCCAAAATCATTGGTCCCCAAGAACCAACATAGTCAACATAACGCTTACCATCTACGTCCCATAAATAAGCACCTTTTGCTTTCTCAATGAAAACAGGTGTTCCTCCAACGCCATTAAAGGCACGTACCGGAGAGTTCACACCACCTGGAATGTGTTTGCTGGCTTGTTTAAATAACTGTTCTTGCTTTGGAGATAAACTCATGGAAATGCTCGTCTTAAATATCTAAAAAATAATTTTGAAAGCTTAAGAAAATAATTGTGCCCACGCCTGTACACGGGCAGGAATTTCAGCAGTTGATCGGCCTAATATATCACTAATGACTGCACAGAGGTCAGCCCCTGCCTCAATCACAGGTTGTGAGTTTTCAACAGTTAAACCACCAATCGCGCAAATTGGTACATCATATTGAGCTGCTGCTTGCTTAATCACTTCGATGCCCACATTACCTGCTTCAGGTTTTGTAGAAGTCGCGTAAACCGCACCAAATGCAATATAAGTCGCCCCGTCGGCAATTGCTTTTTGTGCAAGCTCTAAAGAGTTCAGGCAAGTACGACCAATAATGACGCCTTCTGGTAATTGCGATGTTGCATCGGTAATTTCACCGTCACTTTGCCCTAAATGCACACCTAATCCAAACTGAGCAGCCAGTTTCAGATCGTCATTAATCACAAAAGGAACCTGATATTTTTCACACAATAGTTTGATGTGTTCAACTTCAGTAGGTTGATCTGCTTTGTCTACTTTTTTACGACGATACTGTAAAATTGCGACCTGACGAGTTGCGAGCGCGGCATCTAATTTTTCTAATAATAGTTGGATTGGGTCATCGTTGGTAATGAGATATAAACCGCGCATACTCTACTCTCGCTTTAAAAAACTTGGCTAGTATAACGGATTTATAGGACATCATAAGTACCGATTGATCTAGGTCTACCAGTACCAATCGGTATAATGAGAATAAAAGTAAAAATTAACTCGGAATTTTATCAAACTTACGATCAACCAAACTCAAACGGCCACGTGCAACATCCGACAACATTCGCCAATCAGAAATAAAACTATAAAAAGGCTGTTTAAAACTGGCAGGTTTATTTTTTTCAAACACAAAATGTCCAACCCAGGCATTTGCATAACCGGCTACCAAACCATAGAGTACATATTTGGCTTGCTTTTTACGGACTGCTTTTGAAAAAAAGTATAGACCAATGCTACTGCCCACCACGTGTAAGCGTCTGCTCATGATGTTACGGTGTTCAGTTAAATAAAAACGATAAAATTCCTGATAGTTTTTAATCGGCAATTCAAACTCTGGCTGAGCTTCATGGCTAAAGTTTACTGGTGCATTCACGATCATCTTCCTGATTTTTATTTGATCAAAACGTCACCTGATTGTACACCTAAATAAAAGCCTACCGACATATGTTTGATTGTAACTTTCTCTATCAAAATCATTATTTTTAACGCTAAGCTATTATACTTATTCAAGATAGTTTAAATACCTGATTCAGGGAGATATATTATGGTCGAAGTCGAGCTAAAGTTTCAGTTACCTGAATCGAAGAAAAAAACTGTCCAGCAATACTTAAAAAAACATAAAGCAAAAAATATTCACTTACAAGCAAAGTATTACGATACTCCTGATCGACTGCTTGCAAAAAATGGTATGGCTCTACGTCTACGTAAAGAAGATGATCAATGGGTACAAACATTTAAAGCTGCAGGTCAAAGCCATCTTCACCGTGTTGAAGAAGAAATTCATTTAGGTAAGTGTGAGCAAGAACCTGACTTAAACCTTGAGTTATATCAAGATAATAAAGTAGTCATGGATTTAATTAATACAGCTTTAGGAGCACACGCTGAAAAATTGAGTTTGCAGTTTGAGACCGATGTACAGCGTACCTACCACGTATTTGAAGCAGATAATACAGCGATTGAAGTTTGCTTAGATGATGGTGTGGTAAAAACGACGGATACGCAAAGTGTAATTTGCGAAGTCGAATTTGAACTCAAGCAAGGTCCAGTGAAAACGCTTATTCAATTTGCACAGCAATGGATTAATCGTTACTCACTTTGGCTTGATGTAAGAAGTAAAGCTGAGCGTGGCAACTTATTAGCACTAGGGCAAGCTACCTCACCTGCTGTTCATGCCAAAGCTCTGACACTAAATAAAGATATTACTGCTGAACAGGCTTTAAAAAAGATTGTTGAAAACTGTTTGGAACAGTTCTTGCCAAATATGGCTGTCATTGCCGATGGCGTTGCTGAAGCTGAGCATATTCATCAGGCACGTGTAAGCTTACGTCGTTTACGTAGTGCGCTTAAGCATTTCGCTGGTTGGTCAGGCGAGCTAAATCCACTTTGGGAAGAACAAATTGCTGAGCTTTTCCGTAAGCTTGGCGACACTCGTGATGAAGATGCTATTCGCACCGAAGTGCTACCTATTATTCAACAACACGGTTCACCTGAACTTTTACTACCAGTTTCAGCCCAGCCCTCAAAAGAACTCTCAACAATTTTTACCTCTGCAGACACGATTAAGCTATTACTTGATTTATTAGCATTTGCTTATTCAGAAGAAGATTCAGAGAGCAAAACTGGGGGATTAAAAAAATATATTAAAAAGAGTTTAGATAAGTTACATCATAAAGTGATTAGCCATGCTGACCATTTCTCTGAGCTTGAAGTTGTTGAACAGCACAAAATAAGAAAGCAAGCTAAGCAGCTACGTTATTGTGTTGAATTTATTTCAAGTCTTTATTCAAACAAAAAAGTACAGCAATATTTAAAACAGCTACAACCTGTACAAAACACTTTAGGTCACTATAACGACTTATTTATTGCGGAAGGTATTTTCAATAAAGCTGTCGAAAATGACCCATCTTTCTGGTTTGCTCTAGGCTGGGTAAAAGCCAAGCAGCCGCAACTACAAAAGCGCTCAGCAAAAGCTTTACAAACGTTTAGTCAGACTGAAACTTTCTGGTAATTTATAAAAAGTCGCTGTAAACATGCAGCGACTTTCTATCGATACTTACCAAATACTTTCCATACACCGTTATCTGCTAACGGATCACTATAGCTATCACTGCGCTGCTTTCTTGGTTTATCGCGAGCATCGACCAATTTAAAATGCGGCTCAACCCCTAGCACAATACCATTGGTATAAAACCGTGAACGGGTATATTCACTTTGCCCATGTTGAAACACATAAGTTCTTAAATCGATGAATTCACGGTGAGCAACTAGAGCCGCGGTATCATCGCTTTGCAACCATTCTTGCATGGTAAATATCTGGTCTGTTTCAAACTGTCCGCATTTTTCAATAAGACTCGCTACACCGCGGAAAGTTTTAGATTCTTTTGCGCGTGTTTTATTAATCCGAATTCGGTCTACATGAAAAAAGAACAGCGGTAAATTTAAGTGACTTGGTAAATGAATAGCATCTGGTAATTCATCTTCCATAAATGGCTGAAAAAGCTCTTGTGCCCTTTCAATTAGGCCCTGCCATTGTTGGTAATAATTTTCGACTTCTTTTTGCAAGCCATAATAAATCGGCAACCCTTCAACATGTTCTAAATATTGAGGTGGGAAAACATGCTGGCGTAATAAAGCAATATCTGTTTTTAAACTTTGAATCGCAATAGCATCTTGCATATTATTCTCTCCTACCAATACTTAGGCTATTTACAGACTAAGTCAAAGGTTTTGTTTCCGCAAGCGTTTGCCTATAATAAGCAGCTCTATTTTTGCGGGAATAAGTCATGTCTCAAAAGATTAATGCAACAGATATTACTGAAGAAGAAGCGTTAAATGCTATTTTCTTTGAGCGTGCGGATGAGTTTATTAAACAGGCTAATGATTTTTGTCGCCCGCCAAAAGATAAAAAAGTAGATCCGGCTGAGTTACGTGGTCAAGTGAGTGCTGCGATGTTGTTTGCGACTGCCCGCTTCAATACATGGGTAGCAGCAAATAACTTTAAAGATGGTAATGAAATGCGTGATGCGAAAGATCAGGTCATGTCTTACCTTCTTCAACAATTTCAAATGATGCTTGAAGATAACTTCGATGAGTATTGTGAGCAATTCGAAAATTATTTACGTTTCCGTAAAAATGAAGATTTTCACGCGCATAAACACGATCATTAATATGATTTAAAAACCAAATAAAAAGCCACGATTCAGTGGCTTTTTATTTGCGAGAAGACTTTATTTTTTTGCTGCCTGACCATATTGATCAGCCATCACTTCGACCAAATGCTCAGGTTTAATATACTTTTTAATTACTCTATTGACGTCTGCAACAGTCAATTTAGTTAACTCTTGATCATGACGAATTCGGTCTTGCAATGTTTTGTCTGTTTCAAGCTGTAGATTTAACATCCCATGAATATTACGTTCATCTTCTAATGCCGTAACTCGTTTCTTCATGATATCTGCTTTAGCAGCTTCAAGTTCTTGCTCAGTTACACCGTTTTTCAACAAGTCATTCAACACTTTATGTATTGATGCAGACACTTGGCCTGAACGACCCGAAGTATAATTTGCACTAATACTCAAAGCCCCTACATTCGTATCACGGTCAAGTTGCAGCCCACTTCCAAAACCATAAACTAATGCATTTTTCTCACGAAGCTCTTGAGCCAAACGTGATGAAATTTGAGATTCGCCTAAAATATAGTTCATTAAAATAAGAGCAGGTGCATCCGGATGGTTTTTCCCAACTGGCAATGACAGTACACTTTGGTAGCTACCAAATTCACGTTGCTCAGATAAAACATGAACTTGCTGGGCTGGAAAATCTACGTGATCAATCAAGATTTTTTGATATGGCTGTTTACCGTTCCAACGACCAAATTCCTGATTCAGTAATTTCTGCATCTTTTTCGCATCAAATTCGCCTGTAATGGCAATTTGAGCGTGGTTCATTGCAAAGAAACGCTCATACAACTCTTTCACTTGCTCTTGAGTTGCATTTTTCAACTGCTGTTTTGCCAGTTCAGGTTCAAAGTGATAACGCAAATCACCCGGTTGATATTCTTCAAGTAAACGTGAAAGTGTTAAGCCTGCTACTACATCTGGCTCGGTATAAGGACGATCAAGGCTTGATAAGCTTTGCGATTTAATTAAATCAAATTGAGATTGCTCAAATTTCGGATTTTTCATCACATCAAGAACAAACTTGAAAAACTCATCAAATTTTTCTGATTTAGACTGAATGTTAATCGTCATGCCATTGCCGTCAGCACTTGCATAAGCCGCGCCGCCTGCATCAATCGACTTATCAGCAATATCTTGCAAACTATATTTATCAGAACCACGAAGCAATAAGTATGAGGTTAAATCAACTACCGTACCTTTATTAAATAAAGATTTTTCTGTCCCGAAATCCATGGTAATCGTTGCATAAGTACGATCATCACGTGTTTCAACTGGGAATAAGGCATATTTCATTCCATTTTTCAGTTTTCCACGGATAATCTTTTTCTCATTACTTTCAACATATTGCTTAGAAGATTTTAAAAACTCTGCAACTTCTTGTTGATATACCTTTGGATCTTTTAAAGGTTCGGCTTTTACTTCTACCTGATCTAGAGTTTTAGGGGTCTCTTTTGAATTTTGCTGTTGAGCTTTTTTCTGGTCTTCAGGCGTTGGTAGAATTTCACCATCAATACGATGCTCAGCCACAAGGAACTGTTTTAAAGTTTGATTTACTTCATCTAGCTTAACTTTTTCTACCGAATCTAAATCTTTAAAATATTGATCCCACTGCCCGCCTGCAACGGTGTAATCACTTAAACGCGACCCCAGTGCTACCGCATCTTTCGTAATTAGGTCACCTTGAGTTTTCATTAAACTTTTAACACGATTTAATTCAACTTCGGTAAAAGGCTTCCCTTTTTCAATGCCCGCTAGCAAAGAGCTTTCAACTTTTTTAGGATCATTACTTGGTGAGTAAATCGCGCCTAAAAACACCACATTAAAATCTTGGTCTAACCAAGTACTAGACTCTACATTTGTGGTAATGCCCGTTTCAACCATGCCCTGATATAAATGACCACTTGGCTGCATGGTATATAACAAAGGGGCTAAAGCGAGTGTTGGCTGAATTTTGGTATTTTTACCATTCATATAGATATGGAATTTAGCCAAATCACTTCCCTTTTTCACCATGAACTGACGATTTTTTATTTTTGTAGAGTCAAGCACAGGAATCTGTACAGGCTTTGGAACCTCTCGTGCTGCAATTGGACTAAAATATTGGTCAATTGTTTTTAAGACATCTGTTTTATCGAACTTACCTGAAATCACCATGACTGCATTATTAGGCGCATACCAGCTACGATAGAACTGGTTTAATTCAGGCATCTTAATAGATTTAAGCTCGGGCAAATCACCAATCGGTAAACGTCCTAGATATTGATTACCGTAAGCTGACTTCCACATTTGATCCATCAGCACAGCAAATGGCTGATCCATACGGACTTCACGTTCGCGCTTTACGATTTCAATTTCGGAAGGAACAAATTTTTCTTGAAGAACTAATTTATCCATACGTTCAGATTCAAGATACAGCACCTGATCAAGCGCAGTTTTCTCTGGACGAACGATATTGGTATATTTTGTTGAATAGTAATCCGTGCTGGCGTTTGTCATTAATGTATATTGATCTAAACGGCGCTGGAATTCTTCCCCTTTAACATTTTTAGTCCCTTTAAAAGCCAAGTGCTCAAGCAAATGAGCCAAGCCACTTTTGCCTTGCGGGTCATTTAATGAACCAGTTAAATAAATGGTGTTAATAAAGATTTTATTTTCTTTGGCATTCGGTGCTAAAACAATCCGAAAACCATTATCTAATTTATATTCCTCAATATTTTGCTTACTTTTTACTAATGTAGTTTGTGCCCAAGATGCGGCACTTAAACCAAGAATACACAGGGAGAGAGTCAGTTGTTTAAACTGCATAAACATATAAATACCAATTAATTTGAATAATAAAAAATCAATAGTTGTGGGACTATAGTAGGAAATTTAAGCTGACTTTCATAGTAAAGTTTTGAAAAAAAAGCCGTTTATTTAAACGGCCTTATATTTTAAGGAAAAATTTCAGCTTGCATATAAAGTTTTCCATATCCTGCGATTTCAATCCGTTCCTCCGACAGGACGTTGCAATATAAAACCCCACCACGGCTAGAAGCCTGATAAGCCGTAATATTATTTTTAGCGAGTTTTTCTGCCCATAGTGGCGCTATTGCGGTATGAATTGAACCTGTAACAGGGTCTTCCTCAATACCCGCGACAGGAGCAAAATAACGCGATACACAATCATATTGCTGGTCTGCTTTTGATGTTATTACAACATCCATAGCTGCAGTTGTAATTGCAGTTCTCTTACCTAGAGCTTTGAGCAAATTCATGTCAGGCTGCTCATCTAATACAGCTTGTACTGATTCATACTCAACAATATAGGCTTGAACATTTTGATAAACCGCTTTAAAAGGTTTGGTTAAAGCTTGACGTAAAATGTCTGGATAATCTTCCACTTGATGAGCTTTACGAATCGGGAAATCCATTCTGATTTTGCCATCTTCATCTTGATGTACCACAAAAATCCCCAAATTTCGTACATGGAAATTAATTGTCTTTTTATCAGTAAAATCTTTAAAGATTACAAAAGCACTGGCAAGTGTGGCATGCCCACAAAAATCAACTTCAACCGTTGGCGTAAACCAACGGATTTCATAATTTTCTGCATCTATAATTTTTACAAAGGCAGTTTCCGACAAGTTGTTTTCAAGTGCTATCTTCTGCATTAAATCTGTATCCAGCCATTCTTTTTCAACAATCACAGCAGCCGGATTTCCACGAAATAGCTCTTTTGTAAAAGCGTCAACTTGATACATTTTCATGATAGTACTCTCTTTTGTAATAGACTCATTTTCGAAAATTATTTAAAAGAAAAACAGATACAGTTTTTTAAAAATTAACATCACAGTGGCAATTTACACATATAAAAAAACGGCTCATCCAGAGTAGATGAGCCGTTTAATATCAGTTTTTAATGATGTTGAGTTAACTCAATTTCATCTTCACTATTTAATATTTCTTTATCGGTCTGACCCATCAATTGACTGGTCACAACACCAGCTGTCATTGAACCATTTACGTTTAAGGCAGTACGCCCCATATCAATGAGTGGCTCGATTGAAATAAGCAGTGCAACCAAAGTCACTGGCAAGCCCATAGCAGGAAGCACGATTAGCGCAGCGAAAGTCGCACCACCACCTACTCCGGCAACTCCAATTGAACTTAAAGTTACAATACCAACCAACGATGCAATCCACATTGGGTCTAGAGTATTAATCCCCATGGTTGGCGCAACCATCACCGCGAGCATTGCTGGATATAAACCTGCACAACCATTTTGACCAATGGTTGCCCCAAAAGAAGCTGAGAAACTCGCAATAGATTCAGGAATACCTAAACGACGAGTTTGGGTTTCGATACTGAGCGGAATACTTGCAGCGCTTGAACGACTGGTAAATGCAAACGTCAAAACAGGAGCAACTTTTTTGAAGAATTTAAGCGGAGAAACACCTGTCAGGGTCAAGATAATGGCATGCACGACAAACATGATCGCTAGACCTAAATAAGATGCCACCAAGAAACCACCAAGGTTTAAGATATCTGCGACATTCGAACTTGCCACAACTTTTGTCATAAGTGCAAAAACACCATACGGTGTAAGTGTCATCACTAGACGAACCAGCTTCATTACCCAAGACTGCAAAGTCTGTATTGCAGTTAAAATACGCTGACCTTTCTCTACGTCATCTTTCATTAGGTTGAGTGCTGCTATCCCTAAAAAGACAGCAAAAATAACCACACTAATAATTGAAGTTGGATTGGCACCAGTTAATTCAGCAAATGGATTACTTGGAATAAAGGAAAGAATAAATTGCGGTACACTTAGATCGGTAACTTTACCTACATAGTCTGTATTAATCGCAGTTAAACGTGCAGTTTCAGCAGCACCTTGCACTAAACCTTTTGCAGTTAAGCCAAACAGGTTTGTAACAAACACCCCTACCAGTGCAGCAATCAGTGTTGTAAAGAGTAATGTACCGATCGTATAAAAACTGATTTTGCCTAAAGATGAGGCTTGGTGTAATTTTGCAACCGCTCCCAAAATAGACACAAATACCAAAGGCATAACAACCATTTGTAAAAGTTTTACATAGCCGTTTCCAACGATATTAAACCAGCTAATAGATTCAGCAAGAATCGGATGGCCGCCGCCATAAATCAAATGTAGTCCTAAACCAAACACCACACCTAGAACTAAGCCAGCCAGAACTTTTTTTGATAAGCTCCAATCTGTTTTACGTGTTTGGGCGAGTAAAAATATTAACCCGACGAAAACCACAATATTGATGATTAAGGGTATATTCATTCCCAAACTCCAAATTATTGCTTGTGTCATCTTTCAAGGGGGCATATTTGACCATAGCCGGCCTATATAAACTACCCTTTTCCACAATTTTATAGCATCAAGATGATTACAAACCTGCGTGAGAATATAAAATGACTTTTAAATACATATATATCACTTTTAATTTATAACTTAAGTAAGATATTTATGTATAAAAATCAGCCTCTACTTAAGCAACCTTTAATTCAAATTGTTGCTCAATAAAACGAATAAACTGCTTTAAATTGGTTCCCCAAGTTTCTGGTAACTGAGCAACCAAGTAGGTCGTAAAAAAAGCAGATTCCGTATTTAATCCAAAACAATTGACTGAAACTTTATCAGCAACTTTTGTGAGATATGACTTCGGTAATAAGGCAAAACCCACACCCAATTCCACACAACTCACGATTCCGTCAAGGCTTCCCATTTCCATGATTTGTGAAGGCGGAACGCTAAAATCATTCAAGAAAAGCTCTATGGCATGTCGATATGAGCAACCCTGCCGAAATGCTATAAATCGAGTCTTTGCAAGGGTGGCCTTGTCTGGAAAGCTCACTTGTTGCTTTGGACAAACCAGAACCAGCTCTTCGTGCCAGACAGGAAAACTATATAACTCTGGAATCACATATTTAGAAGCAACGAAAGCACAATCCACCTCTCCTTGCTGCACCGCACTCAACAAATATCGGGTTGGGTGGGTTTGTAACTCAATCGGTAAATTTGGATATTGCTGCATACATTGATTGAGTAATTGAGGAAGACGTATTGCTGCTGTCGTTTCCATACTGCCCAAACGAATGGTTTCATTCGGATCAATATCACCCTCTTGAAAGATTTTTTTAGCTTTATTATGTAGCACAATCATTTGAACAGCATAACTATGTAGCTGTTGTCCGGCATTGGTTAAGGTCACTGGGTTATTACGATTGAATAAAATAACCCCCAATTCTTCTTCAAGTTTTTTTATATGGCTGGTGATATTCGATTGAACTGTATACATTTTTTGTGCAGCCAATGAAAAACTTCCACTCTCTGCAACAGCTAAAAAAAACTCTAGAGACTTAAGTAACATATCACTATCTCAAAATAAGATAATTACCATCATATTAAATCATTTTTAATGATTTATAAACTCGTTTTTAATAATAAAAAAATTGAGCGTCTTCTCATGTCTACGTTTTATCGAATGAGCTTAATTGTCTTTTTGGCAACTTGTTTGGGAATTGGTGTTTTTAGATTTTCCTATACTGCGCTCATGCCCATCATGATCGAGCAGTATCACTGGAATCACGATTTTGCCAGTTACTTAGGCAGTGCAAATTTATTGGGATATCTCATGGGTGCCTTATTGGCGCTGCCCAGTATTAAAGAAAAGTACATCCCCTCCCTCATCGTACTTTCGGCTATAGCTGGTAGCCTTAGCCTACTGTGCTGTTCATTCATGGATATGCCTCTGATGTGGTTCATTGTCTGGCGTACGATTTCAGGTATTGCCGGTGGTTTACTTATGATTTTGGCGCCTAGCTTTGCAATGAAATGCATTCCAGCCACACAAAGATTAAAAGTTAATTTTTTAGGATTTAGCGGGATTGGTGTCGGCGTTTTATCCGCCACTATTATTATTCCCCTACTTAAAAATATGCCCGTACATTATGTTTGGGATATTTTTGCGGGTCTTTCTCTATTAGGAAGCTTAACTCTTTATCGATTATTAATTCGTAATACTGCCCAGATTATTAAATCGCAATCGACCTCTCTACAAGCCTCAAAAAAATCACGTTTGGGTCTGATTATTATTATTGCCTATATGTGTAGTGCCTTTGCCTATATTCCACATTCTTTGTTTTGGATAGATTATTTATCTGGAACTCTGCATTTTCCCCTACAGCAAAGAAATCTATTTTGGGTTCTCTATGGAATGGGAAGCTGTATTGGTGCACTTGTTGCTTATGGCTTAAGCCGGATAATGGGATATCTACAGACTATTAAGTGGTTATATGCCATTTACTGCCTAGCTGTTGTTTTACCTTTCTTTTCACAAATGACTTCTTTACTGGCCTTATCTTCGCTTCTGACAGGTTTACTCACTCCCGCAACCGTATTTATTAGTTCTTATAGTCTGTTACAGATTTATGAGCAACGTTATCAAAAGCTTTGGAGCCTTGCCACTATTGGGTTTGCTAGCACTCAGCTTTTAGGAGGTGTTGTCATTAGTACTTTGCATCATTTGCATTGGTCTTATGCACATCTTTTTCTTTTAGGTGGAATCGTTCTCTTTTTTGCGATTTGCCTTTTGCTTCCTCTACGCCCCTCTTTCACCTCAACTCTCGGAGAAACCAAATCGTGAAAACTCTGCTCTTTCCATTATTTCTAGTTGCTTTCGTTCTTTTTATTCAAGCCCTAGACCAGAGTTATCAAAAGAAAACTGGTTTTATTAAAACTCCGAAACATCCCGAATTTATGCAATAAAAAAAGCCCTCAACTGAGGGCTTTCCTATATAAGATTTATTTAATCTTCCATGTGTTTGATAATCGCATCACCAAACTCAGAACAACGTAACAAGGTTGCACCTGGCATTAGGCGCTCAAAATCGTAAGTTACAGTTTTGGCAGCAATCGCTCCAGAAATCCCTTTAATGATCAGGTCAGCAGCCTCTATCCACCCCATATCGCGTAGCATCATTTCGGCAGAAAGAATAATAGAACCGGGGTTTACTTTATCCTGACCTGCATATTTAGGCGCAGTCCCATGGGTCGCTTCATAAACCGCTATTGCACCACCAATATTTGCACCTGGTGCAATACCAATGCCGCCTACTTCTGCTGCTAAAGCATCAGAAATATAGTCCCCATTTAAATTTAGAGTAGCAATCACAGAGTAATCGGCTGGACGCATCAGGATCTGTTGTAAAAACGCATCTGCAATGACATCTTTAATAATGATGTCTTTACCAGTTCTAGGGTTTTTAATTTTAACCCATGGACCACTATCAATCAGCTCTCCACCGAAACGATCTAGAGCCAATTCATAGCCCCACTCTTTAAATGCGCCTTCGGTGTATTTCATAATATTACCCTTGTGAACGAGCGTCACAGAAGGTTTGTCATTTTCAATTGCGAACTGAATGGCTTTACGGACTAAACGCTGTGTTCCTTCTTTTGAAACTGGTTTAATTCCAATACCACATCCTTCAGGGAAACGAATTTTCGTAACACCCATTTCTTCTTGAAGGAACTTAATTACTTTTTTAGCTTCTTCTGAATCAGCTTTCCATTCAATACCAGCATAAATATCTTCCGAGTTTTCACGAAAAATCACCATATCGGTTAATTCGGGGTGTTGAACGGGTGATGGAACGCCTTCAAACCAACGCACTGGACGTACGCAAACATATAGATCTAATTCTTGGCGCAAAGCGACGTTGAGTGAACGAATGCCTCCACCTACTGGTGTGGTTAAAGGACCTTTGATGGATACAACAAACTCGCGAAGTGCTTCGAAAGTTTCTTCAGGCATATAGTTGCCATAAATTTTATTGGCTTTTTCGCCGCAATACACTTCCATCCATTCGATTGAGCGTTTGCCACCATAAGCTTTTAAAATCGCAGCATCTACGACTGCTTTCATTGTTGGTGTAATATCCACACCAATACCGTCACCTTCAATGAAGGGAATAATTGGATGATTTGGTACGCTCAGTGATAGGTCTGCATTTACTTTGATTTTGTCACCGTCGGCAGGAACCACGATCTTCTGATAACCCATTGTGTAGATTCTCCCTTTTATAATACTTAATTAACTAAAAATAATTATCGATAAACAATACTTTCAACTTTTATTAACGCATAATAGCTTAATCGAATTTAATTCTTTTTGAGATTTATGTGGGAAATAAGCAAATTTCACACTTAAATATAGCTCAATGTTTACTCTAGTTATTTGAAAGAAGAAGCCATTTTTTATGAAAATTGTGATTCTCAACAAGCCATATGACGTTCTCTCCCAGTTTCGTAAAGACGAAGCACATATGACCGTCTCTGACTTTGTTGATGACCCGACTTTACGCTTAGCAGGCCGTCTTGATATGGACTCTGAGGGTTTAGTTTTTTTAACCGATCATGGTGGTCTGAATCAGTTCATTACCAACCCTGCAAATAAAAAATACAAAACGTATTTAGTTCAAGTTGATGGCGATGTAACCGAAGAAGCGCTTGAACAACTTCGTAAAGGTGTAGAACTGAACGATGGTATGACGCTTCCTGCTACCGCCATTAAAGTTAGTGAACCTGAATGGTTATGGGAACGTAATCCGCCAGTACGTTACCGTGCAAATATTCCAACATCCTGGATCGAGATTTCAATTTGCGAAGGCCGTAACCGTCAAGTTCGTCGTATGACTTCTGCGGTAGGTTTTCCAACTTTACGTTTAATTCGCACTAAAATTGGCTCAATCGACTTAGTTCAACTTGGCTTAAAACCAGGTGATGTTAAAGAAATTGAACCATTACTCTACCCTGACTTTAAAGATGTGCCAGCTGAACAGCCTTATCGTTCACGTTCATATGTGAAAAAACCAGGTGGTACAGGCGGCAAGCCAATGGTTCGCAAAAATAAAGATGGTTCTGCGAAAAAGTCTGGTACAAAACGTATTTGGCAAATGGATGAAAGCGAGAAACCACGTCGTAAGACCAATGGTACAACTCGTCCAAATACCAAAGCACCACGTGGTCGTGGACGTAATAATGGTCGATAAACACATTTAAGTTTTAAAGCTCACATCAGTGGGCTTTTTTAATGTCTTTTATTTTTAGGCAATAAAAAACCGGTGCATATGCACCGGCTCTTAAGCTATTTACTAACGAGTTAGTAATTAAGCCTCAACTGTTGCAAGAGCTGCATTGAATGTAGCACTTGGACGCATTACAGCATTTACTTTAGTCGGATCAATTGCGTAGTAACCACCGATGTCCGCTGGTTTACCTTGTACTTGCGCAAGTTCAGCAACGATCTTCTCTTCATTTTCAGCTAAAGCTTTAGCAAGAGGAGCAAATTTAGCTTTCAACTCAGCATCTTCGTTCTGAGCAGCAAGCGCTTCAGCCCAGTAAAGTGACAAGTAGAAGTGGCTGCCACGGTTGTCAATTTCACCAGTACGACGTGATGGAGACTTGTCATTGTCAAGCAATTTACCAGTCGCTTCATCAAGAGTCTTCGCAAGTAACTTGGCACGAGCATTATTTTCTTTAATACCCATTTCTTCTAAAGATACTGCAAGCGCAAGAAACTCACCAAGAGAATCCCAACGTAAGTGGTTTTCTTCAACAAGTTGTTGTACGTGTTTTGGCGCTGAACCACCTGCACCAGTTTCGTACATACCACCACCCGCCATTAGCGGAACGATAGACAACATTTTTGCAGAAGTACCAAGTTCCATAATTGGGAACAAGTCAGTTAAGTAGTCACGTAAGATGTTACCAGTCACAGAAATCGTGTCTAAGCCACGTACTACACGCTCAAGTGTGTAACGCATTGCACGTACTTGAGACATGATTTGGATATCAAGACCAGTTGTATCATGATCTTTTAAGTACTTTTGTACTTTCTTGATCAACTCGTTTTCGTGTGGACGGTACGGGTCAAGCCAGAAGATTGCAGGCATGCCTGAATTACGTGCACGAGTTACTGCAAGTTTAACCCAGTCACGAATCGGAGCATCTTTAACCTGACACATACGCCAGATATCGCCTTCTTCCACATTTTGAGTCAATAACACTTCACCAGTGTCAAGATCGGTAATGTTTGCAATACCTGCTTCTGAAATCTCAAAAGTCTTGTCGTGAGAACCGTATTCTTCAGCTTTTTGAGCCATCAAACCAACGTTTGGTACTGTACCCATAGTCTTCGGATCGAAGTTACCATGCCATTTACAGAAGTTGATCATTTCTTGGTAAATACGGGCAAATGTTGATTCTGGCATAACAGCTTTAGCATCATATTGCTTACCATCAGCACCCCACATTTTACCACCGGCACGGATCATTGCTGGCATAGAAGCATCAACGATGATGTCGTTTGGTGAATGGAAGTTAGTGATGCCTTTTGCCGAATCAACCATTGCAAGTGCAGGACGGTGTTCTTGACAAGCATGTAAGTCTTCAATGATTTCTTCACGTAATGAAGTAGGAAGAGTTTCGATTTTCTCGTATAACCCAGCCATACCGTTATTTACGTTAATGCCTAACTCATCAAATAACTTACCGTGTTTCTCGAAAGCTTCTTTGTAATAGATTTTCACACAGTGACCGAAAACGATCGGGTGTGAAACTTTCATCATTGTCGCTTTTACGTGTAAAGAGAATAAAATTCCCGCTTCTTTACAATCATCAAGTTCTTTTTCATAGAAATCACAAAGTGCTTTCTTGCTCATGAACATTGAATCAATGATTTCACCTTCTTGAAGCGCAACTTTTGGCTTAAGAACAATGCTCTTACCACTGTTAGTGATAAGTTCCATTTTCACATTACGTGCGCGATCAAGTGTCATTGATTTTTCACCATGGTAGAAGTCACCTTCTTCCATATGTGAAACGTGAGTTTGTGACCACTGTTTCCACTCGCTCATTGAATGAGGGTGTTTTTTCGCATAGTTTTTAACTGCTGCAGGAGCACGGCGGTCAGAGTTACCTTCACGAAGGACAGGGTTTACTGCTGAACCAAGGCACTTACCATAACGAGCTTTGATTGATTTTTCTTCTTCAGTCGTCGGATTTTCCGGATAATCAGGAATTGCGTAACCTTTTGATTGAAGCTCTTTAATACATGCAGTTAATTGCGCAACAGACGCACTAATGTTCGGGAGTTTGATAATGTTTGTATCTGGATCTTGTGTAAGACGACCTAGCTCTGCAAGGTTGTCAGATACCTTTTGCTCTTCACTTAGGTAATCAGCGAATTCTGCGAGCACGCGTGCAGCTACAGAGATGTCACTTTTAATAATCTCGATGCCAGCTGGCTTGGTAAAGGTCTCAATGATCGGCAGTAGCGAATAGGTCGCCAATAATGGCGCCTCATCAGTCAGTGTGTAAATAATAGTTGACTTTTCACCAGCCATATATAGCCCCTTCCGTTTGATTGAGTGTTGAGGACCGAGCTTGTGGCCCAGTGCCTACGAACCGATATGCTTAAATAAAACCCTGAGAGTATCGGCTCTCATTGCCTTCCAGTCAACGAAATATCCAGTGATAACGACATTTCGTAGTGAAATAATACATAATTTAAATCTATTAATAATATTCTTATACCTAACTTAAGGTCATACATATAGCTTTACCAACCTTCTAGGTATAGAACACTCTTAAATTACATGAGATATCTTTCAGAGTTCTGACAATTATTATACTTTTCATTCAAAACAAACTCAAAGATAACGCGCTTGACTATTTTTTTATGCCATTCAAAAGAAAAACCGATGTACAAAACATCGGTTTTTATAAACGATTTAACTGCTATTTAAGCCTTTAACCATTTATCGGTTTTCGCCTGATCTTCAATCACCAGTTCAACTTCAGTTAAATCAGATGTAGCACACTCAACGTCAAAAGTTAGTAACTCATCGCGGCGGAAAGCAAAGATAGTGTAAGTACCACCCTGCTTTGCATACTTCTCAACAAGTTTAGTGGTCGCTTTTAACCCATCAATTGCAATAATTACATCATGAGCAGAAATACCTGCTTTCGCTGCTGCGCCATCACGACGAGCACTTTGTACGAGTACACCTTCTGGCTTATCAACAAGTTTTAAACCTAGTGGCAAAGATTTGTCCGTTTTAACTCTATAACTTAAGCCAAACTCAGGGAACAATTGATCAAGTGGTAACTCATCAGTGGTATTAATCAAATGATTAATTTGTTCAATCCAGCTATCACCCGTCAGTTCCTTACATAAATCAAAAATGGTTCTTTCATTTACTTGCATACCATTTTGAGTATTTTCATATAACCGACGCATTAAAGCATCAAGACTAGAACCACGTAGGCGTAAACCTAAATCTAGGCATAATGCTACCAATGAACCTTTATTGTAGTAACTCGTACCTGCGTTATTTGAGTTTTCATCTTGACGATAAAATTTAATCCAAGCATCAAAACTTGATTCGGCCACTGTTTGAACAAAACGGCCTGGGTTTTGTAAATAGCGATCAATTTGTGCTTTGAGTAAATCAAGATAAGACTTTTGAGAAATCACGCCGCTACGTAATAAAATCAAGTCATCGTAATATGAAGTAAAACCCTCAAATATCCACAATAAAGACGTGTAGCCTTCTTGATGCAAATTATAGTTTGCAAAGTTTTCTGGACGGATGAACTTGACTAACCATGAATGAAAATATTCATGACTACATAAGCCTAAAAAACGTTGATAGTCTTTAGAAGGTTCAGTTGGTTCATTCGACTTTGGCAAATCGTCACGTGGTGTGATCAAACTTGTACTATTACAATGTTCTAACCCACCATAACTATTCCCTGTTGCCATGGTCATGAAGGTATAGTTTTTAAATGGTGCTGAACCGAACATATTTATTTCAGCTGCACAAATCTTTTCAATATCTGCCTTTAGACGATCAATATTCGTATTATGCGAACCAGAAATTACGAACTCATGTTCAATGCCATGGGTTTCAAAACTAAAGCGTGTTTGGTCAGCTAATTCAAATGGGCTATCGATCAGTTGATCATAATGATCTGCTTTTAAAGTAAATCGACCTTTAACTAAACTTTTTGAAGCTAAGCCTGTTGCTAACTGAAAATGCTTTAATTCATCCGGCAAGAAAACTTCCACTTCACATGCAGATTGCTCTTGCCCTTCTAAAGCCAAACATACACATGCTGGATTGATATATAGACGAGTCTGATCGACATACGCACCACGTACCGACAAATCATATGCATACACATCATATTCAATCGTCATTAATTCGTGGTCTGTATTAAATAAACGCCAGCGATTCTTGCTCGTTTTTTTAATGTCTAGCAGACGACCAGCTTCATCATAAGCTTTAACGGATTCAATATGTTTTGAGAATTCTCGAATTAGATAACTACCCGGAATCCACGTTGGTAACCAAAGTTCCTGATTCGGGTTGGCTAAAAAACGAATTGTCACGTGAACAAGGTGTTGTTTGTAATCATCGAACTCAATTTGATAATGCAACATAAATTCTTCAATTTAAAATAAGAACGGCTTCACATTAGATTATCACTTTTTTGTATCGTCTTGCGTAGATGTATTTTTTGGCAACAATTCCCACTAGCCTTCCATGAAAAAAAGGCATAGCATGCTGTGCATCTGTGTCCCGTATTTGCCAGTGAAAGTTAAGGTCATCCGTGAAATTTTTTCTATCTCTTTTTACCCTCTTTAGTATTTTCTGTACTACCCTAACCCATGCTGCATTACTCAATATTGCACCTGAAAGTGTTGAAGCTGCTGCATGGACTATTGTAGATACTCAATCGGGTCAAATTATTGCTGAGCATAATAGCCATGTGCAACGTGCACCAGCATCTTTAACCAAAATGATGGTTGCCTATATTGCCTTAAAAGAGATTAAAGCTGGCAAATTGAAAAAAGAAGAAATCATTACTGCGACTCCAGTGGTTAGTGTTGTGCAGTGGGATGAATCACAAATGTATCTTAAAGCTGGTGAACAAATTTCGGTTGATCAGTTATTGGCAGGTTTAATCGTGATGTCTGCGAATGATGCAGCCGTGACTTTAGCTGAAAAAATTTCTGGTGATGTTCCTCACTTTGTACAACGTATGAATCAGGAAGCTCAGGCATTAGGTATGAAAGATACTCACTTTAGTAATCCTGCCGGAATTACGATGCCTGATCATTTCACTACAGCACACGACCTTAGCTTATTAAGTCAGGCTGTCATTAAGCAGACCCCTGAATATTTACACTATTCAAAAATGCCAAGCTTTAGCTATAACCAACGTTTCCACCACGCGACTAATCTTGCTTTGAAATATGATCTATCTGTAGATGGCTTAAAAACGGGATATACCAAGGCAGCAGGTTACAACTTGGCTTTAACGGCTTCACGTCCTTCATTCTCATCTAACCTAAATCAAAGACGTTTATTAGTAATCGTTTTAGGTACGCCAAGTGCAGTAAAACGTGCTGAGATTGCAGATAAATTAATGAATCTTGCGTATGCCTATACACGTGATGAAGTGATTATTCCTGAACAAAAATTAATTGCTGAACTGCCTGTTGTAAAATCGACTTTAAAAATGTTTAAGGTAGAAACAAAGCAACCGACCATTGTAACGACGTCTTTATATGCAGACCCGACACCAATTGATTTAAATACTTTTGACAATGTGACTCAACGTGTCCAAGTCCTCGACAGCAACATGCAACCAAAAATTATTGCTCCACTCGAAACGACTCAAACCCGTGTAAACATTGAGCTGAATGAAAAACAATTAACTGCGCCGTTAATGAAAGTCATGAGCTTGGCAACAGTATCGATTTATCAAAATAATCAACTGATCCGTAGTCTTCAAATTGAAGATAACGTACATATTGAAGAAGCCAATATTTTCCAAAAAATCGCAATGTGGTTTTCTAGCCTCTTCTCTATTTTTTCATCAAGTGAACATAGCGCGGCAAAACTCTACCCTGTAGATTCGCACTAAAAACATCAAATTGTGCACAGACGCACAATAAATTTTATAAATAAAAGATGGCATAATTTAGCCATCTTTTTTTATAGAAAAATAATTAGGTGAAAAAAATGACCCAAAATTTACATCATATTGTAATTGTTGGTGGTGGAGCTGGTGGCTTAGAACTGGCCACACAACTCGGTGAAACTTTTGGGAAAAACCGTAAAGCAAAGATTACATTGGTTGACCAAAACCTCACCCATATTTGGAAACCTTTACTTCACGAAATTGCTGCTGGTTCTTTAAATCCGCACGAAGAACAAACAAACTATTTTGCACACTCAGAAAAACATCATTATGAATTTGTGCTCGGAACATTAGTTGGCGTTAATAAAGACAAAAAATTAATTGAGTTAATTCCTCCTCAGCTGTCTAAGGAACAACAAAATCATCCGCAAGAATTAAGTTATGATACGCTTATTTTAGCGCTTGGTTCAGTATCCAATGACTTTAATACAACAGGTGTGCGTGAAAACTGCCATTTCCTCGACAGCAGAAAACAAGCCGATGTTTTCCAGCAAGATTTATTACATCTTTATATTGAGGCTCAAAATCAACCTAATCAGCGAACTTTAAATATTGGAATTGTGGGAGCTGGAGCGACAGGTGTAGAGCTTGCAGCTGAGTTAATTGAAACAACTAAAAACTTTTATAAATATGGTCTAAAGAAAATTCATCCCAACCAAGTCAAAATTACACTGATTGAAGCTTCTGAACGTATTTTACCTGCTCTAAGTGATAAAACTGCCGACCACAGTGCTGAGCAGCTCAAAAAAATGGGCGTTGAAATTTTAACTCAACACCGCGTTGAAAAAATTGATAAGCATTGCATCTACTTTAGCAATGGTAATCAATTAAAAAGTGATATTACTGTTTGGGCGGCAGGCGTAAAAGCACCTAAGGTTCTAGAAAGTTTTACCGATTTTAAACGTGATAATATTAACCGTCTGATGGTCTATGCAACGTTGCAAACCTACTCCGATCCAAATGTATTTGCGTTTGGTGACTGTGCTCATTGCCAACTGGATGCAAGACAACCTCCACTTGGCCCACGTGCTCAAGTTGCAAGTCAACAAGCGAGTTTCTTAGTCGATGCTATGGCTGCTCGATTAAATGGCCGATCACAGCCGATGTTTACATTTAACGACAAAGGTTCTCTCGTGTCTTTAAGTCGTCATAAGGCCGTTGGAGAATTACTTGGTGATGTCAGTGTGCAAGGCTACATTGCAAAAACCATGTATGTCTCTTTATATCGTTTACATCAAGCAACGATTCACGGATACACTCAGGCTGGAATACTCACAATGAAAGATTTACTTACAAGACGTGTACGTCCAAAAATTAAGCTGTATTAAGTTGAATTTTTTAAGTTCGTCCCTATTTATATAAAAACGCATCAGAAAAAGTGCCAAAGATTAAGATTTTGTAGTCTACAAAATTTATTTTTCACTTTATGATGTACGCTTCAATTGATTGAATGGATCAAAAACATGACTGCTATTGCAAATAACCACGTGGTTTCATTCCACTACAAATTAACAAACGCTGAGGGTGAAACACTTGATCAATCTCAAGGTGAACCACTTGCCTATTTGCACGGTGCAGGCAATATCATTCCTGGTTTAGAAAATGCATTAACAGGTAAAACTGTTGGTGAAAAATTTACTGTTAACGTACCTGCTGCTGAAGGTTATGGCGAATACAACCCAGACCTAGTGCAAGAAGTTCCAGCTCAAATGTTCCAAGGTGTTGAGAACATCCAACCTGGTATGCAATTCCAAGCTCAAACAGATGACGGCGTTCAGATCGTTACTGTTAAAGCGGTTGAAGGCGACAACGTTGTTGTTGATGCTAACTTCCCACTTGCTGGTCAAGATTTAACTTTTGAAGTTGAAATCGTAGAAATCCGTGATGCTTCTCAAGAAGAATTAGATCACGGTCACGTACACGGTGCTGGTGGTCATCACCACTAATTCATCTTTAAAGATGATAAGAGCAAAGCTTCGGCTTTGCTTTTTTTATGTTTTTATTTTTATATACTATTTTAATAATTCTCTCGCTCACTTAAATTTATAAAGGTCATTTTTCATGTCAAACGTAAATCAGCTGGTTTGGTTTCGTCAGGATTTAAGAGTTCGAGACCATGCTGCTTTATGGCATGCTTCTCAACAAGGACCTTGTATTGGATTAATTATTTTATCGCCTGAACAATGGCAAACGCACCACGACGCACCTATAAAAATTAATTTCTATTTACGTCAGCTTCAACAGCTCAAAAAAGAATTAGAACAGCTTAATATTCCACTTATTATCCAAGTCACTCCTTACTGGAAAGGTATTGCTGACTTAATAGGTAAACTGACAAATCAGCTCAATATTGAAAACGTCTATTCAAATATAGAGATCGGCTTTAATGAATTAAAAAGAGATAAAACTGTACAGGAAGTTTTAAATCAGCAAGGTAAAGAACTATTTTTATTCCATGACCGTACAATTTTTCCTTTACGTTCTATTCGCAATCAGTCACAACAGCCCTATCAGGTTTTCGGTGCATTCAAAAAAGCCTGTTATTCAAAATTGGATATTAGCGGTTTACCTCAATGCTATCCGATTCCTGAAAAACAAAATGACTACCCCACTTCTTTTTCAAAAATAAACAGCTTAACTCTA
This sequence comes from Acinetobacter sp. WU_MDCI_Abxe161, assembly GCF_025514355.1. Taxonomy (NCBI): domain Bacteria; kingdom Pseudomonadati; phylum Pseudomonadota; class Gammaproteobacteria; order Moraxellales; family Moraxellaceae; genus Acinetobacter; species Acinetobacter sp. WU_MDCI_Abxe161. Next base: position 219,585 of record NZ_JAHPTU010000001.1, read on the forward strand.
GAAGATATCGAAGCTTTTTTTGACTCATCTGTTTCTAAAGAACAAGAAGACCTATGGCCAGTTGGAGAGAGATTTGCTCTAGAGCAGCTCGACGTATTTATTAAAGATCATTTATCTGACTATAAATTAGAGCGTGACTTTCCCCATGTAAAAGGAACTAGTCAACTTTCTCCCTATTTAAACCTTGGAATTTTGTCTATTCGTCAGTGTTTACAGGCCCTTTTTAGAACTGAACATGGCAACTTTCATTTGACGAATGTAGGCCAGCAGACTTGGCTAGATGAACTGCTTTGGCGAGAATTTTATCAACATATTTTATTTGATTTCCCCCATGTTTCTAAACACATTCCATTTAAAAAGGATACTCAGAAAATCAAATGGAATTATAATCCCGAGCACCTCACCGCATGGCAAACTGGCCAGACGGGTATACCGATTATTGATGCTGGAATGCGCCAACTTCTCAAAACAGGATGGATGCATAATCGTGTTCGCATGATTACTGCCATGTTTTTATGTAAAAACTTACTGATAGATTGGCGTATTGGTGAACAATGGTTTATGGAGCATTTAATCGATGGTGATTTAGCAGCAAACAATGGTGGTTGGCAATGGTGCGCTTCTACAGGAACCGATGCTGTACCTTACTTTAGAATTTTTAATCCTATTGCTCAATCAAAGAAATTTGATCCAAATGGGGATTATATTCGTCAATGGGTTGAAGAATTAGCTCATCTAGACAATAAAGCCATTCATGAGCCCTACTCAACCAAAACGAATACTCAGTTAAATTATCCAAAACCAATAGTTGATTTAAAGGAAACCCGTCTTAAAGCAATTGAAACTTTCAAGAGTATTTAAATAAGAGTTAGGTCTTATCTGTTTATTTTTAATTAAAAAATAATAACAGTATTTGACTAAATGGTGACTTTGATCTAAAAATAAACATAATAGATACTTAAAAAGGTCATAAACAACAATAACTTCGTAATACCTCACATTTAGTAATAAAAGTATAAAAACTATCATTACCAGAAGGTAACCATAGCTCACATGCAACAACAACAAAAGAACCCTGGAAGAACACTCGTCTTATGGATTATCGCAGCTCATCTATTTATGGGCATAGTAGCGTATGAGTGGTTGCCTGTAAGTTTTAGAGGAAGCTGGATTTTCATCCTTATTCTTTTAATTTCTGGAGCTTTTTTACAAGTTGGTGCATCTTTAATCGTTGGGCTAATCGCTTTCGTAGGGGTTGCTGTATATTTCTTGCTTGATTTAAGTGCACAAACCCATATTGAAAGGCAGCTTCTTTTACTTTTTATTATCCCTCTCATTCCTCTTTTTCTTAGCGCTATACGCCATAATATTGAAATTAATGTCCAAAAGTACCGTGACATTCAAAGCTATGACCGTAATTACCGACGTGATATTTTCCCGCTGAGTGCACTCAAGTACTTTCAACGTAGTTTCTTTAAACTTCTCGATCATCATCAAATACAAGACTATGAAGTCTTTGAAATCAAAATTCTCAACCGAAGCTTAATTAAAGAAATGTTAGGTGATGATGTATGGAAAACCACTCAAAATGAAATGATCAAAATTTTGAGCCAACATCAGCCGCAAGAAATTATTTTCCAATTTGCCGATGATGATCTTGAAAAAATATACAGTATTGTAATTCGCAACCAAAAAACGGATGAAGAACCTGATTTTATTAAAAAATTAAGAGAAATTATGACACTACGTCTTGAGGTGGAATATAAAGTTATTCCTATTCCGCCTGAGGAGATGAACTAATGTCCAATCTTCTTAATATTTGTGGAATTATTATAGCTTCTAGCCAATATCCAGACGCTACTTTACAACAGTTCTACCGCCAATATTATCATTGTGAAATTAAAGCAGAACAAAATAAAAAAGAAGTTCAGAGTACAGATGATCTTTCTATGTTTTTCCCATTTCAAGATACATGGTGGCCTGTTTTTACAATTGACCAAATCAGTTCAGATAGTTTTCAACAGCTGATTCACAAAGGAATTAAGCCTGGCATTATATTACCGGATGAAGTATTCGGATTTCCTCATTATTTCTTGCTCAAAGAAGCAGTAAGCCAAGGTGCGATTCCGATTGCACTCTATAAATCAGAGCAACCTCAATATTTTGCGGCCAAAGCCACATTTTCCACTGCTATTGGTTTACGGCCCATGGCTGCTTTTGTTTCAACAGGTTGGGATGAAAATTTAATTTCACAACCTGCGGGTAGCTATATTATTCAATTTAATCCGGCACAGCTTCCCCTACCTTCACGAGAAATCTTGCAAGGCCAACATTTATTCTACTCAGCTAAAAGTTTTAATAACCATATGTCTGGTTATGAAATTATTATTAATCCTCCTGCTGATTTGCCAACAACAAATATTCGATACCCTCAACTCGGTATCTCTTGGAAATTTAATAATATCAATTATGTAAGTACACCCGAAGAAGTAAAAACAAGCCTTCTTGGCTATATTTTCATTGGGCTAAGCACTGTTGTAGTTCCGCTTGACCTTATTTTAACAAGTAGTTATCCAAACCTTCTCGGTACATTTGGTAGTTATATATCTTGGTTTTCACTGGTAGTCGGGCTAATTTTACTATTGTTGCTCATCTCTTCTATTATCAGGAGGGTACGAACAAATGGCTCCAATTGATATTCTCTTTTTATTTGGTTTTTTAGGGATTTGGATTCCACAAGCATTTTGGGCGTGGTTAAGTTATCAAGCTTGGAAATATTCAAAAACAGCGGAAAAAGAATTACAAAACCTTCCTATACCAGAGAGGTGGCCCGTTCTGAGTGTCTTGATCCCTGCTTACAATGAAGGCGTTGTGATTGAAGATACTTTGCATGCAATTGCTCAACAAGATTACCCAGCCGAAGCATATGAAGTTCTACTGATTAATGATGGATCTAAAGATAACACCTTAGAAATTGCCGAAAATTTGGCACAGATTTATCCTTGCATAAAAATTGTCAATGTTCCTAAAGGAATGGGGGGCAAAGGTAAATCTAGAACGCTGAATAATGGCCTTCCCCATGCCAAAGGCGAATTGATTGTTGTCTATGATGCGGACAGTACACCAGAACCCGATTGTGTTCGCCTGCTCGCTCAAACCCTCCTTGCCGATAAAAAATTAGTGGCCGTCAATGGCAAAGTAAGAACGCGCAACTGGCAAGATAGTATTTTGACCCGATTTATCGCAATCGAATTCATCTTTTTCCAATGGATTTTCCAAGGCGGGCGTTGGCAACGTTTTGAACTATCGACATTAATGGGCACAAACTATGTCATTTGGCGTGATGCTTTAGAAACCTTGGGTGGTTTTGATGAAAAATCATTAGTCGATGATACGGAAATGAGTTTTAGGATTTTTATCGGCCAAAAACGGATTAAATGGGTGCCTTATGCAATTGGTTGGCAGCAAGACCCACCCTCTTTAAGTGTATTTGTTAAACAGCGCTCCCGTTGGACTCAAGGTAATTTTTATGTAACTCGTAAATATTTACCCGTAGCGTTAAGAACGCCTTTTCCTATCGGAATTGAAATTCTAAATAACATTATGTGCTACATACTTTTTGTACCCGCTTTATTCTGGAGTCATATCACTTTAACTCTTGGGCTGCTTGATATTGCAGGTATTTCAGTCCCGGGGCCATTTACCACTTTGTGGGGGCTTTCATTTTGCCTATATGTCGCACAAATGTGGTTTACCCTTTCGCTCGAAAAAGTTAAACCAGAACTCTACTTTTACTCTGTTATATCTTATGTAAGTTACTCACAAATCTTTCTTTTTATTGTATTTAAAGCCGCATATGACATGCTTAAAAATAAAATACAGGGTAATTCCCTTCAATGGTACAAAACGGAACGTAGCAAGGAGAAAAAATAAATGAAAAAGACTTTTGATCTTTATAAAACAGCTCAAGTGCTCCTTGCCAGCACCAGTCTTATGCTCGCCATGTCTGCTCATGCGTACACATGGAAACTCGACGATATTAGTACCTCAACCAAATATACAGTCGAGCCACATTTTTTCTATATTGGAAAAGGTGCCCAGTGGCAAAGCATTCAATTTTCAAGTGATTATTCCACGGAAAGTGATACAACTTTACTCGTAAAATATGATGATAAACTGATTTATAACACTACGTTGAGCGGTGATGGTCAATTCAAATTTGATATCCCCGCAAGTCAGAGTGGCTTTCATCGTTTGGATTTTATTATTCAACAATATGCGAAACCGTCTACGCTTAATCAAACCAGAGAAACATTCTGTACAGAAGATATTGATCACCTAACTTATTTAAGCAATTCCCAACTCGACTTTACACCTATTCGTAATGAATACCGTTTAAAAGACTTGCCAGATGCTTTATTTAACCCACAAGCGAGACGTCCAACTCCTTTTGTTGGGATTTTAAAATATAATCGTAATGAGATTACAGAAGCCTCCATGCTCGCTAGGTTGGCAAGTTCATGGACTTCAATAACCCCTATTGAATGGGTCGATTCAGGTCAAACTAATTTAAATCCGGAAACAAACTTTATTATTGAAGTTATTCGCTCACCAGCACCACTAAAAGGCGGAGCATTAGTACAAATTACGAAACCTGTAGATGGTGTACCTACACTCTCCATTACTTATCACACGCAACAAGACTTAACGAGTGCAATAAATGGGTTAATTAATCCTTCTTATGTACAACAATTGAGTACAGGAAGTGCACTTTTCCCAAATACGATATCCCATCCAACTTGGGCTCAATTTAAAAAAATCGATACACTCGCTGATTTAGGCATTGAAGATTTCAGATTAAATCACGCCGAAAAAAACTTGTTCCTTGATTTCCCTGCGGTATGGCAACCAACTGATATTTTGCAAGGACAAATTGCGCTTCGTATTCAAAGTGGTTTATTACAAGGTTCCAATATTACGGCTTGGATTGATGGCGGGCTTGCAGGAAGTATGAAAACGGCGGATCTGGCTTCAGACCCAGTAAACCGTCAGTTCAATATTTTTGCAAAAGCTATTTCTAATACGACAAATTTTAGTCTAAAGCTAGAAAACTCGGTTATTGCCAATTCTCAGTGTTTACCTAATGCACACGGTTCACTTTGGATTGACACAGCCAAATCTACTGTAAAGCTTCCTCATAAACTCAAAAATGGGGTGGCAGCAATTTCAATGACTTTAGCAACGACTCCGACTATTGCGATTGATGATCAATCGGGCGCGTTAAATATTGCTATTGTATTAGGTCAAACCGCGAAAAAAATGCTTTTGACAGAAGCACCAATGCCTCTCAATCTAGTCCGTTATTCACCGAACGCGCCACAATCCGTAAATGTCCGTGTGAATAAAGATATTTATCAGCAACAGGTATTAATGCATCAGGATATTATTTATGCACCTGCTGCGCAGAATGGCTTCATTGTTAGTTATAACAATAATCGTTTTGATGTGATTACTGATTCCGAAGGTGGTGCACAAACTTTTATGCACCTTTGGGAAAAGATCCAACATAAAATTCCAAATAACGTGACCAAAATGTTAGTTTCGGAAAATGGAAATATCTATGTTTTACAAAAACTCATCGTCGGTAATCAAAAAGCTCCTTTAGTCCAACAGTCTTCTTTCTTCTTATTAGTTGTGATTATCTCTGCAATTATGATAATAATTATCTTCTTGTGGTACTGGTTAAGACGAAATAATGAGAAAACAGATACCAATTAAAATAGCTGCATTTATTATTTTAATTATATGTAGTGTCATCGCATATGCGGGGCTTTTCAAACATCAAGGTCAAGCCCCGCATATTGAAGGCATTTTTTGGCAGCCCGACAATGATACAACTCCACCAGATGGAAATTGGCACTATTTAGGTGTTGATACCTTTGTTCCCCAATGGTCTGTGGTTGAATCTAAATCATGGTGGAAAGAGTCAAATTTTCCACAATGGGAAAAAGCTATTAATTTAGAAAAAATTAAACAAGAACCTTGGGCAAAAAACATCATATTGGGCTTAGCAGGTGAATATAATGAACCTAAAGCTCGAGCTAATGTCATTGAGTTAGGTGAAAAATCTACCCAAATTATAAAAGAACAAAAAATAGCACCTAAAGGTTATTATTTTCCAGTAGAAGCAGATCCAACTTGGCTAAGAGTAAGTGCTTTAGGTCATGTATTATCTAAACTCCCCTCACCAGTCTGGGTAAGTATTTATAGTGGCGAAAGCGAACCTGAACATTATGATTTGTGGGTTAAAAGCTGGCTACCTGACCATACTGGAGTTTTTTTTCAAGATGGTGTTGGCGTGGGTGTTCGCTCACCTCAACAAGCCAAACATATTTTAGAACAACTTGAACAGAAGCTTGGGGAAGATAGAGTAATTATAGTGTTAGAAGCTTTTAGGGTAAAAAAGAATGGGCAATTTAGAGCCGCGTATCCTTGGGAAATTATTTCTCAGCTAAAAGCGTACGAAGGCAAAACTGTTTATATTTTTGATGGTCCTCATTACATGAGCCATTGGTGCGTTAATATTGTGAGCTTATGGTACCGACTCACTTATGGTGGTGTTAATAAATCCATAAGTGAGAAGAATTCTTAACTCACCATTATGCCAATTCATAAGATTTAGCAATTTGATCGAGAATACGTTGAGCAGCTTGCCCATCACCAAATGGGTTTTCTACATGCGCCATTTTCTCATAGTGCTGTTGATCAGTGAGTAGCTTTTCAGCTTCTTCAATAATTTTTTGTTGGTTTGTACCAACTAAAACACCTGCCCCAACTTCAACAACTTCAGGCCGCTCTGTAGTATCGCGTAAGATTAAAACTGGCTTATTAAATGATGGACTCTCTTCTTGTAAGCCACCTGAGTCCGTCAAAATAAAAGTAGATCGGTCTATGACTGCCAATAAACTAGGATAGTCTAATGGTTTAACAAGATGGATCTGCGAATGATTTTTAAACTTATCATGAACCACATCATGTACGGCTGGGTTTAAATGGACCGGCCAAATGAAATGTAAATCAGGATGATCTTGGGCTAAATGCTCAACCGCATTGCAAATATTTTGAATTCCACCACCAAAGTTTTCACGACGATGAGCAGTAATAAGTACAACTTTGTCATCCTGCTTTAATTGAATTCCATAAGGTTCAAGCTGATTCTTCAAATCAGATTTTTCGGAAATTAACTTACGTCCTAAATACACCGCATCAACGACTGTATTGCCTGTAACAGTAATGAGTTCTGGCGGAATTTGTTCATTAAGTAGATTTCTTTTTGATTGTTCAGTCGGGGCAAAATGCCATTTGGTAATACGTGAAACTAACTGACGATTTCCCTCTTCAGGAAAGGGATGATCCAAATCATAAGAACGCAAACCAGCTTCAACGTGCGCAACAGGAACTTTCATTGAAAACGCGACTAAACCAGCGGCTAACACAGTTGTTGTATCCCCCTGAATAACAATTGCATCTCTTTTTTGTCTGTCAGCGTATACATTCTCGATTTGACTCAAACCATGAATTAATAGCTGGTTTAAACTTTGTCCAGCATTCATAATTTTAAGACGGTGGTCAATTTCAACCCCAAAGAAATCTATCGCATCTCTGACCAATTCATCATGTTGTCCAGTAAAAATTACCTCAACTTGAAAGCGAGGATCTTGTTTTGCCAATAAAATAACAGGAGCAAGTTTGATTAATTCAGGACGGGTTCCAAATACAATAGATATAAAAACTTTCTTCATTTTAAAAATCCTTATAAAAAACGAGTTCTACTCGAGTATTGTTGTAATGATCTTTCGTATTTACTGGCACATCTTTAAAGTAATTGCCATATAGTCGTTCTACACGTAATTTTATAGGTTGATAATTAAAAGGCTGCCATGAAATGCCGGGGCCATATTCAAATAAGTTATTGTAATATTCATCTTTACTGTCAGCTAAACCATGCAATTTCATATAAGCCTGTACAGTTCCGTTTTCACCTTTATAGACATTCAGACCCGTGCGTAATCTCAAATCACCAATAACGTTATAATCTTCTCTAGAATAAGTCGCTGCATTGCCATATAAATCAGTGAAGTAATCATTAAAGCAAAGTGACTCATTACAACTATTTTGAGAATACCACTCTTGATAACCTGTCACCCCACCGACAACACTTTCACGAAACTTATCTCTATTTCGATCAATCAGATCGTAGCTTCCCCCCACTTCTAAATACATGCGCACAGGTATAGAAGTCCAAGGTTGATAATTAGCGCCCACACCTAGAGTTACTGCATTTTCATCAATAATTTCAGGTCGTACACCACCTTGAGATTGAGTATCGCGGTTTAGGTTTAAAAAACCGTAAACCTGTGCTCGACCATTATCGAGGTACTTACCATAGCGAGCTTTAAGTGGGAAAATCACATCGTCATAACGTGACTCATATGAAGGCGCAAAATAAACATCTCGGAAATAAGTTTTGACTTCCCCTCCACTTAGATTTTTTACAGCCTGTGTCGCTTTGGTGGCAATATCAGCATCTTTTGATTGTGTAAGCTCCTTAAAAACCACTAATGCCTCTTTATTATTTTTTTGAGAATTGAGCAAATAGGCTTCTTGTAATTTTAAATTATCATCTGCTGGGTCCAATGCCTCTGCTTTTCTCAAACTTTGCAAAGCAGCTTCTTGTTTCCCTAGCTGAATCTGTAAATAAGTTAAGCTTTTCCAGACTTTAATATCTTGCGGTGTCATCTCTCCAAGTTCTAATAATAACTTCTCGGCATTTTCAGGTTGAGTCTTTTCAATTTTATAAAATTGGTCCCACTTATCATAAATCGGATTACCCGGTTTATATTCTTGATTCACAATCTCTTGGGCAAAGGTAGTCTCAACACTTAAGAGGCCTAAAGCTGGACAGATCGAACCTATAACGATAAAGGAACGGGTTAGAGATTTTATTGTTTTGCTATTCATTGAGACCTCTAGTTGAAAGTAGATAGAATGTTTGCGTAGAAATAGAATTAAAATTTAATCAATAAGTATTATAATTAAACTCATAAACTGCACTATTTAAGTCTATAGAAGCCTTCCATAAGTTGTTCATTTTATCTCCTTTTATATTATGTTTTAAAAAGTACTTATCTGTTTGTTTTTCCTATCATGACACATTTTTTAATCGTATTATTGTAAATAATCTTATAGGATAAGATAAAAATTTATAACTAAAAAAGGTAAAGTCATGTCCTTTTCCCAACACTCAGAACATCACTTTATTCACCGCTCAGGTTGGTTAAGGGCAGCCGTTTTAGGTGCAAATGACGGGATCATTTCTGTTACAAGTCTAATCATGGGAATGGCTGCAAGTGGAGCCACTGCTCATACGCTTCTTATTACCTGCATTGCGGGTTTAATTTCTGGTGCAACTTCTATGGCTGCCGGAGAGTATATTTCAGTAAAATCACAAGAAGATATTGAAAAAGCGGACTTAAAGTTTGAAGCACAAGAACTTAAAAAGCATCCGCAACGTGAACTGGATGAACTCACTCAAATTTATGTAGCCAGAGGTTTAGAGCCTGATTTAGCTCGACAAGTTGCTACACAACTTACAAATCATGATGCCTTAGGTGCTCACGCACGCGATGAAATTGGTATTCACGAAAATACCGCAGCAAATCCTATCCAAGCCGCATTAGCTTCAGCTGGCTCATTTTCATTTGGGGCGTTGTTTCCCATGCTGGCTATTTTACTCAGTCCAGAAATTTGGATTGAAAAAACAGTTTTAATATTTGGTATTATTTCATTAGCTTTTTTAGGGGCGCTATCCAGTCATTTCGCAGGTACGTCTAAACTTAAAGGAAGTTTACGTATTACCTTGTGGGGAATTTTAGCGATGGCTTTTTCAAGCTGGATCGGGTCTTTATTTCATGTTTCTCCACTTTAAAAAATCAGAACTTTTAATTATTTAAGAAATAAATATTTAAAAACTAAATGCCCAATATTATTTGCGCTTGGTTCGGTTTTCACGCTATGGTGAAGATAAAGAAATGAGGTGAATAAAATGACCCTATTACAACAACTTGAAATTAAACATCCGATTTTTCTTGCTCCTATGGCAGGTGTATCTACGCCTGAACTTGCCGCAGAAGTTTCTAATCAGGGTGGTCTGGGGTCCTTAGGTCTAGGTGCAAATACAGCGCAAAGTGCTCGAGAACAGATTTTAAAAACCCAAACACTTACAGAAAAATCATTTCAGGTTAATTTTTTCTGCCATCAGCCCGAACAACTTAATCCTCAAACATCAGCACAGTGGATTGAATATTTACGTCCACAATTTGAAAAGTTCGGAGAACAGCCTCCTCAAAACTTAAACTGTATTTATCCAAGTTTTCTTGATAACGATGATTTTCTAAATGTCGTATTAGAAACCAAACCTAAAGCTGTCAGTTTTCATTTTGGTATTCCCCATCCTCATCAAATTCAGGCGTTAAAAGATGCTGGAATTATCACGATGGTATCTGCTACCAATTTAGTTGAAGCACAAGCCATTGAAGCGGCAGGTATTGATATTATTATTGCTCAAGGGATTGAAGCTGGTGGACATCGTGGAATCTTTAATAAAACCTTTGATGCAGCAATTAAAACCAGTGATTTAGTACATCTGATTGTCCAACATTGCAAACGACCTGTGGTAGCCGCTGGCGGTATTATGAATGGAGCACAAGCACGACATATGTTGAGCTTAGGAGCTACTGCTGTTCAACTCGGAACTGCCTTCGTTCAATGCCCATCTTCAAATGCATCTGTTGAATACCGTAAAGCTTTATTTAATGAGACTGTAACGCAAATCAGTGCCAGTCTTTCTGGACGTCCTGCCCGCGGCCTGCTCAACCATTGGCACACACAAATTGATTTACCTAGTCGCCCTCTTCAACCCGAATATCCATATACCTATGATTTGGCTAAGCAGCTCAATGCAATTGCAAGCAAAAATAAAGACTATGGCTTTGGTGCTTTTTGGGCGGGTAGTAATGTCTCACAAATACGTGAATTAGCTGCTGCTGATCTGGTTAACCAACTAGTCGTAGAAATGTTAGAAGATGAATAAATTTAAAAAAGCCAGTAAACATTTACTGGCTTTTTATTTAATGAGTCTGCAATAAGTTAACCTGCTCAACTTGCACATCACTCATTAAATTACCTTCAGCCAATAACTCATTAAAATAGTTTTCGACCACTAATGCTTGTTCAGCAGTGCTTTCAACTTTATACATATTTTGGCGGAATTCGTTACTTGAACGTAAGCCTTTTGTGTACCAAGCAATATGTTTACGGGCAATACGGCACCCAGAGTATTCACCATAAAATTGATATAACTCAGACAAATGTCCTAAAAGTACATCTTTGACTTCTTCAATATTAGGCGCAGCTAAGTGCTCTCCAGTTTTTAAATAATGCGCAATTTCACGGAAAATCCATGGTCGACCTTGAGCAGCACGACCAATCATAATTGCATCAGCACCAGTATAGTCGAGCACATATTTTGCCTTTTCAGGACTATCAATATCACCGTTCGCAATAAGTGGAATATTGATTAATTCTTTGACATGTTTAATCAAATCATAACGTGCTGTATTTAAATACATGTCTTCACGGGTACGACCATGTAAGGCTAGTGCAGCAATTCCCGCTTCTTCTGCCCTTTTTGCGACTCTTAAAATATTTTCTTGACCATTTAAAAAGCCCAAACGGGTTTTTAAAGTCACGGGAACGTCAACAGCAGCGACAACTGCATCAAGAATACGAGCCACTAAGTCTTCATCTTGTAGTAATGCTGAACCAGCAAGTTTGTTACATACTTTCTTGGCAGGACATCCCATATTGATATCAACAATTTGTGCACCATTTGCGACTTGATAGCGTGCAGCCTCTGCTAACTGCTCAGGATCAGAACCTGCAATTTGAGCAGAGATCGGAGCGAGTTCGCCATCAAAGTTGGCACGGTAAAGGCTTTTCTTGCTCATCCGCAAAGTTTTATCAGCAGTCATCATTTCACTGACTGCATGACCTGCGCCAAAATACTTGCAGAGTGTTCTAAATGGACGGTCTGTGACTCCGGCCATAGGAGCAACAATTAAATTATTTGACAGTTGATAGGGACCAATATACATATATATTCATACAATTGATGATCAACATAGTATACTTCATCCGCTTAATCGGCTCATCTTTTTATGCAGGTGCCCTCCTCGCCATGAACAAACCGTTGTCTTCCCGTTTTTTATTAAAATCATTCGGTATGGTCGCCGTATGCATGAGTTTAGCTGCTTGTGGTGATAAAGCTTGGTGGTCAAACGATGATGAGCCCGAACTAGAAAGCCAACAGATTAAACGTCTAATTCCATCGCGTGTGCATGACCGTGAGTCATGGGCTAAAGATATTGATGACATTATGAAAGACTTGGATATTCCTAAAACCAAGAAAAATGTCTGTAGTATTGTGGCTGTAGTTGATCAAGAATCTAACTTTGTTGCCAACCCTCAAGTGCCGGGATTAGGTCAAAAGGCGGTTGAGGAAGTTAGTACGCGTTTAAATGAAAAGTTTGAAGATAAGCTGGGCAAAACCATTGGCGGAACAATTGCCGGTTATTTTGAAGAAGTGCTAAGAACTCAGCCCTCTCCTGATAACAACTATATGAGTCAAATGCGTAAGGTTAAAACAGAGAAAGAACTCGACTTACTTTACCGAGAAATCTTCGATTTCATGGCTAAACATTATCATGTGAGCGCATTAACAGGTGCAGCCAAATTGGTTGGTCAAGATATTGGCGAGAAAATGAACCCTATTACGACTTTGGGTTCTATGCAAGTTCATATTAACTATGCGAAAGCCAATAAACGTTCAAGCATGAACACCGCTGCACTTCGTGATGACTTATATACTGAATATGGCGGTTTATATTACGGCATACATCGTTTAATGGTTTATCCAGCAAATTATGATAAAGCTATTTATCGATTTGCAGACTATAACTCAGGCATGTATTCTAGCCGTAATGCTGCTTTCCAAAGTATGCTGAAAGCTCTAACGGATACCGAAATTAGTCTGGATGGTGATCTACTTCTTTACACAAAAGATGGCGATCCGCGTGCAGCTCAAAGCCAGTCTGAAAAAGAACTGATTACAGTATTTGCAAAAAATAATATCTTAGTTACACCAAGACAGATACGTGATGATCTTAAATTAGAAAAAGAGAAAAAGTTTGAAAGTACTCAAACTTATATTGCGCTGACTAAACTTTATAAATCAAAAACTGGTAAAGAGCCGCTCTATGCAATAATGCCTCAAGTGGTGATTTCTGGGCCTAAATTAAGTCGTGATTATAATACCAATTGGTATGCAACCCGCGTAAACGGACGATATGAAACATGTATGCAACGAGCGAAACGAATAAGACTATAAAAAGTCTCGCCCTGTTCGATTTTGATGGAACCTTGTGTAGTAAAGATAGTTTTACAGGGTTCATCTTTTATGCTTTATCTAAGCGTCACATTGTTAAGCAAGGCTTGAAAATTCTGCCATGGATTCAAGCCTACTATCTTAACTTTTATCCGGCCCATGCTATGCGTGCCAAGTTATTCCGTAGCATGTTTAAAGACACCCCCGCAATTGAATTGCAAAGATTAGGTGAAGAATACGCACAAGAGTTAGTCTCTGCACTTTCACCTGAAATTTTTACTCAGTTACAACACCATCAATTGCGTGGTGATCAGGTCGTATTAGTTTCAGCTTCAATTGATGTCTATCTTGCTCCACTTTGTAAATTACTAGATATCGAGTTGATTTGTACCGAGACTCAAATTAAAAACGGTAGGATGACGGGTTACTATTCCACTCCGGATTGTAGTAGTGAACAAAAGAAGTTAAGAATACATCAGCAATATACGCTACAACTTTACCATCAGATTTATGCGTATGGTAATAGCTCAGAAGACCTAGACATGCTGAGCCTTGCCACACATCCCTATATGGTTGGTGAAGATCGTGTTTTACCTCGTTTAACCCCAGAAAAAAAGCTCGCATAAAGCGAGCTTTTTTATTTGAATAAAACTTAATAAATTGCCATATGATCACGATGAATCATTTCAAGTGAACGAGCCTCACCTAATACTTGATAAACCTTATCTGAGGCTAAGCCTTTAATAATTTCAGCAGAGCGTGAGCTAAAGTTCACTCGACCTACTGCAATACGTTTACCTTGTTTATCAACACATTCAACCACATCACCACGATCAAAATGCCCTTCAACATTTTTCACCCCAACAGGGAGCAAACTGCGATGCTTCAATTTAATCGCTTCAACGGCACCATCATCAATCACAAGACGCCCTGCTGTTTGTAAATGAGCAGCAAGCCACTGTTGATGAGCTGTCATACGATCTTTATCTGTAGTAAACAAAGTACCTAGCATCTCACCTGCCATCGCACGTGATAAGACATTATCACTTTCACCACTCGCGATGAGCGTTGGACAGCCTGACTTAGCAGCTAAACGTGCAGCACGAACTTTAGTGACCATTCCACCTCGCCCGAGTACACCCCCACCACCGGCCATATCGAATAAATCATCATCCATAGCACGAACGGTAGACAGTAATTTAGCTTCAGGATTATGACGCGGATCTGAGTCAAACATACCTTGCTGATCCGTTAAAATGATCAGTAATTCTGCGTGAACCTGACCTGCCACCATCGCAGCTAAAGTATCGTTATCACCAAAACGGATCTCATCGGTAGACACCGTGTCATTTTCATTAATGACCGGAATCACACGCCAATCAATCAAGTTTTGCAAAGCATCACATGAGTTCAAATAACGACGGCGATCTGCCAAATCATCATGAGTCAATAAAACCTGAGCAGTACGAATACCATGGTTTTCAAGCACACTAGACCAAGTATGAATTAAGCCCATCTGCCCAATTGCAGCACAGGCTTGTAGACTGGGTAGATCGGTGGGTCGACTCGCAAGCTTCATACGAACCATACCTTCTGCTACAGCTCCTGAAGACACTAAAATAATTTCGTGTCCGGCATTGTGCAGATCTGCAATCTGTTTCGCCCAATGCGAAATAGCGTCCAGATCTAAACCTTGCCCATTAGCTGTAAGTAAAGATGATCCGATTTTAACAACGATTCGTTTACACTCACTGAGCTGACGTTGCCCATCGACCACTTCTATCATGTTTCCCTCGGTTTTCTAGTCACGAACGTAGATGACTTCTACATCATTGTCGTCTTCATCATCGTCAAAATCGTCATCATCATCCATCATGCTTTCGAGACGTTGTGCTCGACGCATTGCACGATATGCTTCTTTTGCCGCAATGGTTTGTTCACGTGTTTCAACTTCTAGTTGTTCACGGAAAGCTCTTACTTCTGCTGCGTATTCAGGATCTTCAACTTCACGTTCGCGTTGTTGTTCAATTTGATCCATTAAGTAATACACAACTTCTTTTGTACCTTCGCTTAATAAGCCTGAGGTTTTAAAAACAGGCCCAGTCCACTCTAATTCATCTAGAATATGCTGGCACCACTCTTCACGACTTTCTTCAGCAATCTGGTCAAGTTTATTAAGTACTAAAACAACTGGTAATTTCGCCAACGTAGGTGAAAACTTAACCAGCTCATTCATAATTGCCTTTGCATTATGCGCTGGATCTGAACCATCAATTGGTTGTACATCAATAATGTGTAAAAGAATACGCGTACGTGCCAAATGCTTAAGGAAGCGAATTCCTAAACCTGCACCTTCTGCTGCACCTTCAATCAATCCAGGAATATCGGCCATTACAAATGAACGATGGCGGTCAGCATCGACTACACCCAAGTTTGGAACCATGGTTGTAAATGGATAATCCGCCACTTTTGGTTTTGCAGCACTTACAGCACGAATGAAAGTAGATTTACCGGCATTTGGCATACCCAATAGACCAACATCTGCCAATACTTTTAATTCAAGGCGAATTTCGCGGAACTCACCTTTTGTACCAGTCGTACATTTACGCGGCGCTCGGTTAGTTGATGATTTAAAGTGAGTATTCCCCAAACCACCTTCGCCACCACCGGCAACCAGAATTCTCTGGCCGTCTTCAACCAAATCGCCAATAATATCGCCTGAATCTGTATCAACAATTGTTGTACCAACGGGTACTTTTAAAACCACATCTTCACCACCACGTCCAGTACAGTTAGCACCTGCACCGTTCTTTCCGCGCTCAGCTCGGAATTTACGTGTGTAACGGTAATCGACTAGCGTACTTGTATCGTCATCAGCTTGAATATAGATACTTCCACCACGTCCGCCATCACCACCATCTGGGCCACCAAATGGTACAAATTTTTCACGGCGAAAACTGGCTACGCCATTGCCACCGTCGCCAGCCTCTACGGTAATGACTGCTTCATCAACAAAGCGCATCTGCCAATCCTCTAAAAACTCTAAAACCGCCTATTCTGCCATATTTTCATAAAATTCTCGAATAGAAAATGGAACTATTCCATTTATAACGAGCTGTTTTACCTTTAATCCAGCAGAAGCTTTTAGATTTGCAAATAGGATCTTCATAAAAAATAAAATTTAGTCAATTTATTTAATTATCAAGGATGCACATTACGCAGAGGTAAGGTCATTTGCATATCAAGATTTGCTTTTGTTTTTGGCACAGAATTATACATGATGGCATTAAATGACGAGACATTACCCATTTCCATAGGGTCATTCACGTTTAAGCTCGGTTTAAACTGATGTTTCACCGATAAATTTACAGGCTCATCGAATTCAAAATAAACAGGACCATCAAAAACAATTTTAACGGGAACGGTATAACTACGTTTTAGATTAAAAGGCACATCCAACTTAATAGGAATATCTAATTTAAGTGGAAATTTTGGTAAAAATTTACTTTGATAGACCAAATCCGTAGTGGTTTCCAAAGGCATAACCTGATCAATTTTTAGAGTTGTTGAATAGTCCACACTTACCGTAATTGGTGTTTCTACAGCAAAATTTAAATCTGCTAAATATTTGCCTTTTAAAGGTAAAGTTAATTGGCGGTCTATATCTAATGTTGTATCAAGTTTACCAATAGACTGGACTTGCAAAGTATTGCCAACTTGGATTTTTGTTTCTAGCGAATCAGGTAAACTAATATCGGCATTATGAGCAGAAACGACTAAATTTGCCTGAATGTTGAGATACACCCAAAACATAATAGCCGCAAGAATCATCATTAAGAAGAAACTGATTACCATACTCTTGAGTGAACGAAACATTGGCATCCACCCTATTGATCAGCTGTTTTCTGTGATGTTTCTGAACCTATTACTCGATTTAATCGCATAGTGGACAGAGGAATTTTTAACTCACCATTTGCAATCTTAACAGGTAAAGTATTTTTCACATCAACCGAAGCATTTAATGCTGTTTTGACAGGTACGTTTAAATTACCTTCAATTGGAATATTCGTGTCTAATCTCGCTTTTAGAGGAATATGTAGATTTTCTTTTAATACTGTGCGTACTGGCGCATCAAATTTTAAATGAACCTTTTGCTCAAGCGGAACCTTAATATCAATTGGCACATCAAGTTTTAATGGGATTGTACCTTTCAATGGTAACGTAATATCACGTCCCAAAACTCTCACCTGAACCTTGGTATCAATTGGTAAATTTTGCTCAACTTTTAATGTTTCTTTGACAGGAATAGTGGTGCTAATCGGCACCATATTATCGAAATAAACACGTGGAGTTAATGTTTGTGTTAATGGAATATTCAGTTGCTCATCAATTGGAATACTGGCATTTACTCGACCTTTTACATCCACATTTAAAGCATCTTGTACTTTAACTTTAACTTGTAGAGGCTCTTGTAAATCAATAGCAACAGCTTGATTTTTCAATGGAATATAAATATTAAAATGCTTAAATACCCATATTGCAATCAGAACACCACATAAATTGGCAATAATGATGAATATAAAAACGACCAATAAACGTTTAAACTGCGACAATTCCTATCCCTTACTATTTTCTTTTTTTCCTTAATTTGTATTCTCATTTATTTACAAAGAATAGTCAGCATATATTTTGTACAGTTGTAAAAAAACCCAGTCTAAACTGGGTCTTTTTGTGAAAAACTTTTATAGATCGTTAAATGATCTTAAGCATTCAATTCTGCTGGAATTTTTTTGTAGCTTACGCCGCACATTTGTTCTGCGATACGTAATACCTGACAGCTATAACCAACTTCGTTATCATACCAAACATAAGCAGTTAAACGGTTACCAGAAGTAATCGTTGCTTGAGCATCGTATACACCTGCTGTACGAGAACCGATAAAGTCACTCGATACAACTTCAGTCGAGTTGGTATAACCAATTTGACCTTGAAGGCTAGAGTTAATCGAGATTTGACGAATGTATTCGTTCACTTCTTCACGATCAACTTCTTTATCAAGTGTTAAGTTCAAGATTGCAAGAGATACGTTTGGTGTAGGAACACGTACAGAGTTACCAGTTAACTTACCTTTCAATGCAGGTAATGCTTTAGCAACTGCTTTAGCTGCACCAGTTTCTGTAATTACCATGTTCAAAGTAGCAGCACGGCCACGACGATCTGCTTTATGGTAGTTATCGATTAAGTTCTGGTCATTTGTAAATGAGTGAACAGTTTCAACATGACCGTTAAGAACTTTATATTTGTCATCCAACACTTTAAGAATTGGAGTAATTGCATTGGTTGTACAGCTTGCAGCAGAGATGATTTTATCTTCATCTAAGATATCTGAGTTGTTTACGCCAAATACAACGTTTTTCATTTCGCCTTTACTTGGTGCAGTCAATACAACACGTGCAACGCCTGGGCATTTCAAGTGTTGGCTTAGACCTTCAGCATCACGCCATTTACCAGTGTTGTCGATTAAAAGTGCGTTTTCAATACCGTATTCAGTATAGTCAACTTCGCTTGGGCTAGATGCATAAATCACTTTAATGAAGTTACCGTTAGCAATGATTGCTTCGTTTTCTTCATCAACAGAAATTGTACCAGCGAAAGTACCGTGAATAGAGTCACGACGAAGTAAAGAAGCACGTTTTGCCAAGTCACCGTCAGAAGACTTACGTACAACAATTGCTTTAAGGCTTAAACCACGACCTAAACCTGATTGGCTAATGATTAAACGAGCCAAGATACGGCCAATACGACCGAAACCGTAAAGAACTACATCTTTAGGTTGTTCAGAAGTTGCGCTTCCTTGAATTGACTCAACAGCTTGAGCAACAAAAGCATCAACATCACCGCCTTTTTCTTTATATTCAACAGCAAGTTTACCGATATCAACTTCTGCAGAACCAATGTTTTCAACTTTTGCTAAAGCTTCTAAAATTGGGAAAGTATTTACAACAGAAAGCTCAACGTCTACAACACGTGTACGGCGGTGAGTTTTCAAAATTTGGATAACAGAACGGTTAATTAAAGAGCGACCGTAAACAGATACGACAATATTTTTTTCACGGTATAATTGACCGATTAATGCAATCATACGTTCCGCGATTTCTTCACGGTTTTTCCAACGGCCTTGGTGTTCAGCGTGCAGGGCGATGATAGTGTCTTTGCTCACAGATACGTCCTCTAATTAATTATATCTAGGCGTGATTTTTAAAACCCCGTAATTGTAATGGAATTATTGACAAGAATGAATCAAAAGCTGACGTTAGTGACTAGATTTTCCTAAAATTCATCATAAATTCATAAAATACCTATAATTATTTTTTATTATCTAATTGTTTAAATCAGCTAAATTTTTGCTTTTTCTTACTTTTTAGATTCTAACGACCTAATCAAACTCATCATTTTTTAATCTTTTTTGATATTTCTCGATGTTGAGCTGCAAATTTTTGGCCTTTTGTTGTTGTTGATAAAGATGAATTGCCCCTTCTAAAACGAGTACGAATACAGCACACCAAATCGGAATATAAGTGAACCATTCTTCTTGACCAATGCTCTCCCCTAAAACTAAAGAAGCTAAAGCAAGTAATACTGGTTCTAAATATCCTAATAGACCAAATACGACTAAAGGTAAAAAACGGCTTGCTAAAATATAACTTCCTAGCCCAATAGCACTTAAAATTCCAAGTCCTATAATCACCAAACTCAGCGTCGGCTGATCAAAAAACTTACTATATGGCAGTAAACCTGTATGCGTTAAATAAATCGCAACCGGCATGATAATGACCAAATCCCACCAGAAGCCACCTAAGTTGTCTGTTTTAATTTTCTTGCGTAATAAAAAGTAGGCAGAATATCCAACTGCAACCAATGCTGTTTCCCAAGCAATACTTCCTAAACGCCATATTTCATGGCTAACCCCAATGACTGCGAGAACAATCGCCACCCATTGAAATTTTGATATTTTTTCGCCATAGAGCACACTTCCAGCTAAGACCAGAACCAGCGGTAATAGGAAATATCCTAAAGATACTTGTAGCCCACGCCCATGCATTGGCCCCCATAAAAAAAGCCAAAGCTGTACTGAGGTTAAAATAGAGGTCGTGATTAGCAGCAATAATAAAGAAGGTTTAGCCAGAATGCGTTGATAGATATTTTTGATATAGGCTAAATCACCACTCCACCACATAAACAAAGTTAAGAATGGTACTGTTGCAATAATTCGCCATCCAAAAGTTTGTTCGCTATCGAGCTGACTTAATAATTGAGTATAAAAATAAAGTACACCAAAAGTGAATGATGCCATGACAGACAAGATCACGCCCTTAAACATCATCAACCTCTTAGACTTTAGTAAAAATAGCCCACTACAATACTTGATTTATCCACTATAAAAAAGAAAAAACCATGCAAAAACATGGTTTTTTCTTAAGGAGGTATACATCATTATTCTTTATGTTCTGTACGGATAATATCTCGAATATCAAAACCTAATGTTTTTGCATAATTTAGATATTCATCTACCACTTCTTGCTCAGGATGAGGAGTTCTTGATAGAACCCAAAGATATTTACGTGAAGGTTCCCCGACTAAAACCGTCTGATAGTCTTCATCAATTTTTAAAATCCAGTAATCCCCACGGATGACTGGAATCCATCTTACCGCTTCAGGTAAAAAACTTACCTTCAATTTGGTGTTATATGGCGGGTTAACCACAAAGGCTTCCCCAACAGATTGCTGTAATTGTTTTCTGTTATCGTAGCAGCGGTTATCTACAACTATATTTCCATTTTCATTTAAGGTGTAAGTTGCAGACACGTTGTAAGCACATTTTTTCTGGAAAAAAGCTGGCTTACGGGCGACTTCATACCAAACACCTAAATATCGGTCCAGTTCAACTTTATAGACAGTTTGCAAGGGTTTCGGCTGAGCGTAGACATAGGTTCCAACAGCTAAACCAGCCAAAACGACACCGCCCAACGCAATTTTAGCCAAACGCCAGCTGGCTTGCGGAACATTATTTTGAAATGCCATTGTTGCCCTCAACGATTAGTTGTGAATACAAAGAACTCAATTATCTACACTAGCTTGTTTTTTAAACACATTATGTAGCGTTATGTATTCGTTTATTGCAACATTTGCGCTTTTAATCGAAGGATTTCATCACGTATTCGAGCTGCCTGTTCAAACTGTAAATCTTTCGAGGCCTTTAACATCTCTTTTTCCAGTTTAGTAATATGCTTACTAAACAATTTTGGATCTGAGAGAATATGTCTTTCATCCGCACTTAAAGCTTGTGCCTGTTCAAGAACCTTCTCATCAATCTCATCATCTGAAAGTACTTCACCTGAATCAATTTCTTTGATGACCTGACGAACAGCACTGCGTGGCGTAATACCATGTAACTCGTTAAACTCGATTTGTTTAGCTCTACGACGCTCAGTCTCATCTATTGCTTTTTGCATAGAATCGGTGATTCGGTCAGCATATAAAATTGCTTTACCTTTCACGTTACGCGCAGCACGACCAATCGTTTGAATGAGTGAACGCTCTGAACGTAAAAAGCCTTCTTTATCTGCATCTAAAATAGCAACTAAAGAAACTTCTGGCATGTCGAGACCTTCACGCAGTAAGTTAATACCAACCAACACATCGAACACACCTGTACGTAACTCATGAATAATTTTGACACGTTCAACTGTATCAATATCTGAGTGTAAGTAAGCGACTTTAACCCCATATTCTTTTAAATAAGAAGTCAGATCTTCTGCCATACGTTTTGTTAAAGTAGTCACCAACACACGTTCATTTAGGTTCTTACGAATATTAATCTCAGAAAGAACATCATCAACTTGAGTTAATACAGGACGAACTTCAATTTCAGGGTCGATTAGTCCTGTTGGACGTACCACTTGCTCAACCACTTGCTCAGACTTTTCTAGCTCATATCTAGCTGGTGTCGCACTTACAAAAATGGTCGTCGGTACAATGCGCTCCCACTCTTCAAATTTCATTGGTCGATTATCAAGTGCACTTGGTAAACGGAAACCATAATTCACTAAATTTTCTTTACGTGATCGGTCGCCTTTATACATTGCTCCAATTTGCGGAACAGTAACGTGTGACTCATCAATTATCAGCAACGCATCTTCTGGCACATAATCAAATAAAGTTGGAGGCGCTTCACCAGCTGGACGGCCCGATAAATGACGTGAATAGTTTTCGATACCGTTGGTATAGCCCAACTGTTGCATCATTTCCAAATCATAGCGGGTGCGCTGCTCAATACGCTGAGCTTCTAACAATTTGTCATGTTCACGGAAGAATTTAAGTTGATCTTGTAACTCATCTTTAATCGTATCAATGGCACGAGTCAGATGGTCTTTTGGTGTTACATAATGACTTTTTGGATAAATCGTAACGCGCGGAACTTTACGAACCATTTTACCGGTTAGCGGATCAAACCAACGGATGGAATCAACCTCATCATCGAACAGCTCTATACGAATCGCATGTTGATCAGATTCGGCAGGGAAAATGTCAATAATTTCGCCACGAATTCGATAGGTACCACGTAAGAACTCAAGTTCATTACGCGTATATTGCATTTCAACCAAACGACGAATGATTTCATCACGACTTACGCGGTCGCCCTCAACCACATGCAGTAACATTTGCATATAGGCATTTGGGTCGCCCAAACCATAAATTGCAGATACCGAAGCCACAATAATTGCATCACGACGCTCTAATAAAGCTCGTGTTGCTGACAATCGCATCTGATCGATGTGATCATTAATGGCCGCATCTTTTTCAATAAAAGTATCTGAAGATGGGACATATGCCTCTGGCTGGTAGTAATCATAATAACTTACGAAATACTCAACCGCATTATTGGGAAAGAACGCTTTAAATTCTCCATAAAGCTGGGCAGCCAATGTTTTGTTATGAGCCATCACAATTGTAGGTCGCTGTGTTTGAGCGATTACATTCGCCATGGTATAGGTTTTACCCGAGCCAGTTACACCCAGTAATAACTGATTACGAAAACCATGCTCGATACCATTTACCAGCTTTTCAATGGCCTGTGGCTGATCACCTGCTGGCTGATAATGTGTGACCAAATCAAAAGGTTGATTTTCGTTCAAAGTTATCTCTCTTTATGAAAAAATTGAATTTAACGTCTTACCCTTTAATGGGGATTTTTATCTTAATTTAAAGTCTAAATTGGGCTGGAAATTCAATGTAAAAGATTAAGCATCTTAACACTTGACCAATACCCTAATCGGTTGCAACATGAAGCTATCCATTAAACAAAAAGTATAACCATGACCTATCAATATCATGATGAAAGTATTGTAACCGAACTTCCTGAAGATACAGTTTTTGTATTTGGAAGTAATCTTGCTGGACAACACGGTAGCGGTGCAGCACGTGTGGCAAGTCAGCACTTCGGAGCAGTTGAAGGTGTAGGTCGTGGCTGGGCTGGACAGAGCTTTGCAATTCCAACTTTAAATGAACACATTCAACAAATGCCACTTTCCCAAATTGAGCACTATGTTGAAGACTTCAAAATTTATGCAAAAAATCATCCTAAAATGAAATATTTTGTTACTGCTTTAGGTTGTGGTATTGCGGGTTATAAAGTTTCGGAAATTGCTCCTCTTTTTAAAGGCATTTATCACAACGTTATTTTTCCGGAATCTTTTAAACCTTATGTTGAAGATAATGCGGTATCTCAGTTTCCGACTTTAACTCAAAAGATGGTACAAAGTTTCATTAACGACGAGGTTATTTTTTACTTTAACCATGGCAGTGAATCTTTTGAAGAAGCCTTAGATAAAACTGATTTATCTGATGCTGAAAAAGCCATAGCACTGATTGTTTTAAATGAAGAGTTGTATCCACGAGATCGTTATGGACGAGGCCGTGATCATGAGCTTAGTGATATTTTAGGTAAGCTCAATGGTAAAATTTTTAATCTTCATGGAAATTCAGAAGGTGCTATGATTTTTGTCAGTGCTGTGGTTGCACTTATGGAACTTTACGATTTTGATGAACAAGATTTTATCAAACTATGGCGTGGCGAAAAAAATATTGATCACCCGATTAATCGTTAAGTTTTCTTATAAATCATGAGTTAAGCAGGTCAATTCTGCTTTCTCATTATTTTATTTTTACTTACCTTTAATCTTTTTATTTTTAATTATTCTAATAGATTTAAACTCTTTACCCTCCCAAATATCAATTTTTCTCATTATACTTTAGGGCGAACTGAATACTTAAAGAAACATATGGAAACTTTAGATTCTTCGATTTTTGACCTTAGCCCAATTCCAATGTGGATTGAGGATTTCAGTGAAGTTAAAAAACAATTTGATTTATGGAGAAATCAAGGCATTGAAAACCTGCATGAATTTTTAAATCAAAATCAAAATTTAATTACTGAATGTGCCCATAAAATTAAAATAATTCGCGTTAATCAAAAAACATTAGAACTTTTTGAAGCAGAAACACAAGAAGAATTATGCTCCAGTTTAAATTTGATTTTCAAAAAGGAAATGTTTGAATCACATATTTATGAGCTAGAAGAACTTTGGGATGGTAAAACTCATTTTTCAAGTACTACAGTGAATTACACTTTATCAGGCAAACGCATTGATGTTCAGCTCAGAGGTTCTATTTTACCTGGCTTTGAATCTAATTTTGAACGTGTATTAATTACCACTGAAGATATTACGCCCTATCAAAATGCGCTTCGTCAGGAAGAAAAAAATCGTCGCTTAGCTGAATCAATGTTTATCTACTCACCAACTTCTCTTTGGGTCGAAGATTTCAGTCGTATAAAAAATAGAATTGATCAACTTAGGCTATTAGGAATTGAAGATTTTAGAACTTTTCTGGATGTTCATCCTGAATTTGTCCGCCAATGTATAGAAGATATTTTAATTTTAGATGTTAATCAGGCCACTATAGATTTATTTAAGGCTCCTGATAAGTCTACCCTTCTTAGAAATACACATAAGATTTTTGCTGAAGAAATGATTGAAACCTTTCGAGAGCAACTCATCGAATTGTGGCAAGGGAATATTCATCATAAACGTGAAGCGATTAACTACGCTTTAGATGGCCAAATCAGAAATGTCTTGCTGCAATTTACCGTCTTTCCGGGATATGAAAAGACGTGGGGACTTGTACAAGTTGCACTGACAGATATTACTGCGCGGAAAAAAGCAGAAAACTATCTTGAATATTTAGGACAACATGATGTCCTTACCAAACTATATAACCGTGCTTTTTTTACCGAGGAACTTAATCGTTTAAACCGAAGTATTATTCGACCAGTTTCTTCAATTTTTTTAGATATGAATGGCTTAAAAGAAACAAATGATCAGTTTGGCCATGATATTGGGGATGGCTTATTACGTCGTGTGGGGAATATTTTAAGTCAGGCTATTTTAAACACCGCATATACGGCATCTAGAATAGGTGGCGATGAGTTCGTGATTTTAATGCCGGGGGCTGATGAAGCGATTGTTCAAATTATGCTTCAAACCATTCAGGAACTTTTTAATATCGACAATCAATATTATTCAAGCCATCCTATTAGCATCGCAATTGGGCATGCCACCACTCAAACAAATGAACAAATTGAGGACATGTTAAAGCGAGCAGATCATCACATGTACCAAAAGAAAAAAAGCTATTATCAGGAAATTTTACTCAAATAATAAAAAACAGGCATATTGCCTGTTTTTCAAAATTAGCGTTTTCCCATAGAACGGCGCGTACCACGTGGAGGCATCCACGTTCTATCTGCGTATTGCTCTGGCTTAGGACGCACTTGGTTGTGTACCGCATCTTCGGCTTGATTGCTTTCATTCGGCATTGGGAATGGCAATTTCACCAAAGCCTTTTTCTGTTTTGGCTGTTGCTCAGTCATGTTTCATTCTCGAAATTTCGATTGCGACTTATTATAAATGATTTTTCTCATTTCTTTTCAAAAAAGCTTCAATTGTATAAATCTTGCTTAAGTTTATTACCAAACTAAACTTTTTTACATCTAAGAGGAATCACTTCCGCAAATTGCTTAATTTTTGCGATAAGATAGGATGCTTTTTATTTTTAATCCCATAAGAGGAATATTGCCGTGGACGTACGTCTTTCTGATCGTGTCAATGCTATCAAACCGTCCCCTACACTTGCTGTAACGAACAAAGCTGCTGAGCTTAAAGCTGCTGGCAAGAACGTGATTGGTTTAGGTGCTGGCGAGCCAGATTTTGATACCCCTCAACATATCAAAGATGCTGCAATTGAAGCGATTAATAATGGTTTCACCAAATATACGGCTGTAGATGGTAC
Organism: Acinetobacter sp. WU_MDCI_Abxe161; assembly: GCF_025514355.1. Taxonomy (NCBI): domain Bacteria; kingdom Pseudomonadati; phylum Pseudomonadota; class Gammaproteobacteria; order Moraxellales; family Moraxellaceae; genus Acinetobacter; species Acinetobacter sp. WU_MDCI_Abxe161. Next base: position 246,499 of record NZ_JAHPTU010000001.1, read on the forward strand.
TCCTGGGTTAAAAAAAGCAATTATTGCTAAATTTAAACGTGATAATAATCTTGATTATCAAGCAAATCAGATTTTGGTTTCATGTGGTGGTAAGCAAAGCTTCTTTAACTTGGCACTTGCTCTATTAAACAAAGGCGATGAAGTGATCATTCCAGCACCTTTCTGGGTAAGTTATCCAGATATGGTTATTATTGCTGAAGGTACTCCAGTCATTGTGAAATGTGGCGAAGACCAACGTTTCAAAATCACTCCTGAACAATTAGAAGCTGCGATTACACCGAACACTCGTTTAGTGGTATTAAACAGCCCATCTAACCCGACAGGTATGATTTATAGCAAAGCTGAATTAGAAGCTTTAGCTGAAGTTTTACGTCGTCATCCACAAGTATTTGTTGCATCTGACGATATGTATGAACCAATTCGTTGGGAAGATGAGTTCTACAACATCGCAACTGTTGCTCCAGATTTATATGACCGCACGATTGTTTTAAATGGTGTGTCTAAAGCATATGCAATGACAGGCTGGCGTATTGGCTATGCAGCCGGTCCAGCAAAAATCATTGGGGCAATGAAAAAAATCCAATCTCAATCAACTTCAAATCCAACTTCTATTTCACAAGTTGCTGCTGAAGCTGCATTGAATGGTCCACAAGACGTTTTACAGCCAATGATTGAAGCATTCAAACGCCGTCATGACCTAGTTGTAAATGGCTTGAATGACATTAAAGGGATCTCTTGCTTACCTGCTGATGGCGCTTTCTATGCCTATGCAAACATCCGCCCTCTTATTCGTGCAAAAGGTTTAAAGTCTTGCACAGAGTTTTCTGAATGGTTACTTGAAGAAACTGGCGTAGCAGTAGTTCCTGGTGATGCATTTGGTTTGGGCGGTTTTATGCGTATTTCATATGCAACAGCTGACGAAGTACTTGTTGATGCATTAGCACGTATCAAAAAAGCTGCAGACTCAATTGAAGGTGTAGACGCTGCTATCGCTTCAATTGAAGCTGAAAAAGCTGCGAAATAATCTGCATTTTGCATAAAAAGGGTTCTCTTAAGAGAACCCTTTTTTTTAATTCTATGCTTTGTTAGTTTTAGGAGGTTTTACATAGATGACCAATAAAATCCCGAATAAAACCATAACACTAGATAAAATCACTCGCTCGGTTACAGTCTCATTTACGAATAGGCTCCCCCCTATAATCGCTAAACATGGCACACTTAACTGTACTGTGCTGGCAGTCACCCGATCAATATGCTTCAGAATCGCATACCAAAGGACATAAGCCCCACTTGAAGTAACACCACCCGACAAAACCGCTAAAATCCATCCTTGCAAGTCAATGTAGCGATCTTGAGCAAGTAATATATTTGCCAACAAAACTATTGGTACAGCTAATGTAAAATTTGCCAAAGTACTACCAATAGGCTGTGTCATATTACGACCCGCAATACTGTAACCCGCCCATGCCAAACCAGATATCGCCATAATTAGAGCATATCCCCAATTAGGCGCATGAGCACCCGGTAATAGCAAAACAATGATTCCAGCTAAAGCAATACATAAGCCTATACCACGATATATGCCAATCTGTTCACCCTGCCAATAGCCGTAAAGCACCATGGTCAGCTGTACAACCCCAAACAATAGTAAAGCACCAATACCTGCATCAATTTGAAGGTAAGCATACGAAAATGCCAAAATATAAACCGCTAGAAAAAGTGCATTTTTTAGGTTCCACTGGACTTTGGCTTGAGATGATTTTGAATATAAAAACAGTCCTAATAAAACAACTGCACCACTTCCTACTCGTATCAAGCTAAAAGTCATTGGGTCAATATGTTGGCCCGCCAAAGCCAAACGGCATAGTACAGAATTCGCTGCAAAAGCCATCATTGCTAGCGCAATTTTAAACAGCATTGTCCTTATGCTCCTGTTATTTTTTATAGTGTATAAGAAGACTCTCTTATCTATCTAATTCATTATGCAACTCATTTAATTCAATTTTTATAATAAAGAAATTTTGTACTCAATAAATAGGTTTCTAAGCTTCGACTTATGAGTTCAATTTTTAACTATAGAATTGACACAACTCGGACCGAATAATAGGCTAACAATAAGTTCCATTTTAGAACTTAAATATTTAAAGGACTTAAAAAATGAAACACCCAAAAGACATGACTGGACTTGAAGTTTTACAGGCACTGCTTGATGGTCACTTCCCGCCACCGAGCATGGGAAAAACAATTCCAATGTATCCAACTGAAGTGGCAAAAGGCTTTGCCAAATTTCATGCTCAGGCAGATCAAAATCACCTAAACCCAATGGGCGGTGTACACGGTGGATTTGCAGCAACTGTACTCGACTCGGTGACTGGTTGCGCTATACATAGTGCACTTGAAGCAGGTGAAGGTTATGGAACTATCGACCTCAATGTAAAAATGTGCCGCCCAATCCCTCAAAATAAGCAACTTATTGCGATTGGACAACTGATCAACCTCAGCAAAAACTTAGGGATTTCCGAAGGCAAGATTATTGATGAGGACGGTAAACTATATGCTTATGCAACTGCAACTTGCATGATTATTCGTTCATAATGATTAAAGGCAGCCTTAAACCGCTGCCTTTTTTATTGAGTAATCTTGATTATTTGGACGTTCACAAGTTTGTGCAATCACATAGGATGCCCAAATACTTTTAAGTTGAAGCTCTATAATTTCTTGATGTTCGTCAGACCAAGCTAAAACTTTATTTTTACCCAGCAGTAATTCCCCTTCCAATTGAAAAATATATAAATCTTTAGAAGAGTTTAATGGTTTTGAGCTTTTTAAAACTTTAAGTGAATGATGCACATTCCATTTAGTGCTAAACCAAAGTTGCAATAAGTCGCCTAAATACAATTCTTGTTTTTTGAAGGGGTAAGCATTAATCCATGCACCTTCTACAAGTGTGTAATAAGATTCTGATTGACTTAAAATATTAAGATAATTGCTTTGATAAAAATCAAAATTTGAAAAAATAGAAGCGATCGTAAGCGTTTTCATACTTATCTCCGATTTAGCCATTTTAGTGCTGGCAAGTTGGTTTAAATCCACACTGTTTGGATTTCTCCAAACGCTTGTTCTTTTTTGAATCTAGCAATTGATTTTTTAAAGCGCAAGTAATTTTTAAACTCATCACCCAACTGATCAAATAAAAAGCATACAACACAAAAATGAAGTAAACATGACAATTTACACTTGACCCTTCTCAAAATCTCCTTATAATCGCATGCAGATTCTCCCATAGCTCAGTCGGTAGAGCGACGGACTGTTAATCCGCAGGTCCCTGGTTCGAGCCCAGGTGGGAGAGCCAAATACTAAAAAGCCCGCAGCATTAAAGCGGGCTTTTTTTTGCCAAAAATTTATCAAGAGTTATAAAAAATCCCCTATCAGCACATAGAGGATTTAATTTTTATTCTTAGAACCTTTGTTGGGGTTAATGATCCAATCTAACTCTAAAGAATATCTTACCTTCTTAAGTCATTAATCTACTTCAACGACTTTTAAGGGATTAAAAGATTGCGTGGTCGGCATCATTTCAATACGATTAATATTAATGTGTGGCGGTTGTGAAGCAATCCAAGCTACCGTATTTGCAATATCTTCAGACAAGAGTGGATTCTTTTTATCATACAGGCTATTTACTTTATCCTCATCGCCCTTAAAACGTACTAAAGAAAACTCTGTACCACCGCAAAGTCCTGGTTCAATATTTGTTACTCGCACCCCAGTACCAGCTAAATCTGCACGAAGATTCAAACTAAATTGTTCCACAAATGCTTTGGTTGCTCCATACACATTCCCCCCAGGATATGGATATGTACCTGCAATCGAACCCATATTAATAATTAAACCTGATTTTTTCTTTACCATACTTGGCAAAATTAATCGGGTAATCGTAACCAACCCCTTCACATTGGTATCAATCATTGTGTACCAATCATCTAATTCTGCTTTATCTGCGGGTTCCAATCCTAATGCCAATCCAGCATTATTCACCAATAAATCAATTTGACTGATTTGAAATTCGACTGGTAAATCAACCAATACTTTATTTATATTTTCTGCCGTATCTGTCATATCAAATACTAAAGGATAGAATTTTTCACCGAGCTCTTGTTGTAATTCTTCTAGCTTTTCTGCTCGTCTTCCACATCCAATAACGTTATAGCCTAACTCAATCAGTTTCTTTGAAATACTATAACCAAAGCCCGCTGAGGCACCTGTAACTAATGCTAACATTCTTATATCCTTAGAAATAATCAACTATTTTAGCTAAACCGATCTTGAACAGATTTATCTTTATATTTACATAATATTCTTTATTACTTTAAAAAATAAAAGATTTTTTTGAAAATTAATTTTAAAGAATTATATAGTTATAATAAAAAAGTTTATCTAGAGAGATAAACTTTTTTACTTCAATCATCTAAGATTAGACGGGTACGCCACTATGAAAACGGAAAGTATCATCTGGCGTTAAAATCAGATTCTTTTCAACCTCACGAATATGATCAATTCGCTGCTGAATATCCTCTTTAGGATCTTTCATTTTTGCAGTGGTTGCCACATCAAGCGCAAGAGCTAGATAGTCTTCAAAATGACGAGACTCTGACTTAAGCAAGTATCGATAATAACGTCCTAACTCATCATCTACACGCGGAGCAAGTGCATAAAAACGTTCACATGAACGAGCCTCAACAAAAGCACCAATGACCAGTACATCAATTAAAGCTTCAGGTTCATAAGTACGAATCTCTTTGCGCAGCCCACCCGCATAACGTCCGGCACTTAAACCGGTCCATTCTTGACCACGCTTAGCCATAAGCTCAAGCACTTGTTCATAGTGGAGCATTTCTTCTCGTACAAGTTGAGCTAGTTTTACTTGTAAGTCAGGAAAGAAGCTATAACGAAACATTAAGTTCATTGCTGTACTAGCGGCTTTCTTTTCGCAATTCGCATGATCTTGCATCAAGATATCTAAATTATTGACTGCTTCATCCAACCATGCATTTGGTGTTTGACACCCTAAAAAGGCCACCACAGGTTGCATTAGTTCATCGTAATTGATACTCGACATAAGTAATTATCCTGCTGCCTGAATCGCTGTTTTCATATCTTTAACAGCTTGCACCAAACCTACAAAAACACTTTCAGCAATAATTGAATGCCCAATATTTAATTCATGAATTTGGGGAATAGCTGCAATTGGCGCAATATTTTTTAGGTTAAGGCCGTGACCAGCATTTACAACCAAACCTTTTGAAGCTGCGTATTCAACACCTTTGATAATACGTGCTAATTCAGCTTGTTGATCTTGCTCTGTTTCCGCATCTGCATATGCACCCGTGTGCAACTCAATCGTAGGTGCACCACATGCAACTGCTGCATCAATTTGAGCTAAATCAGCATCAATAAATAATGATACGTCACAACCAAGAGCCGCTAAGGCTTGAGTTGCCGCTTTAACTTTTTCAAAGTTACCAACGACGTCCAAACCACCTTCAGTCGTTACTTCTTGACGTCTCTCAGGAACAAAACATACGTGCTGTGGTTGGATTTCTTTCGCAAACTCGACCATTTCATCAGTAACAGCCAACTCTAGATTCATACGTGTTTTTAATAATGGACGCATGCGACGTACATCATCATCTTGAATATGACGACGATCTTCACGTAAATGCAAAGTAATACCCTCTGCACCAGCTTGTTCACAAATAAGAGCAGCTTCTACAGGATCTGGGTAAGTAGTACCGCGCGCCTGTCTCAAAGTAGCAACATGGTCTATGTTTACACCAAGCAATGCAGCCATAAATAAATCCTAATTACGATTGAGTTTGAGTGTTTTGAATCCATAATTGTCGACTTTTTAGGGGACGATCACCTAAAAGCGATGTAATCATTTGGCGGTATAGTTTACCTAATAATTGCAATTGTTCGTGAGAAAAATCCTGACCTTGCTCATAATCCAACATAGATAAAATTGCTTTACCTGACAATGAAGAACGGCTCGCTTGAACAACGGGGGCAAAACCCTCGGTCACTTGGAATTGATAAAACTGATGAGCCTGTATTGGCTGTTGTTGAGTATCAATTGAGAAATCAATCGCGTAACCAAGCTCAGGAAGTAAAACATGTTCGAACTGACGCAAAATCTGTCTCAAAAAAAGATCAGGATTTTCGTGCGAAGATAATTGCTGTAATTGAAGCAGAGTTAATTGATATTGCTCAAAAGTTTGCGGCATTGCCTCTTCTAATGGGCAAAGTCTAAGAACAATTTCATTTAAATAGAATCCGGCAAAAAAAGCATCACCAAAAAAGAAAACTGGCTGATTTAATATTTCTAGCTTTGTAAAATTCTTGAGTTCACTTTTACCAGTCGCTTGCAGGCGAATAGGTTGATATTGAGGAGGCGGAGTCTGTCTTAAAATACCATCGACTCGCCCATATTCCTGAGTAAAAAGATGCACAATATGACTTTTTTCACGGTACTTACGATGATGAATCATATATCCATGGAGGACTTCATTGCGCATCATAAAAAGAATCTATTCCTCAGATTCTTTTTCTTTTTTATCATCACCATCAGGAATCACAGCACCTACGACGGCTGCTGTACCTTTAACTACACCTTTGGTAGTTTTATAGGCGATACCTACTGGTACGGTTACAAGCTTATATACACAACCCTGTAACAGCAATGTACATCCAAGTATAGCGATTAATGATGTAATTGTTTTCATACCAGTATCCTTATCCTTTAGATATCACTATATCCTAAGCTTTTTAGAGCACGCTCATCATCAGACCAGCCACCCTTCACTTTTACCCAAAGTGTGAGCATAATTTTTTGCTCAAACATTTTTTCCATGTCTTTTCGAGCATCCATACCAATCGTTTTAAGCTTGGTTCCTTTCTCACCAATTACAATGGCTTTTTGACCAGCACGATCTACAAAAATCGTTGCATCGATATAGGTACAAGCCGGTTTTAAACGACCAGTTTTTTCATTAACAGTTGCCTCTTCCGTTTTGAAAGATTCAATTTGTACTGTTAAATCATAAGGAAGCTCTTCACCTAACTGACGCATGATTTTTTCGCGAATAATTTCACTCGCCAAGAAACGCTCAGAGCGATCAGTAATCTGATCAAATGAATACAAAGGTGGTTGATAAGGAAGATACTTCTCAATCGTTTCGCTTAAGTGTTCTAAGTTTGCTCCACGCAATGCAGAAACAGGAACAATCTCAGCAAAATTCATAAGTTTGGCACGTTCTTGAATAAGTGGAAGAATCTCTCTTTTATCTTCAAACGTATCCGCCTTATTAATGACTAAAATAACCGGCATTTCAGCATTCTTGAGTTTCTCAAGCACTAAATCGTCGTTTTGAGTCCACTTATAAGCATCAATAACAAATAAAACTAAATTAACGTCACGTAATGCAGAGTGTGCAGCACGGTTCATCATTTTATTAATAGCACGCACTTCTTTTTTATGCATACCCGGGGTATCTACGTATACCGCCTGCATTTTTTCACGTGAATCAATACCAATAATTTTATGACGTGTAGTTTGAGGCTTACGCGAAGTAATAGAGAGTTTTTGACCTAACAAATGGTTCATGAGGGTAGATTTACCCACATTTGGACGTCCTACAATCGCCACAAATCCGCTCTTAAAATCCGAAGGGATTGTAACGCCTTTGGAACTAAAAAATTGATCAATCAGATTATTAGGATCTTGGTTTTCATTTGAATCTGGATTGATTTGATCAGAATGCATCGACATGCAGGTTATTGCTCCAATAACTTTAAAATTTCCGCCGCTGCTGCCTGCTCGGCAAAACGACGACTTGAACCCTCACCATAAATCTTCGGTAAACCATCTACTACACATTCAACTTTAAAGTGCTGATGAGGTGCATCACCCTGAATATCTACAACCTCGTAAACAGGGAGAGGTTTTTTACGTGCTTGTAGATACTCTTGTAAACGTGATTTCGGATCTTTGAGTTGATCCGTAGGTTCTATATGGTCTAAATAGGGTATGTACCATTTTAGCACAATATCTTTAAGTAAGTTGAGATCACCACTATCAAGATAGATTGCGCCAATAATTGCTTCCACCGTATCTGCTAATATTGACTCGCGATGATGACCGCCAGACTTCAACTCGCCTGTACTTAATATTAAACACCGACTAAGTTGCAAATCTGTTGCAATTTTACCTAAAGCTTCCTGACGAACTAAAGTCGCTCGCATACGCGTGAGACGACCTTCATTTTCATTTGGATAGGCATGATATAGATAATTAGCGATGATCATGCCTAATAATGAATCGCCCAGAAACTCTAAACGCTCGTAATTGTATTTATGACTCACCGAACGATGAGTCAAAGCTAACTGTAACAACTCAAGCTGCTTAAATTGATATCCGATTCGACTCAGTAAGCGAGGATCACTTAGTTTGAACTGATGTTTTATCAAAACTCTTCTCAAATGTTAAAACTAAATCAATATTAAATAAGAAAGGTTTTCTTACTTCATATTTCTTTTTGACCATTAGACCTGACTGATTAAACACTTGAGCGATCTCTTTAAAGTGGAGATCACGAACATTGTTCATTTCGAGTCGCTGATCCATTTGTGTTACAAACTTTTGTGGTGTGATCTCAGAAGAGCTTTCTTGTAAAAGCTCTTCTATCTGATTATTAATCAGCCGATCATCCCAATATGCTGGCCAAACTGCAAGTACAGCTTTTACTGTAACTGCAAATATAACCACCCCAAATAAAATTGCTAAATACGAAGTACCCTGTTGTGCCTTACGCATTTCTTTTTTTCCTAATGGTTGTTTTTAATCTATTTTTCCATTTCGGCCAAAGTTAGGAAGGTGTAAGCCCGGTTCTTTATGCATCCACACATAGAATGCTCGTCCTGTTAAGTTTTCTTCAGGAACAAAGCCCCAGAAACGACTGTCTGCACTTTGATCGCGGTTATCCCCCATTGCAAAGTAATGTCCTTTTGGAACAGTCACTTCCCAATATAAACCGTCTTGGTTTGCATATTTACCATTTTCAACATAGTTGATAAACGGTGCTTGACGCGCTACATTTACGCCTTCAAGCTCACGCATTGTAAAGGTATGCTCACCAATCGTCTCTTTATGATAAATAGACGTTGGCGTATCCATCACATCTTTTTCACGACTGAACTGTGTTAATACTTTCGGTACTTTTTGCCCATTAATAATCAATTGCCCATGGTCGTAAACAATATGATCACCAGGTAAACCAATTACACGTTTAATATAGCTAATTGTTGGTTGAGGTGGATAACGGAATACAATTACATCACCACGCTTTGGTTCACCAACATCAATAATTTTCTTATTAACAATAGGTAAACGCACACCATAATCAAATTTATTAACGAGAATAAAATCACCAGTTTCTAGAGTTGGCACCATAGAATCCGACGGAATATTAAATGGTTCATAAAGAAATGAACGAAGTACAAGGACTACAGCTAAAACCGGCCAAAAGTCATAGGCCCATGTAATGACAAAATTTTCGTTCCCGCGCCCTTTATTTGCACGCTGTTTTAATACAAGTTTATCTAACAACCACACTGCAAATAGAATCAGCGTAACTGGAACAAGAATTAAATTAAAATCAAAATCCACATGACCTCACTCGCAGCCTCGCTGCTTGTATTACAGTGGGGAAAAGAAATAACTCCTTTCCCCCACCCTCATTTCTTATCTTTCTACTTTCAATACAGCCAAGAACGCTTCTTGTGGAATTTCAACACTTCCCACTTGTTTCATACGTTTCTTACCTTCTTTTTGTTTAGAAAGTAGTTTTTTCTTACGCGAAACGTCACCACCATAACATTTTGCCAATACGTTTTTACGCATCGCTTTTACGGTAGAACGGGCAATAATTTGCGCACCGATTGCTGCCTGAATAGCAACATCGAACATTTGGCGAGGAATTAAATCTTTCATTTTCTCAACCAATGCAATACCACGATGGCGTGCATCATTACGGTGGCAAATCATAGCCAAGGCATCAACCTTTTCGCTATTAATTAACACATCAACCTTAACTAAAGCTGAACTTTCAAAACGTACAAAATTATAGTCTAGCGATGCAAAGCCACGAGAGCATGACTTCAATCTGTCAAAGAAGTCCATAACAACTTCAGCCATCGGGATTTCAAAAGTAATAGAAACTTGGTTACCCAAGAATTTCATATCTTTTTGTACACCACGACGTTCGATACATAGCGTCATTACGTTCCCTAAATATTCTTGAGGAACAAGGATATGACACTCCGCAATTGGTTCACGTAAATCTTCTACAGTCGATCCATCTGGCATTTTTGATGGACTATCGATGTAAATCGTTTCGCCTTTCTTGGTTAATGCTTCATAAATTACAGTAGGTGCAGAACTGATGAGATCAAGATCGTACTCACGTTCTAAACGCTCTTGTACAATTTCCATATGTAGCATACCTAAGAAGCCACAACGGAAACCAAAGCCTAAAGCATCTGAACTTTCTGGTTCAAAGAATAAAGCCGAGTCATTGATCTGTAATTTTTGTAATGCTTCACGGAATGGTTCAAAGTCACTCGCATCAATCGGGAAAAGACCAGCATATACCTGCGGTTTAACCTTTTTGAAACCCGGTAAAGTTGTGACTTCCGGTGTAGACGCAAGTGTAATAGTGTCACCTACTGGCGCACCAAAAATATCTTTAATACCCGCGATAACAAAACCTACTTCACCAGCTTCAAGGATATCTGTTTCAGTATGCTTAGGATTAAATACACCTACAGAAGTTACCGGATGAGTTTGCCCTGTCGACTTAACCAACATTTTGTCGCCCTTACGGATACGACCTTGTTTAATACGAACAAGAGAAACTACGCCTAAGTAGTTATCAAACCATGAGTCGATAATTAATGCTTGTAATGGTGCTTCACGATCACCTTCTGGTGCTGGAATAACATCAACCAAACGCTCGAGTACGCCTTCAACACCTAAACCAGTTTTTGCTGAACAAGTTGGTGCATCTGTCGCTTCAATCCCGATAATTTCTTCAATTTCATGAATTACACGCTCAGGTTCAGCCTGTGGTAAATCAATTTTATTTAGAATAGGAAGAACTTCGAGACCTTGTTCAATTGCTGTATAGCAGTTTGCAACTGATTGCGCTTCAACACCTTGTGCAGCATCTACAACCAATAGCGCACCTTCACATGCAGCTAATGAACGAGAAACTTCATAAGAAAAGTCAACGTGCCCCGGTGTATCAATAAAGTTTAGTTGATATTCCTGACCATTTGGATGGGTGTAATACAGCGTGACGGAAGCGGCTTTAATGGTAATCCCACGTTCACGCTCAAGCTCCATTGAGTCTAAGACTTGAGCTTGCATTTCACGATCTTGTAGACCACCACACATCTGAATAAAACGGTCAGCCAATGTAGACTTACCATGGTCAATGTGGGCAATAATCGAGAAATTTCGTATATTTTTGATATCGACGGATTTTTTAGCTTGCGCCATGGGTTACCTTGAGAAAATATAGAGTGCTATGTAGCTTGTTTTAATACACAGCCAAAGCGGTTAAATAAATTGCGTGAGATTATAACAGATGCATATTTTAAAGTATCCAAAATAATCATGAGCTTTGTACTTATGTTTTAAAAAAGGACATTCAAAGGAAGTGTATTACGTCCAATTATTGAGCATATGAAACGGTAAAATCATAAGGATTTATGCTTGAATCAAGCGGCATATATGCATGGGTAAAAGTTGGCGACATTCGTTTAGGACGACCTGAAGCAATTTCAATACATGCCCATTTAGTATTTCCAACAAATAATACGGCCTGATCTGATGGGCGGAAAAACACATACTGGCGGAACGAATAAAGCGCGTTAATATCATCTAACCATGTGCGTAATACAATTTTTTCACCTTCAAATGCAGCTTTACGATATTGCACATGATGCTCAACCGCGACCATGGCATGTTTTAACTCAAGATATTTAGTTACCCCTACTCCCAAAGTTTCAACATGGGCAGCAGCTACATCTTGCATCCATTGAACATACATTACGTTATTTACGTGTCCTAACGCATCAATGTGATGTGGCTGCACCTCAATATGTAAATCAAAAATACTACTCACAAATGAACACTCTTACTTATTAACCTTAAAACTGAAATTAAGTGTAGGTAGATATCGCTAAAGGCTCAAGTTAAATAACAAAAACCACCCATTTTAGGGTGGCTTAGTAATCTGGTTGAAGATTATTGAATACGCAAACCAAGCATCGCACGCTGTCCCTGACGAATAATAGCAACACGTGCTACTGTATTTTTCGGCAAGTTAGAAACAACTTTTGCAAAATCCTGACTATTTAAAATCTGGTTATTATTGACTTGAGTAATCACATCACCCGGAATGATATTTGACAGTGACGCTAAACCACCACGGCGAACATCTTGTACATAAATACCGCCTTTCACGCTCAACGCATTTTTTTCCGGTTCAGCTAAATCACGAATACTCATGCCTAGAACTGGCCCTTTAGATGTAGCACCTTTTGTACCAGTGGCAGGCGTTTCATCTGGTGCAGTTGTTAAGGTCGCTGAAATATTGCGTGTTTTATCATCACGCAATACTTCAAATTGAACAGTTTGATTTGGCTGTACTTTGTTTAATGCGTAGAGTAAATCACTCGTACGAAGTACAGATGCACCATTTAATTTTAAAATCACGTCACCCGCTCTCAGCCCTGCTTTTTGTGCAGGTGAGTTCGGAGAAATTTGAGTAATTAAAGCACCTTCAGGTTTTGGTAATTTGTAGGCATCGGCAAGGTTTCGGTCAATATCTTGCATCATCACGCCAAGGTAAGAGCGTGTTACTTTACCTTTTGTTTTAAGCTGGTCGGCAACGTCCATGGCTACATCAATCGGAATAGAGAAAGACAAGCCCATATAGCCGCCAGTACCACTAAATATTCGCGAGTTTACCCCGACCACTTCACCATTTTGGTTAAACAATGGACCACCTGAGTTACCCGGGTTTAAAGCCACATCTGTTTGAATAAATGGCACCGAAGTTTCACCGCTCATGTTTCGTGATTTTGCACTAACAATACCTGCCGAAGCTGAGTAGTCAAAACCAAACGGCGAACCAATTGCTAAAACAGGTTCACCGACACGTAAACGGTCAACATTTCCTACTCGTAAAGCTGGATAGTTAGTTCCATTGACCTTTAACAAGGCAACATCTGTACGCTCATCACTACCCACTACAGTTGCATCAATTTCACGTCGGTCATTTAAAGTAATACTGATACGAGAGGCATTTTCAATCACATGATGGTTAGTAAGTAAGTAACCATCTTTACTAATAAAGAATGCACTTCCGTAAGCTGTCTTTTCTTGTGGACCTTGTTGTTGTGGAATGATGACCTGATTGCCAAAGAAACGTTTTAAAATTTCAGGAACTTGCTGCTGCAACAGTTCATCCTGAGTCATTTTTTTTACGACATTTACACTCACGACTGCCGGACTAACTTGTTCAACAAGATTTGAAAAATCAACAGCAGCATTTGCTTGAACAGCAGCAACTGTAAATACCGCTGCATACATTCCTTGTTGTAAATAGCGAGATTTCATTCGGTGCTCACCCACAATTGGTCTACGAGAATAAGGATAAAACTGTTGTATCACAACGCTTTGAGGTTGTGCGTAACAATATGTTTATTTGTAATACGTCATCACAAGGATTATTTTACGCATTGCAACTTTTTAAGCCAATTGCAATTTTTCTCTGAGTTAGAGCGCTTAGGCTCTTGCCTTTTTAGGTAAAAAGGGGTGTCATTAGCGGACGTTTTAAATTGAAGCGAATGGACATGCCTAATTTACAGACAATTCACCACTTTGACGTGATTATTGTGGGCAGCGGCGGCGCTGGTTTAAGTCTGGCTTTATCGTTACCAAATCATTTTAATATTGCAGTTTTAGCCAAAGCTGCTCTAACCGAAGCAAGTACCTTCTATGCTCAAGGCGGCGTTGCTGCTGTTCTTGACGAGACTGACTCTATTCAACAGCACATTAATGACACTATGATTGCAGGCGCTCATTTATGTGAAATGGATGCAGTGCAACATACCGTAGAAGGCGGCCGCCCTTCTGTTGATTTTCTTTTAAAACAAGGCGTGCAATTTACTCTAGATGAGGATGAGCAGCTTCACTTAACTCGCGAAGGTGGTCACTCTCAGCGCCGCATTATCCATTCTGCGGATGCAACAGGTAAAGCTATTTCAACCACTTTGGTTGAACGTGCTAAAGAACGTAAAAATATCACTATTTTTGAAAATTATATTGCGATTGATTTAATTACATCACATAAATTAGGCCATACTGACCAAGCGAATCGTGCTATTGGTTTGTATGCATTAGATGAAAACACTGAAAAAGTTCATACTTTCCTTGCCCCATTTACCGCGCTGGCTTGCGGCGGTGCAATGAAAGCTTACCTGTACACATCTAATCCAGATATTGCTACAGGTGACGGTATTGCGATGGCTTACCGTGCAGGTTGTCGTGTAGCGAATATGGAATTTAATCAGTTCCATCCAACTTGTCTCTATCATCCTCAAGCCCGCTCTTTTTTAATTACTGAAGCTATGCGTGGTGAAGGCGCTTACTTGCGCTTGCCGGATGGCGAACGTTTTATGCTACGTTTTGATGATCGTGCAGAATTAGCTCCCCGCGATATTGTGGCACGTACCATTGACCATGAAATCAAGCGTCTCGGTATTCGCCATGTCTGGTTAGACATTACCCATAAATCACCTGAGTTCATTAAAGAGCACTTCCCAACACTTTATGCACGATTGCTTGAGTTAGGCATCGACATTACCAAAGACATGATTCCAGTGGTGCCGGCCGCACATTACACTTGTGGTGGTGTGGTGGTTGACTCAAATAGCCAAACCGATATTGAAGGTCTCTATGCGATTGGTGAAACGTCATATACGGGCTTACATGGTGCAAACCGTATGGCAAGTAACTCATTACTTGAGTGCTTCGTTTACGGTATGAGTGCAGCAAAAGATATCGAAAATAAATTTGATGAGAACTTCAAATTACCGGAAGTACCCACTTGGGATGACTCACAAGTAACTAATCCAGATGAAGATGTGGTGATTTTACAAAACTGGGATGAGTTACGTTCGACCATGTGGAACTACGTTGGTATTGTAAGGACTACCAAACGTTTAGAACGTGCTTTACACCGTATTGAAATGTTAAAGCGCGAAATCACTGAATATTATCAAGATTACCGTGTCAGTAAAAACCTGATCGAGCTGCGTAACCTTGTTTTAGTATCTGAAATGATTGTGCGCTGTGCTATGCAACGCAAAGAATCACGTGGTCTGCATTACACACTCGATTATCCGGAAACTTCGAGTGAGATTCGTAAAACGGTTTTAACTCCTCCAAATTTTGCAGTAGAACAGCCCTTAGTTAATACTGATATTTAAGTTGTTCTTCTACAAAAAAGCACAGTTCAGACTGTGCTTTTTATTTGCTTTGATCTTTATGATTTAGGTGGGATTGAATAAGTCGCGGTCACATGCGCAACGGGTTCATCCAAACCGACCGAATAAATCCAAACCTCACCCACTACTAAACTCTTTCCTACTTTCATGAGTTTACACTCACTACGTAAGTCTTGATCGCCCGCGGGCTTTCTTAAAAAATTAATATTAAAGTTAGTGGTTACGGCTAAACCAACAAGGCCGATCTCACCTAATATCGCAATATATAAAGCAAAATCTGCCAAAGTCATCATGGTTGGGCCAGATATAGTTCCACCGGGACGTTGGTGTCTTTGATCAACATGATAGTAAACAACTGCAGCTTTTGGGGTGACTGATTCAATCGTGCAATGTTCAAGACTGGGTGGAAATTCCTTTTCAAGAAATGCCACGATTTCTTCTTTTGAACTTTTCATCCTTGTTATTCTTCAATCTATAAAATCATATGTAAGATAGCATAAGAAAATAACAGATCTTTTCTATGACGTTTTAAATCAGAATTAACGTCATTTTTAACCACTCCCATTTTTATAAGAGTGGCTCATTCAATTGCTTATCCTAAATATTGCAATGCCTGTTCGAACACCTGATCAGGACTTTGGGTTGCATCTATTCGCTTAATACGTTGTGGTTCAGCTTTCCACAAGGTTTCATAGCCTTCACGAACCTTAGTAAAGAAGCTTAACTTTTCTTGTTCAAAACGGTCTAATGCTCCACGCTCACGGGCACGGTTCATACCAAGTTCAATCGGTGCATCTAACCAGAAAGTCACCTCAGGCATGCGCGAAACAAAGTTCTGATTTAAAAGCTGTAATTTATCTTGGCTTAAACCACGACCAGAACATTGATAAGCAAAACTTGCATCAGTAAAACGATCACTTAATACAATTTTGTTTGCTTCTAGAGCGGGCAAAATAATCTGCTGTAAATGTTGAGCACGTGCCGCATAAATAAGTAATAGTTCAGTATCATGACTCATGTTTTCATCATGATTCACTGCTAAAAGCATTGAACGAATTTGTTCAGCTAGCGGCGTCCCACCCGGCTCTCGAGTTAAAACAACTTGTTTGCCTTGTTGTTCAAAATACTGATGAATTTTTCGAATGAGTGTAGTTTTACCTACCCCTTCCGTGCCTTCAAAGCTAATAAACATCTTTTTTCCTTATTTCTTCGATCTCAACACGGATAAATAGTCCTGCACCGCTTGATTATGCGCTTGCAAACTTGCCGTAAATTTATGCCCACCATTACCAGTCGCTACAAAATAGATGTTGTTTGAGTTATCTGGATGTAACGCTGCTTCAATCGCTTTTTGGCTTGGTAAAGCAATTGGAGTTGGAGGCAAACCATTAATGGTATAGGTATTATATGGCGTTGGGGTACGCAGGTCTTCTCGGGTAATATTGCCTTTATAGTTATTACCCATACCGTAAATAACCGTAGGATCTGTTTGTAAACGCATACCGAGTTTTAAACGGCGGACAAAAACGCCAGAAACTTGTGTAAGTTCACTGTCTAAACTTGTTTCTTTCTCAACAATAGAAGCCATAATTAATGCTTCATATTTGTCTTTATAAGGTAAATTCGGCGCGCGTTTTGCCCAAGCTGCATCTAGAGCTTTTATTTGACGATGATATAAATCGGTAAGAATTTTCTTGTCAGTCTCGCCTTTGGCAAAGAAATAAGTATTCGGCGCAAACAAGCCTTCTGGATGTTCGTAAGGAATCCCAAGCGCTTTCATAAGCTGATCGTTAGGTAAATCCAATATTGTATTTTTTACATTTTTATCATTTTTGAGTGCAGTAATAAGCTGCTTAAAAGTTGTACCTTCAATGACCAAAACACGGTTCATCTGAGCATTATCAGCATCAGATAACATCTCTAATACTTGTCTTACACTCATCCCTTGTTCAATTTCATACACGCCAGCTTTCATGCTGTCATGAATCATAAACTTCTGATAAAGCTTCAATACGATAGGAAAGCTAATTTTGTCTTCTTTTGCCAAACGATCAATAAAACCAGAATAAGTTTCACCAGATGTAATCGATAACATCTGTTTTTTTCCTTCGACAGGATAAGCCTTAAACAAGCTTGACCATAAAATGGCAAAAGTAGAAATTAAAACAATAAAAAGGCCAATTAGAACCAATCGCTTAGAAAATTTTGGAGCTTGTTTTTTGTTATTTTTCTTGGCGTTTTTTGCTTTCGCATTCACAGGTGGCTTCGGCATATTAATGAATCTGATTTAAGTTAAGGATATGAAATAAATCTATGCATGCCTGTGTATCTAGCGTTTTTTCGCCTAAATGAGTAACCACTCGCATAGGGTTTAAAGCATTACAAAAGAATAGACTTTGTATTTCAGATACTTCATCTAACTCAATCACACGTACTTCACAGGCAATACCATGGTGCTGCATACGCGCTAGAATTTCTGCCCGCATTACACCGTGGACGCCATTATAGCGAAGTTCAGGAGTAATCCATCTATCATTTAAACGAATAAAACAATTACTGCTGATCCCTTCAACAATATAACCTTGTACATCAGTAACTAATGCTTCAGCCCACCCGAGTTGATCTGCTTCTTTTTTTAGCAATACTTGTTCAAGACGGTTTAAAGATTTAAGTCCGACCAAGCTCGGCATGGTTAGACCTAGGGCCTGATTTAAGACACCACACTGGATAGAGTCGGGCAAAAATGGCTCTAAAGCTTTTGGATAAAACCAGATATAAATATCTGCTTCATGCTTTGGCAAGCTATAACCACGGTCACCTTCACCACGACTAATCACAATTTTTAAAGTGCCGTTGAGCACAAGATTTTGCTTTTGTAATTGCTGTAAGCTTTGTTCTATGAGTTCAAAATTCGCAGTTAAAGACAGTCTTTGACATGCAAGTTTTAGACGCTCCCAGTGTCTTTCTTTAAGCTCAATCTGGTTTTGAAAAACACGAATTGTGGTAAAGCACCCATCGCCATAATGAAATGCTCGATCCAATAAAGGAATGGTCTCAACAGGTTGCCCATTTTTAAAACACCACATGTTTGATCACCCTTTCTTAAAAACCGCATAACAAAACAACACCTTTCATTTAAATAATAAATGATTGATTTTAAAAAATTATACCGATTTCGTATTAACTTTTGAAACTTGTTATATATCAAGATTTAAGAATAGTTTATCTCTTTTTACTATTTCTATTTTTTTCATATTAAATTCGTTTTTTATTATTTTTTTAGAATAAAGACTAGCGCTATTCTGCGTTCATGTTTTGAACATTTCATATTTTTTGAGGACTTATCTCATGCGTTTTTCTCAATTAAAAGTCGGGGTTATCGCTGCACTTCTTTCTGTTTCATCATTTGCAGCTCAAGAGTTTTTAAACGTTTCTTACGATCCAACTCGTGAGTTATATACCGATTTCAACAAACAGTTCGGTACTTACTGGAAACAACGTACGGGTCAAGATATTGAGTTTAAGCAATCACACGGCGGTTCTGGTAAACAGGCGCGTGCGGTTATTGATGGCTTAAACGCAGATGTAGTGACATTAGCACTTGCGGCTGATATCGATGAAATTGCTGAAAAAGCAAAACTACTTCCAACAGACTGGCAGAAAAAACTGCCACAAAACTCAACGCCATATACATCAACGATTGTGTTTTTAGTGCGTAAAGGCAATCCAAAACAAATCAAAGACTGGGCTGATTTAATCAAACCGGGTGTAGAAATTATTACACCAAACCCGAAAACTTCTGGTGGTGCTCGTTGGAATTATCTTGCAGCTTGGGCTTGGGCAAAACATCAACCGGGTGGCAATGATGCAAAAGCACAAGAGTACGTTCGTCAAATTTATAAACACACTAAAGTTCTAGATTCGGGTGCACGTGGTGCAACGACTACTTTTGCTGAGCGCGGTATTGGTGATGTATTGCTAGCTTGGGAAAACGAAGCTCATTTAGCTCTTCGCGAACAACCGGGCAAATTTGAAATTATTACTCCATCTCTTTCGATCTTAGCTGAGCCTTCAGTTGCAATTGTAGAGAAGAATGCAGCTAAAAAAGGCAACTTAACGATTGCTAAAGGTTATCTCAACTACTTGTACTCACCTGCTGGTCAAGAAATTGCAGCTCGTAACTTCTACCGTCCGCGTAACGCAGCTGTTCTTAAGAAATACAGCAATGTATTTAAGCCATTGAAGCTTGTAACCATCGATAAAGAATTTGGTGGTTGGACAAAAGTGCAAAAACAACACTTTGATAATGGTGGTGTTTTCGATCAAATCGTGAAAATCAATAGTGCAGAGAAGTAATTCTTTGGACTAAAGATAAGGAGAACAGACATGATTCACACTGTAATTGTTCCGGGTGTAGGTGGTAGTGAACATCAACATTGGCAATCTTGGTTGCAGCGTCAACTCGTGTCTAGTTCTCGTGTTGAGCAAAAAAACTGGGATAGACCCGTACTAAGCGAATGGGTTGAACAATTTGTTAAAACAGTTCAAGTAGCACCAACTCCTGTTCAGATTGTTGCCCATAGTTTTGGATGTTTAACAAGTGTTGCTGCTTTAGCAGAGTATCCAGAATTAAGAAGCCAAGTGAAGAAACTTATTTTAGTCGCACCAGCAAATCCAGCACGCTTTGGGGAAGCAGGATTTGCTCGTCATAGCTTGACCGACTACAAAGCGTATTTTCATCAATTAAAAATTGATGTGCCTGCAACGCTACTCATTAGTGAGAACGATCCTTGGCTCGGTCTTTTTGATGCTTTACAACTTGCAAAATCATGGAAGTTAAATCCAGTGAATCTTGGTGAAGTTGGTCATATTAATGTTGCCTCAGGTTTTGGGCCATTTCCAGATTTACTGAATTATTTGATTCCAGAAGATTCGATGTGTAGTCACTCATCTATCGACCCGGTAAAAACACATTTCTCTTTGAAATTTGCTTAATACCAATCTTTATACCGCACCGTTTATCTTTATTTATTCGCTTACTGGTTTCAGCAGGCTTTTCTCTTTGAGGAAATATCATGTCGCAGCGATCCCGAGTGCTGCCAGGGTTTGGTCTATCTTTGGGCTTCACCCTCGCCTATGTGTCTTTTATTGTGCTTATTCCATTAGCCGCAGTCTTTATCAAATCATTTGGAATTGGGTGGGACGGATTATGGGAAATTTTAACGTCTGAGCGCATTTTAAAATCGCTTCAACTCAGCTTTAGCTCAGCTTTAATCGCAGCGTTTATTAATGTTGTGTTTGGTTTGCTTTTGGCTTGGTGCCTTGTGCGCTATAACTTTCCTGGAAAACGTCTGGTTGATGCTTTGGTCGATTTACCTTTTGCACTTCCAACAGCGGTTGCAGGTATTGCGCTGACCTCACTCTATGCACCTACTGGCTGGATAGGACAATATCTGGAACCACTTGGTATTCAGGTTGCCTATACACCTATCGGGATTACGCTGGCATTGGTGTTTATTGGTATCCCATTTATTGTAAGAACAGTTCAACCAGTACTCAGTGATATCGAAACTGAACTTGAGGAAGCGGCTTCCGCACTCGGCGCAAATCGTTGGCAAACCATCACTAAAATTATTTTACCGATCTTACTACCTGCCGTATTTACAGGCTTTGCTTTGGCATTTGCTCGCGGCGTGGGTGAATATGGTTCTGTTATTTTCATTGCTGGCAATCAACCTTTTAAAACAGAGATTGCACCACTCATGATTATTTCTCGTCTTGAGGAATATGACTATGCAGGTGCAACCACAATTGCTGCTGTGATGTTAGTTCTCTCTTTCATTATTTTATTTGCCATTAATTTACTTCAAGTCTGGGCAAACCGTCGTACGGGGAGAAATATCACATGAATTTACATACCGACAGCAATGCGCTTGCCTTGAAGTTGCAATCTCGTGACGCGACACGTGAGCCGACTTGGGTACGTTATACCTTAATTACCATTGCACTGATTTTCTTTATCAGCTGCCTGATGTTGCCACTTATTTTGGTTTTCGTGGAAGCATTTAAACAGGGACTTGAAGTCTATGTTCAGGCTTTGATTGATCCAGATACATTATCAGCAGTGAAATTAACCTTACTCACCGCAGCGATTGCTGTGCCGATTAACGTGATATTTGGTGTTGCGGCAGCTTGGGCCGTTTCTAAATTTCAGTTTAGAGGCAAAGCTATTTTAACGACCATTATTGATATGCCTTTTTCGGTTTCACCCGTTATTGCAGGTTTAATGATTGTACTGATTTTTGGTGCTCAAGGCTGGTTAGGCGGCTGGTTAATGGATAATGACATCAAAATTCTATATGCCGTACCTGCAATTGTTTTAGCGACCATCTTTATTACCGTTCCATTTGTAGCACGTGAGTTAATTCCACTCATGGAAGCTCAAGGAACTGAAGAGGAAGAAGCAGCGATTGTACTCGGCGCATCGGGATGGCAAACCTTTTGGAAGGTCACACTCCCTAACATTAAATGGGGGCTAATTTACGGCGTGATTCTATGTAATGCCCGTGCAATGGGTGAGTTTGGTGCAGTATCAGTAGTTTCTGGCCACATCCGTGGTGAAACCAATACCCTGCCACTTCATGTCGAAATTTTATATAACGAGTACACCTTTAGCGCAGCATTTGCCGTGTCCTCATTACTTGCTTTTTTAGCCATCTTAACGCTGGTATTGAAAACGTGGTTAGAACTACATCAAGACAAACCACAACCACATTCAACTGATTCGTAAGGAATGAAATCATGAGTATTCAAGTTAAAAATATTGAAAAACACTTTGGTGCATTCCATGCGCTTAAAAATATTTCCCTAGACTTTCCGGAAGGTGAACTAGTCGCATTACTTGGTCCATCTGGATGCGGTAAAACAACGCTACTTCGTATTATTGCCGGTCTAGAGTCAGCCGATGGTGGTCAAGTGCTACTTGAAGGCGAAGACGCGACTAATGTACATGTGCGTGAGCGTCAGGTTGGCTTTGTATTTCAGCACTATGCTTTATTCCGTCACATGACCGTATTTGACAATATTGCCTTTGGTTTACGTGTTCGCCCTCGTGCAACACGCCCTTCGGAAGCTGAAATTAAAAAACGTGTTACTCGTTTACTTGATCTAGTTCAACTAGGCTTTTTAGCAGACCGCTACCCTGCCCAGCTTTCTGGCGGACAACGTCAGCGTATTGCTTTAGCCCGTGCTTTGGCAGTAGAGCCAAGAGTCTTATTGCTGGATGAACCGTTTGGTGCTTTAGATGCCAAAGTTCGTAAAGAGTTACGTCGCTGGTTGCGCAATTTACATGATGAGTTGCATATCACTTCAATTTTCGTGACTCACGATCAGGAAGAAGCACTTGAAGTAGCAGACCAGATTATTGTCATGAATAAAGGCAATGTCGAACAGATCGGCTCACCTCGTGAAGTCTACGAAAAACCTGCAACGCCGTTTGTATTTGATTTCTTGGGTCAGGCAAATCGATTTGAAGGTGAACATACGGAAGGTATTATCCGTATCGGCAATGACCGTATTCAATTACCGACAACAGTTGAGGCGCCTCAAGGAAAAGTAATTGCTTTTGCCCGTCCAGATGAGTTACATATTCATTCGCAACCGCAAGCGAATACCATTGAAGCGACGTTTGTGCGTGAAATCTGGATTGCTGGAAAAGTAGTGGCCGAATTACAAGACCGTAATGGACGTTTAATTGAAATTGCTCTGAGCAGTGAAGCTGCAAAATTACATGCATTTAAACCTAATCAAACTGTTTGGGTGAGTGCATCTCAATTGCACTTATTTGCAGACCAAGTTGCTTAAGAAATATATTTGGTGAGGAAATATCTTGCGGATTTTTAGACGCTCCTCACCTCTTTTGAGGAAAAGTGTAAATGAACTTTCAACAATTAAGAATTATCCGAGAAACAGTACGCCAAAACTTTAACTTGACGGAAGCATCGGCTGCACTCTACACATCTCAATCAGGTGTAAGTAAACACATCAAAGACTTAGAAGATGAATTAGGTGTTCAACTTTTCGTTCGTAAAGGTAAACGCCTTTTAGGTTTAACTGAACCAGGACAATCACTTCTTAGCATTGTTGAACGCATGTTAGTGGATGCTGAAAATATTAAACGACTTGCTGAAGACTTTAATAAAGTCGACGAAGGAACATTAACGATCGCAACTACGCATACTCAAGCACGTTATGTCTTGCCTCCGATCGTCAATCAATTTAAAAAATTATTTCCAAAAGTTCATTTAATTTTACAACAAGCCAGCCCTGTCGAAATTTCAGAAATGCTTTTACAAGGTGAAGCGGATATTGGAATTGCAACCGAGTCTTTAACGACTGAAGAGAATCTGGCTAGCATTCCTTACTACCAATGGCAACACAGTATTATTACCCCGCAAAATCATCCTTTAGTGCAGGCAGATAAGATCACTCTAGAACTTTTAGCAGAATACCCACTCATTACTTATCATGGTGGTTTTACAGGTCGATCTAAAATCGATAAAGCCTTTGAAGAAGCCCAACTCGATGCCGATATCGTAATGTCAGCTCTTGATGCCGATGTTATTAAAACCTATGTGGAACTTGGCATGGGTGTGGGTATTGTCAATGATGTAGCTTATGACACAGAACGTGATTATCGCTTAAAGCAAACCAAGACAGATATTTTTGGTGTCAACACGACATGGATTGCGGTGCGCAAAGGTCATCTATTACGCGGTTATGGTTATGAGTTTATTTCATTATGCTCACCTGATGCGGATATTAAAGCGCTAAAGAAAATTGCTTATCCAGATGAATAAAAATTAAGAAAAAATAAAAGAGCTTTTTAGCTCTTTTATTTTATTAGATGCAAAAAAAACGAGCCGTAGCTCGTTTTTTCTTTAAGATCTTACCAGTAGAAGTTCACACCAACTTTACCAACTGGTAACCACTTGTATTTATCATCATTACGGATTTCATTTTCTTCCTTATCTACTGCATCCTGAGCAGACGTTGGATTCCCATTTACAGGAGCAAGGTTATATTGAGTTAACTGAACTTTTGGATTACCAGTGTAGTAGGCACCTACCTCACCAAATACGCCCCAATTCTTGTTAAATTTTGGAGCAAAACCAAAGCCTACGTAAGGAGCAATATTATTTTCATAATTCATCTTACCCTTTACGCCACCCTCTTGACCTGCAACTGCTTGTTGATAGTTTTTACCATCAATTGATAATGTTTCACCGTTACCAATGCGTTTAGCTAAGTCATAATCATTATCTAGATAAGCAGCACCTGCAGCAACATATAAGCCTTGAGCCCATGGATTAGAGCTAGCACCCCATGGACGAATCTCAGCATTTAAATAGATATTGTTGTTGTCCATATCTAGGTCATATTTAGTACCATTTACAGAAACATCATCTGTCCACGAAATGTCACCACCGTTATAACCTAAAGCTAAGCCCACATATGGATTTGCTTGCCATAATAAAGCACCACCGTAACCAGTTGTACCTACCTCAGCACGCACCCCCACAGGAAGTAATTGTTTTTGATCAAATGCGTAGCTGTCATGAACAACGGCTTCATCTGCCATTGCAGCGCCGGCAGCAAATAAAGCTGTTGTTGTTACTAAAACACGTAATGCTTTCATAGTTTTCTCCTTAAAAAGGCTCTGTTTTTAATTTATTCATCTTGTGACTGAAATCATAATAAAGACAGCTTAGATTCTTTTTTATACAAAAAATGCTAGATTTCTGTTATTTTTTGATACAAATTGAGTTAAATTTTTATTTTCAAATCATTTTTGTGTAAAAAACACTTGATTATCTAATAAGCTTATTCCGATTTACCTCATTTATATCACCAATTAAACCTAACACGTTTTTTGAAAGATTCTTGTCACAAATTAGTGTAAAATCTTTAAAATTTTTTATGGAAGGAAGATCATGTCTCAGCTTTCTACGATCATTGAGCAAGCATTTGAAGACCGCGCAAATTTTACTGCAGCAGATTGTTCAAGCGAAATTCGCCAAGCTGTTGAAGAAGCAATTGCTGGTTTAGATAACGGTACACTTCGAGTTGCTGAAAAAATCAATGGTGAATGGGTTGTTCATCAATGGTTAAAAAAAGCTGTTTTATTATCATTTAAACTAAATGACAATAAACCAATCGAGTCATGTGATCTTCGTTTCTACGACAAAGTTGAAACTAAATTCTCTGGTTGGACTGAAGAGCAATTTAAAGCAGCAGGCGTTCGTGTTGTTCCTCCAGCTGTAGCACGCCGTGGTAGCTTCCAAGCTAAAAACGTGGTGTTAATGCCATCTTATGTAAACATTGGTGCTTATGTAGATGAAGGCACAATGGTTGATACATGGGCAACTGTAGGTTCATGTGCTCAAATCGGTAAAAATGTTCACTTATCTGGTGGTGTAGGTATTGGCGGTGTTTTAGAGCCATTACAAGCAAACCCAACTATTATTGAAGACAACTGCTTTATCGGTGCACGTTCAGAAATCGTTGAAGGTGTTATTGTTGAAGAAGGCTCAGTCATTTCAATGGGCGTTTTCATTGGTCAATCAACTAAAATTTATGACCGCGAAACTGGTGAAATCCATTATGGTCGTGTACCAGCAGGTTCAGTTGTAGTTTCAGGCAGCTTGCCATCTAAATGTGGTACTTACAGCCTATATGCTGCGATCATCGTGAAAAAAGTTGATGCGCAAACGCGTGCCAAAACAAGCTTAAACGATTTGTTACGTGCTGACTAATTTGTTATAACTCTCTTGCGGAGCTTTAATCGCTCCCCATCTCTACGATCCTACTGATCGTAGAGATTTTATTTTTTATATAGTGTGGTATTTCTAGAATGGCTTCCTTACGTTCCTCTGCAATTCCTGTCTCAGACCCTGCGTCCGGTTTACGCATTACCGAGATTTTTTACTCGTTGCAGGGTGAAGCAAACGCCTCTGGCCTACCGACTGTATTCATTCGTCTAACGGGCTGTCCATTACGTTGTAGCTATTGCGATACCACTTATTCTTTTGAAGGTGGCGAACGTTTTTCACTTGAACATATCATTGAAACAGCCAAGCAATATCAAACACCTTATATTTGTGTGACGGGTGGTGAACCTCTCGCACAGCCAAACTGTTTGATTTTATTACAACGTTTATGTGAAGCAGGTTTTGACGTTTCCTTAGAAACCAGTGGTGCACTTGATGTATCGAAAGTCGACTCTCGTGTTTCTAAAGTTCTTGATTTAAAAACTCCAACTTCTGGTGAGGAACACCGTAATCTCATCAGCAATCTTGATCATTTAACATTGCATGACCAAATTAAATTCGTCATTTGCAATCGTGAAGACTATGAATGGTCAAAGCAACAAGTTGAAAAATACCAACTGCATAAAAAAGTCAGTACCGTTTGGTTCTCCCCTGCCTTTGCAGTTGAAAAAGGTGCTGTAGGCCTGCCACGTTTAGCACGTGATCTGGCACAGTGGATACTTGATGATAAATTATCGGTTCGTTTCCAACTTCAGTTACATAAACTGCTTTGGAATGATGAATCAGGTCGTTAATCACTCAATAAAATAAATCATTCCGAATATGGAGAAAAATATGCGCTCTCGTGCCATTGTTTTACTTTCAGGCGGCTTAGACTCAACCACTTGCCTAGCTTGGGCACAAGCGCGCTATGAATGTATTGCTATTAGTTTTATGTATGGTCAACGCTCAACTACTGAACTTGATGCTGCAAAAGCTTTAGCTCAGCGTTCGGGTGTTGAACATCGTGTAATTAATATTGATCTAGCTAATTTAGGTGGATCAGCACTTAC
The DNA here is from genome assembly GCF_025514355.1 of Acinetobacter sp. WU_MDCI_Abxe161. NCBI lineage: Bacteria > Pseudomonadati > Pseudomonadota > Gammaproteobacteria > Moraxellales > Moraxellaceae > Acinetobacter > Acinetobacter sp. WU_MDCI_Abxe161. The sequence continues at coordinate 274,016 of NZ_JAHPTU010000001.1, forward strand.
AGATCACAACATTGCCGTACCAGAACAGTTACAAGAAGGTATTCCTGTAACTTATGTACCAGCGCGTAACACTATTTTCCTCTCATATGCTCTAGCAGCAGCTGAAGTATTTAATGCTGAAGCAATTGTTATTGGCATCAATGCTGTTGATTATTCAGGATATCCTGACTGTCGTCCTGAATTTATTGATGCTTTTGCCAATATGGCTCGTTTAGCAACTAAAGCTGGCGTAGAAGGAAAACCACTTAAGTTTGAAACACCCCTGTTACATTTATCCAAAGCGAATATCATACGTTTAGGTATTGAACATGGCGTAGACTATAGTCAAACGGTATCTTGCTACCAAGCAGATGCTCAAGGACGTGCGTGTGGCAAATGTGACAGTTGCCGTTTGCGTAAAGAAGGCTTTAAAGAGGCTGGTGTTGCCGACCCAACACGCTATATACCGTAATAAGTAGGTAAAATTTATGAAGTTGTTAAAATCAAATCTTATTCTTTCATCTTTGTTCTCAACTGTAGCTCTTATGGCTGGTGCAGCTCACGCTGCTGAGAACCCAGTTCAAGCAGCATATAAAAGTACTAACGTTAAAGGCGCATTAGTTAATGTTTGTAAAGAACAAACAGCTAAAGGCGGCAAGTTAAGTTCATCTGAAGTTAGCAAATTCTGTAGCTGCCAAGTTGAAGCACAAGGTAAAGTGACTGAAGCACAAAAATGGGAAATCCAAAGTGCAATCAATGCGAAGAAGAGCCCAAGTTCTCTAGGATTTGTACAACAACAAAACCGTGATCTTAAAGCATGTTTCGGTCCTCAGTTAACAACTAAACTTGAAAAATTAACTGAAGAAGCTATGAAAGCAGCTCAACAACAAGCTCCTAAGAAATAAGAGTTTAATGTTCCAAATTAAGCCTGCATTTATGCAGGCTTTTTTGTAGCTCTGTTAAAATACCTTAACTTTTGATCAATTCTTTTGAAGTAAGCCATGCAAGAACAGTGGAAAACGAATGCTAACCATAAAAGGTCTATTGTTTCATTTAGTGGAGGCAAAGACAGTTCGCTAGCGCTCTACTATGCAATGCAGACTGGCGAAGTGCTTGGATTGATTATAATGCTAGAAGAACATGGCCACCGTTCTCGTTCTCATGCTATGCCACTTGATATTATTCGAGCACAAGCTGAAGCAGTCGGCCTGCCAGTGTTCATGGCTTCATCAAGTTGGAATGACTATGAACCTAAGTTTATTGAATTACTCAATCAAGCAAAGCAACAAGGAGCTGAAGTACTGGTTACAGGTGATCTTGATATGCCTGAACATGGCTGTTGGCATGATCGAGTAACTCAACAAGTGGGACTTCAATTAGGCATGCCTCTTTGGCTACGTCCGCATCGTGAAGTTGTTGAAGAATTCATTACTCTTGGATTCAAAAGTGTCATTGTTACTGTGAATCTAAAACTAGGGATGAAGGTCGAGGATTTAGGTAAAATCTTAACTTTAGAATATATTCAAGAACTTGAAAACCGTGGCATTGATCCATGTGGTGAGGGCGGTGAATTTCATACGACTGTAGTTGATGGGCCAATTTTTAACAAAGCAATTCCTGTAAGAAAACTTAATATTGTTTATCATGAGGAATATGCTTTTTTACCACTTGAATTAGATCAAATTTAACTTTTAAAGGATAAGAAATGTCTGAGAATATTCAACTGCCAAATCAGGTGTTCCCTACCACACACGGTGAAGTGAACTTGACCGAAGTCGAAAATGAATGGTTAATCATTTACTTCTATCCTAAAGACTCAACACCAGGGTGTACAACACAAGCAGTTGGTTTTTCTTGTTTGAAAGATCAATTTGAAGCTTTAGGTGCCCGCATTATCGGTGTTTCACGTGATTCAGTGAAAGCCCATCAAAATTTTACAGAGAAGCAGGCACTGACTATTGACCTGATTAGTGATAAAGAAGAAGTTCTTTGTCATCATTTTGATGTGATTAAAGAAAAGAATATGTATGGAAAAAAAGTAATGGGTATTGAACGTTCTACTTTTATTTTCCATAACAAAGAATTGGTTAAAAGCTACCGTAAAGTTAAGGCTGCTGGACACGCAGAACAAGTGCTAGAAGACCTAAAATCTCTGCAAACAGCTTAATAAATTCAACCAACAAAAAGCGAGTTTAATACTCGCTTTTTTAGTGCAAAGCATTACCGAATAATTTTAGTTTGGCGTATGATAAAGATATTAGAATAATTAGTTTAAGGCATTGATATGAGTTCACTCAAAACTTGCTCTTTACTGCCTGCCATTCTCTTTATTGGTGCATGTAGTGCAAATACATTAGCCGTACCAACTGACACCAGTACATCACTTGCTCAAATTCAGAAAAATTCAAAAGAAATAAGCTGCCAAGATTTACAAAACCCAGCCTATCAACAAGCTGTACTCAAAAAAATTAATCAAATCCGTCAGCAATCACGCCAATGTGGTCGACAATATTTTTCTGCAACCAGACCACTAAGTTGGAGCAATAATTTATATAAAGGTGCACTTTCCCATAGTGAAGATATGGCTACACATAATTTTCTTGGGCATGTTGGCTCTACTGGCCTAGACTTAAAATCACGCTTAAAACTTTACAATACACTCGGTAAAGCCAATGGTGAAAATGTCGCTAGTGGACAGAAAACATTAGATGAAGTGATGTCTAGATGGCTATCGAGCCCCTTACATTGTAGTAACCTCATGAATCCTAAATTTACAACTTATGCAATTGCTTGTGCTTCTGATCAATCAGCAAAACAAAAGAGCTATTGGACGCAACAATTTGGTACACGTTAAAAGGAAAAAAGATGCAATCAGGTTCGATCACACCTATTTTAAGAATTTTTGATGTTGAGTTAGCTCAATCATTCTATCTTGAGTTCTTAGGCTTTCAGCTTGATTGGCAACACCAATTTGAAGACAATTTCCCACTATATTTACAGATTTCTAAAGACGATTGCGTCATCCATCTATCTGAGCATTTTGATGATGCGAGTCCACATAGTGCAATCCGTATTTATTGGGAACATATTTATGAGCTGCACAGTGAACTAAGCAAAAAAGATTATAAATTTTCTAAGCCTCAGGTTGAAAAAACAGATTGGGAAACACTCGAACTCTGTATCACAGATCCTTTTTCAAACCGAATTATTTTTTAGGCAGATGCTTAATCTATATTCACTTATTCAAAATCATCTAAATTAGAGCGATCATCTTCTTTAAATCGTTGTTGCAGTTGTTGATAAATACGTGTTTTCTTAAACTCATCTAAAAATTGAATAGTACCTATAGGGAAAAATTCCGTTTGGATTTCACCACGATAATAAGCTTCACGCATTGGCGTCGCTGAAATTGAGTCTTTTAGGCTATCGAGTTCGACCATCGTCCATTCTGGAAATAATCTTAAATAATAAGATGACTCATCCTTAAAGTGCCCTATTAGACCAATTTTTGAGTTTGGTTCAATCACGCCATTTACTAAAGATTTGACCTGTTTTACCCACTTTTCATCATTATAGACATCGACCACATGCACAAATCGAATACGTTTTTGCTCATCTGGTGAAAAATTAGATAAAATCATTTGCTCTCGTTCAACTGCAAGAAACGGATTTTTAATATTACGTTCCATTTGAGCAGAACCTAATGCCAAAATCACATAACGACTTTGTTGTAAGGCAATTTCAATTGTCTGCATATGAGCCAAATGAAATGGTTGAAAACGCCCTATAAAAACGAGATAGTCAAATTTATACATAATTAGATTTTCACTTTTTATGAACTCACCAGTTACCCGCATTACAGAAAATATGCGCCATAATGAGAACCTAAAAATTAACAACTTGGTTTAAAGCAAGGATAGTACGATGACACTTAGCTGTATTCAACAACCTCATCAACATTTACACGCAAATTTAGAAGGTGGCGTACTCACCTTAGCCATAAATCGTCCAGAAGCAAAGAATGCATTATATGGCGAACTTTATTTATGGATTGCTCAAGCACTAGATGAAGCCGATCTCAATAAAGACGTCCGAGTGGTTGTTCTACGTGGTGTAGAGCAAGATTTTACCGCCGGTAATGATATGAAAGATTTTATGGGTTTTGTACAAAATCCTAATGCAGGCCCAGCGGGTCAAGTTCCTCCATTCGTACTCCTTAAATCTGCTGCCCGATTATCAAAGCCACTGATTGTTGCAGTAAAAGGTGTAGCAATTGGTATCGGAGTTACAATTTTATTACATGCAGATTTAATTTTTGCTGACAACACGGCCCTTTTCCAAATTCCATTTGTTAGTCTTGGCCTTTCTCCAGAAGGTGGTGCTAGCCAATTACTTATTCAACAAGCTGGCTATCATAAAGCAGCTGAGCTTCTATTTACTGCGAAAAAATTTAATGCAGAAACCGCAGTACAAGCAGGTTTAGTGAATGAAGTCGTTGAAGATGTTTATGCGACCGCTCAGGCAACTGCTCAACATTTAGCAGCTTTACCGCTTGCATCGTTAAAGCAAACAAAAGCATTGATGAAGCATAATCTAGACCAAATTATTGAATGTATTGATCATGAAGCTGAAATCTTTATGCAGCGAGTTCAGTCTCCAGAAATGCTAGAGGCTGTACAGGCATTTATGCAAAAACGTAAACCAGATTTCTTACAGTTTAATTAAAATCAATTTCTATGATTTGAATAAACTCAAAGGCAGGCTCTTCGTAAGGATGGCTTGCCTTTAATGCTTTCGCTACAGCCTTTGCATTTTCTTCAATTACAATGGTTTCAACCCGCCACTCATCCACTTGTTCAAGCTCACCCACCTCTCCGATATAAGGATCTGCGCCTTTAACTGGTTTAAACTGCCCGATTCCTTTTACTTGCCATGCGCAGTGTTCATAATTACCGATCCCACCCGCACCAGCAGAAAAGATGGCTTGTTTAGTCGACTCAAGATGTGAATCAGGCACGTAATAAATCAGCTTTAACATGAGTAGAATGACTCCTGACTATTGAACTAGCTTAAATCATACCTTTAAAAAAGCTTTAGAATTAAAGTCAGCTCATCATTACTAGATAATTTGCTCCAATAAAAAGGATTTGAATGGCAAGTGCCAAGCCAAATAAACGCCAGCCCTTATCTTTGGTATACATTGTTCTTATGTGATACTTATTTTTCATCATTTTGATCTCCGATTTTTATCGTTGTTACAGAGAAAGCAAAAATTGAACCAACTAAAATAAATTTAGTCCTCAAATTACTTTAATATCAATTTAACTTTATAGCTATTAAAATTTATATGGTTAATCGATTAAAATTTTCTTAAACCAATGTTTAGTAAATTTTAACAATAAGTATTTGAAATATATTAATCAAACTTATTAAACATAATTTAAAATAAGAACTGTTAGTGTTATATTTAAGCAATACAAATAACTTTATTAAACAGATGAACATCAATACTTATACATATGAACTTGCAAATTTCGTGTGCAAATTTAATACACACAATTTAGTAGATATGCTCCATGAGATTATATTACCAGCCTTTACTATTGAAGATACATGGAAAGTCAAACGAGGAAGCTTTTTCTTTCAGTCCACCCAAGTTATCCAACTCCCTAATAATAAGGAGAAAACTTTTGCTATTGTAGGTAGATTCATTCGTGATACACGATTAACTAGTACACAAGTATATGACTATGATGCAAAAGAGCTGAAGCCACAAAAACGATCAATACAGACTTCCCCATCTGCTATTTTTGTTCTAATTTTAAATAATCATCGTTTAATTTATTTAAAAGAAACTCCACATGCTCCAACTTTAGAAATGTTCAAAGAGACTTGTCAGACATTTTTCCGTCGTCAAACAAAAAGATATGCTGAGTCCTTACTTGAAGAATCTAAAAGAGATTTTATTAAAGAATATGGTTTACCCGATGTAAACATTACGCCCCTAAATACTCGTGAAAGTCTTGAAGAATTTCTAATTCAATATAAAAAAATAGAAAGTATTAGAATTACTTTAAAGAAAAGAAATGATGAACTTCAATTTAAAAATGATCTAATCAAGAAAGCACAATTAAAAACTGATGCTATTAAGAGTTCAACAACTACAATTTCATTTACAAATAAAAAAGATGGCTTAGATTTTGATCAAACACTAGAGCAACTCGATGAAGCTACTGAACAAGGTAATCAAGGCATACTAATCGAAGGAATTAATGAGTCTGGTGATGTCATCAAAGGGAATAATGAAAAATTTAAAGTTATTAAAACAATTAGCGGTATTAATTTAGAAAATATTTTAGAGACTGGAAAAAAACTCTATGGATCTTTTTTAAAATTAAGCAATCAAAAGAAAATTATCATCCCAGAAACTAAGAGCTCTGTTAAAAGTAAGCTACAAAGTCTTAATATAACTGAGAAAAGTGAAGATGGAAAATAACAAAAATGTACAAATGTGTGAGGAGTTATTAAATGAAAAGAACTTATTCGAAGTTTATAGAGTTTCGAGAAAAATTCCATTTTCTAAAACGAATAAGTTTCTATTAATTATCTTTTGCATTATCTCTTTAATTTTTACTTTAGGAATTGATGATAAAGAGCTTGTAAAAGACATTCCAGAATTATCTTCTACTCTTTTAGCAGCCGTCCTAACTGTTCTAGGCTTTTTAATAGCAGGTTATACTATATTTTGCTCAGTATTAAATCATAGTCTCTCAATGGAACTCTATAATTCTGAAGGAAAACCTTACGGATTTTCTCAACTAAAATATTCACATTTACTATTTATGAGAGTATTTTTCTATTATTTAATATATGCTTTCTTTTTATTCTCTGTTGTTTTTTTCAGCAAATCCACTTCCTTATCTTCGATTATTTCAGTTATTTCAACACACGATAAGTGCATTTTCTTTATAACAAATTATATATTATATAATTCCTTATTTATAGGTATGTCATTCTTAATGCTTCAATTAGCTTCTTTTATATTTAATATCTACCATACTGTTATGACCTCAATATGTTCGACAGAAATAAATAAATAAATTTCAGAAAGCTATTATTATTTCTTAACTATTTTAAGCATTCGATTTCTTTAAATATCTATTCTCATATATGGTCATAGCACAAGCCAAACCACATAAAATAACGAAGCCGCCTGTCATTGGAATTAATGTACCGTTATATAATTGCCCAATAATAGAGGCTAAAATAAGTGACAAAACAGACGAAGCTGCACCAATAATAGCCGAAGCCATACCAGCAACATGTCCCATCGGTTCCATTGCAATCGCGTTTAAATTACCAAATAGAGTTCCAAATAATAAGAATAGTATGCAGGCATAAAGCATAAACATCCAGAATGAAACAGCCACGCCTAAAAGTTGAATTCCTAAGAAAACTAAAGAAATTAAGCATAAACCCAAAAAGCCATAAATACAGATTGGACGCATACCGAACTTCATCACAATTTTAGAGTTGGTAAATGAAGCGACTCCCATTACACCTGCAAGCACAGCAAAATAAGCACTAAACTCTTGCCCCGTTTTACCAAACTGCTGCATAAAAATTTGTTGAGAAGTTCCCAAATAACCAATAAATCCACCAAAACAAAAACCCGCACATAGCAAATAACTCATGGTGGTTTTATTACTTACGACCTCTTTAAATCCCTCTTGAAAAGCTTGCAAGCGCATAGGTAAACGATTTTCAGGAAGTAGCGTCTCTTCTAGTCGTAATGCTACCCACGCTCCAACGACTGTGGCATAGACCATGTATAAAACAAAAATTTCACGCCAGCCAAAGAAATGAATAATGAGCTGCCCCAAACTTGGTGCAATTGCTGGAGCAACCATAAACACCATCATAATTAAGGACATAATACGTGCCATTTGTGCACCACTGTATTTATCGCGCACAATTGAAATAGAAGCTACGTAAGGACCGGATACTCCAATTCCTTGAATGAAGCGGCCAACTAAAAACCATTCAAAACTTTGTGTGGTAAAGCACAATAAACTTCCCAAAAAATAAATAATAATTCCTGCAAATAAAATGCGTTTACGTCCGATCGCATCAGATAGAGGCCCTGCAATGAGTTGCCCTATCGTCATGCCAGAAAAAATACCAATGATGACCCATTGCGTCTGATTGTTATTCTTTAAGTCAAAAACTCGTCCAATCTCACCTAAAGCAGGTAAAACTGCATCTATTGAAAAAGAAACAATAGACATGAGTAATGCCATCAGCAGTGCAAATTCACGGAAATGGATTTTTGATTTCATTCTTCTTCTCTACTATTTATTCTATTTAAATTGTACTACATACAAATAAGCCACCTGTCGGTGGCTTATTTCAGTGTTTATATTAACCAATAAACTTACGAGCGTTACGGAACATACGTAACCATGCACCATCTTCAGTCCACTCTTCTGGACTCCAAGAGTGCTGAATTGCACGGAAAGTACGCTCTGGGTGCGGCATCATAATCGTTGCACGACCATCTTTAGACGTTACACCTGTAATCGCTTCCGGCGAACCGTTCGGGTTCAATGGATAATGTTGAGTCGGGTTACCGTGGCTATCAACATAACGCAATGCAACTTGGTTAGCTGCATTTAAGCTTGCAATGTCAGCTTCACTTGCAACCGCACGACCTTCACCGTGTGCTACAGCAATCGGTAAAATCGAACCTTCCATTCCATTAAGCAATACAGAAACAGATTTTTCAACACGAACGTTTACGCTACGAGCTTCAAAAACTTCTGACATATTGCGGTGGAAACGTGGCCAGTGGTCAGCACCCGGAATAAGCGGTGCTAATTGTGACAACATTTGGCAACCATTACAGATACCTAAGCTGAATGTATCTTCACGGTGGAAGAACTGTTCAAACTGATCACGTAATTTCGCATTGAACAATACTGATTTTGCCCAGCCACCACCAGCACCCATTACGTCACCGTAAGAGAAACCACCACAAGTCACTAGACCTTCAAAATCACTTAGGCTAACGCGACCAGCAAGTAAATCACTCATGTGCACATCAACAGTATTAAAACCAACCTTATCAAAAGCTGCTGCCATTTCAATATGACCATTTACACCTTGCTCACGCAAGATCGCCATATTAGGACGGCGTGTGTTAATGAACGGCGCTTCGATAGGTTCATTCAAATCGAATGTTGGTTTAGCAATTAAACCTTGATGTGATTTATCAGTAATTAAAGCGAATTCTTGGTCAGCAGTTTCTACGTTATCACGTAGACGTTGGATCTGATGAGATACCTCAGACCAAGCTTGTTGTAATTCAGCACGATCTAAAGTCAAACCGTTTACAGATAACTGATCGGTGTTGTTTACACGACCAACTACAGTAATTGCATCTTTCAAGCTAGATGCAGCAACTTCTGCTTGTAAAGCGTCCCAATCAGCTGCTTTGATTTGAAGAACTGCACCAATTTCTTCAGCAAATAGACTTGCTGGAGTTTGGTCTGCTAATGCAACACCTAAACGTGCAGCAAACATCATTTCAGCAACAGTTGCGAGTAAACCACCATCACCGATGTCATGGTAAGCTTGAATCAAGCCACGGTTGTTCCAATCTTGAATTAAAGCAAAGAACGCTTTGAAATCATCAAAACTATCAACATCAGGAGTGATTGAACCGATCGCTTTATATACTTGCGCAAGAATCGAACCACCTAAACGGAACTGGCCTTTAGATAAATCAATGCGTACAAGTACTGAATCTTCTAAATTCTTAAGTTCAGGAGTTAAAGTTTTACGAACATCCATTACTGGAGCAAATGCGGTAATTACACCAGTCATTGGAGACGTTACAGCTTTATCTTCACCGTTGTCGTTCCAAGTGGTACGCATCGAAAGTGAGTCTTTACCTACAGGAATCGCAATTCCTAAAGCTGGACACATTTCCATACCAATCGCTTTCACACCTTCAAACAACGCTTGGTCTTCACCTTTTTGACCAGCAGCAGCCATCCAGTTTGCAGAAAGTTTGATATCGCTAATTTGTTCAATGTTTGCACATGCAATATTGGTAATTGCTTCAGCAACTGCCAAACGAGCAGATGCTGCTGGATTTAATAATGCAACTGGTGGACGTTCACCCATCGCCATTGCTTCACCAGTGAAGCCTTGTAAGCTTGTAGTCGTTACTGCTGCATCTGCAACAGGAATCTGCCAACGACCAACCATTTGGTCACGCGCAACCATACCAGTAATTGAACGGTCACCAATGGTGATTAAGAATGACTTAGATGCAACTGTTGGATTTTTCAATACGCGGAAAATCGCATCTTTCAAATCAACTTTTGAAGCGTCAAATTCGTTACCTTTACGCTCAATTGTTTCATAAGAACGTTGCATACGCGGTGTACCACCAAGCATCACTTGCATTGGGATATCAACTGCATTGTTTTGGAACAATGGATCTTCAACTGTTAGATGACGTGCTTCAGTTGCTTCACCCAACACGGCAAATGGACAACGTTCACGAGCACAGATTGATTCGAACTGTTCTAAAGACTCTGGACGAATTGCAAGAACATAACGCTCTTGTGCTTCATTTGACCAGATTTCCATTGGGCTCATGCCCGGTTCTAATGAAGGAATCTTACGAAGGTTAAGAACTGCACCTAACTCATGATCATTCACAAGTTCAGGCATAGCATTTGATAGACCACCAGCACCAACGTCGTGTACAGAAACGATTGGGTTAAAGTCTTCTAAGCGCCAGCATGTATCAATTACTTCTTGGCAACGGCGTTCCATTTCTGGGTTTTCACGTTGTACAGAAGCGAAATCAAGGCTTTCACCCATTGTACCGCTGTCTACAGAAGATGCTGCACCGCCACCAAGACCGATTAACATTGCAGGGCCACCCAATACAATAAGTAAATCACCTGGTTGGATCGCATCTTTTTCTACATGGTCAGGACGAATGTTACCGTAACCACCAGCGATCATGATTGGCTTATGGAAGCCCTTCACTTCACCATTTACATTCTGTTCAAAAGTACGGAAATAACCATTTAACGCTGGGCGACCAAATTCATTATTAAATGCCGCGCCACCTAATGGACCTTCAATCATGATTTGTAATGGCGATGCCATACGTGAAGGTTTGCCGTAGTTCTCTTCCCAAGGTTGTTCAAAACCAGGAATGTTTAAGTTAGAAACTGTAAAGCCTGTTAAGCCAGCTTTTGGTTTACCACCACGACCAGTAGCACCTTCATCACGGATTTCACCGCCTGAACCAGTTGCAGCACCAGCAAATGGAGAAATTGCTGTTGGATGGTTGTGAGTTTCAACCTTCATTAAAATATGAGCAGCTTGACTCTTATATTTATAAACAAAGTGACCGTTTTCATCTGCTTTTGGATAAAAACGCATTGTGTCATAACCAACGATTACAGATGCGTTATCTTTATATGCAGATAAAACATCAGTTGGTGATTCTTTATAAGTATTTTTAATCATCTGGAACAATGATAATGGTTGTTTTTCACCATCAATTGTCCATTCAGAACCAAAGATTTTATGACGACAGTGCTCAGAGTTGGCCTGCGCAAACATCATCAACTCGATGTCATTTGGGTTACGACCAAGCTTACCGAATGCTTCAGTTAAATAATCAATTTCTTGTTCAGATAAGGCAAAACCAAACTCATTGTTCGCTTTAACCAAAGCTTCTTTGCCTTGACCTAAGATATCAATTGAATTTAATGGTTTTGGAGCTGTTTCTGAAAATAATGCTTTTGCATCATCAATTTGAGCAAAAACTGTTTCTGTCATACGGTCATGAAGTACTTGTTTAACTTCATTCGTAATTTCAGAAACACCTTTTAATGTAAATAAAAGACCGCGTTCTAAGCGATGAACAGGTGTATTACAGTTTTTGAAAATATCAGTTGCTTTAGAAGACCAAGGTGAAATAGTACCCACACGTGGTGTTACTAAAATCTGAATCTCATCACTTGCAGGTTGACGAAGTTCAAAAGACTCACCGTCATTTAATAATTGCAAAGCAGATTGATGTTGCTGCTCGTTGAGCGCTTGATCAAACAAATAGACCCATTGGCTGTCAAAAGATTGAACAGAACTAATTGACGATAAACGTGTTAATAGTTGAGCTTTCTTAAAAGAAGAATGTGCTGCTGCACCGGCCACGATAAACATGTTGATTTTGGCTCCACGGGCAGGTCTTGTGAACCTTACCGCAATGTGACTTTAGAGAGAGCGCATATTCTACTGTGTCTTGCTAAAATCAGCTAGATGTAGAATCAGTATTCTGTAACCTAATTCTGCAAGAAGTGATTTCTTTTTTGTTCAAAATCATTTTTTTAGTCATTCTCGTTAAAAATAAATTGTTTCATGTTTATTCAATAACATAATAAAACCTCAACTAAGACAAACTATGTCGCACCAAGCTAGTGCTTTTAGCTTTTTTTTGGCATGATCAAGCTTTATAGTTTTGAATAATGATAAATGGAACAAATGCGTTGGTTAGAGCTGCTTTCTGCAGTTCGTTTAGGTAGCAAAAAAAGTAGTACAGAACTGGCTCGTAGCCCATTCCATAAAGATTATGACCGCATTATATTTTCTCAAAGTTTTCGTCAGTTAAACCGTAAGACCCAAGTTCACCCTTTAGCACAACACGATGGCATTCACACTCGCTTAACACACTCCCTTGAAGTTTCCTGCATTGGTCGCTCAATGGGTATGCTTGCCGCAGAAAAAATAAAAGATGAATTACCTGTGTGGATTTCCCCTGCCGATGTCGGTGCCATTATTCAAGCAGCCTGCCTGGCCCACGACATTGGTAACCCACCTTTCGGCCATGCAGGCGAATATGCGATTCGTGAATGGTTCGATGATGCCTCACATGACGATTTTTTAAAAAAACTAAGCCCAGAAGAAGAAGCCGATGTCCGCCAATTTGAAGGTAACGCTCAAGGCTTACGTTTATTAAGCCGCATTGATTATCACCCAGATGATGGAGGTATGCGTTTAACATATGCAACCTTAGGCGCTTATTTAAAGTATCCGTGGCTGTCAAAAACAATTGCTTCACAAGGTGATCGACCTTCACATCAACGAGCAAAGTTTGGTTGTTATCAATCTGAAAAAGAAATTTTAAAACAGATCGCTGAACAGCTTGGGCTGATTCAACTCGGTGAATATCATTATTGCCGTCATCCACTCACCTATTTGCTAGAAGCCGCTGATGACATTTGCTATGCCCTCATTGATTTAGAAGATGGCATTGTTTTAAATATGCTGAGTTACCAAGAAGTTGAACCTATTTTCTTAAATCTTATTGCTGACTATGGCCAACCTGAAGAGTTATCTCATCCAAACAGTACATGGCAACAAAAGATCTCAGCATTACGTGGTCGAGTCATGAAACGTCTTGTTGATGAAGTGACCACAGCATTTGCCAAAAATCATTATGAGATTATTACAGGTCAGCTTAAAGGCAACCTTTTGCAGTATTGTTCACCCGATATTGCAAAAGGTATCGAAACTGCCAAGAATCTGGCACGTGACAAAATTTTTGAGCACCCACAAAAATCTGGTTTAGAAATTATTGCGCATCAAAGTTTACAAACGATTTTGGATGCATTTGTACCACTCACAACACCACATAAATCTTTAAGCTTTAAAGAACAACGTTTAATGTCTATCCTTAACCTATACGGTGCTAATTTTAGCAATAATCACTACAGCAATATCATGCAGGTACTCGATATTATTAGTAAGTTCTCAGATCATCAGGCTTATAGCTTGGCGCAAGAGTTGCAAGGTAATAAAATTGGCTTGTTTTAAGCTGGCTTGATATAGAAAGAAATAAAACCAGTGTCGTTTTCAATTCATTTTAGAACGACCAGATTTACAGTTATGAATAAGTGAAATTACGCTATGATCGGATGTTTAATTGGCGAAGTGTTTGCCCTAGAAGCCCCTACTGTCTTACTGAATGTAAATGGTGTGGGTTATGAAATTGATACGCCACTTTCAACATTTTGCCAATTACAAAAAGGCCAAAAAGTTACGCTATGGACGCATTTGGTTGTCCGTGAAGATGCGCAGCAGCTCTATGGTTTTAGTGATGCTCAAGAGAAAACAATTTTCCGCACCTTATTAAAAGTAAATGGTGTCGGTCCAAAAATGGCATTAGGCATTTTATCTACGCTAAGCGTTGAATTATTGGTTCACACTATTGAACATGATGATGTGAATACTTTGGTCAAAGTTCCAGGTGTAGGCAAAAAAACGGCTGAACGTTTAATGATTGAACTTCGTGACCGTTTCAAAACATTAGCTCAAGGCACTTCAACTGCAGCGACCATGCCTCAAATTCAATTTGCTGCAAACTCTCCTGTCGCAGAAGCAGAAGCTGCGTTGCAATCTTTAGGTTATAAACCACTTGAAGCACAAAAAGCTGTTGCGGCGGTTAAAGCCGATTACACAGAATCAGCCGATATTATTCGTGCTGCTCTTAAATCCATGATGAAGTAAAACACTTATGCAAGACCGTCTAATCAGTGGAACAGAAAAACCTGAAGATCATTTTGATCGGGCTATTCGACCAACTTCTCTTGCCGACTATATTGGGCAACCAGTCGTACGCGAGCAAATGGAAATTTTCATTGGCGCTGCTCGTGGTCGTGGTGAAGCTCTAGACCACACACTGATTTTTGGCCCGCCCGGCTTAGGTAAAACCACACTTGCTAATATTATTGCACGTGAAATGGGTGGTAATCTTAAATCGACTTCAGGGCCAGTATTAGAGCGCGCAGGCGATTTAGCGGCAATGCTCACCAATCTTGAAGAAGGCGATGTTTTATTTATCGATGAGATTCATCGTCTTTCACCAGTAATTGAAGAAATTCTCTATCCAGCAATGGAAGATTACCAACTCGATATCATGATTGGTGAAGGCCCTGCTGCCCGTTCAATTAAACTCGATTTACCCCCTTTTACACTTGTTGCTGCGACCACACGTGCGGGCTTGTTGACCTCACCCCTACGTGACCGCTTCGGTATTGTGCAACGTCTTGAGTTTTACTCTGTAGAAGACTTAACTCACATCGTGTCACGCTCTGCAAACCTGATGGATGTACCCATTACAGTTGAAGGTGCAAAAGAAGTAGCACGCCGATCACGCGGAACACCTCGTATCGCCAATCGTTTATTACGCCGTGTACGTGACTATGCACAAGTGAAAGGTACAGGCGAAGTGACCCATGAAATGGCACAGCGTGCGCTTGATATGCTCAATGTTGATAAAGCTGGTTTAGATACCCTAGACCGGCGTTATTTGAGTATGTTACTAGAGCGTTTTGATGGTGGCCCTGCCGGAGTTGAAGCTCTTGCAGCTGCTATGGCTGAAGACAGCGGTACGCTAGAAGATGTGATTGAACCTTATTTAATTCAACAAGGTTATGTCATGCGTACTGCACGAGGTCGCATCGCAACCAACCAATCTTATTTACAATTTGGAATGACGCCACCTGAGCCTAAAAACTAACCAAAGGAAGAGAATTTTCTCTTCCTTTTTTAATTTACTCTCTCTATCTATTTAAAATAATAATTATCTTATCAATAAATTAGCGACTCTATACTTTTTAAGTCTTTCTTTATACCTTATTGATTTTTTAATATTTTTCAAAACTGAATTATAAGAAATCTAGATAGTAAATCTTATGAACAATAATATTTTTAGGATAAGGATATGTATAAAAAAACCGCTTTATTTTTGCCACTCGTTCTAATGAGCCAGCTAAGCCTAGCAGATTGGGTAAAAGATGCTGCACAACAAAATGAAAATCAGGTCATTCAATTAAGACAACATATTCATGAACACCCTGAACTAGGCAATATGGAATTTAAAACATCTGCACTGGTTCAAAAAGAATTGAAGTCTTATGGCATTCAAGTCAAAACAGGTTATGCAAAAACAGGCGTAATAGGTATTTTAAAAGGCAATAAACCCGGTCCTATCATTGCGCTTAGAGCCGATATGGATGCACTACCTATGGAAGAAAAAAGTGGTGTTCCCTTTGCGAGTAAACAAAAAGCAATTTATCAAGGTAAAGAAACTTATGTGATGCATGCTTGTGGACATGATGCACACACTGCGATGCTATTAGGAGCAGCAAAAATTCTCGCAGCCAATAAGGATAAAATATCGGGCACAGTCGTCTTTGTTTTTCAACCTGCTGAAGAAGGTGGAGCAGATATAGATAACTTCACACAGGGTGATCAAATCGGCTCACGGAAAATGATCGCGGATGGTGCCTTTAAAGACTATAAACCCGAAGCTATTTTTGGAATACATGTCATAGCTGGCATGAAAAGTGGACATCTTTATTACAAGGATGGAGCTATTTTAAATAGTGCAGACCACTTACGTATTCAGGTCAACGGCAAGCAGGTGCATGGTTCGATGCCGTGGCTAGGCAGAGATCCAATTTATGCATCGGCACAAATGATTAATAATTTACAGAGTCTTATTAGCCGAAGAACTGATCTAACCAAAGGTATGGGTGTAGTCAGTATTGGTAATATTCAAGGCGGCACGGCAGGTAATGTGATTCCTGAACAGGTCAATATGATCGGGACTATTCGTTCTAATAACGAACAAATACGGGCGAATATTTTAAAAAGTTTACCGACCATGATAGAGCATAATGCTCAAGCCAATGACGTGACTGCTAAAGTTGAAATTGCGCCTTATGCACCAGTAACTATGAATGACAAAGCGCTTACTCAATTTATTCAGCCAACATTAGCCAAAGTTGTTGAAGCTTCAAAACTACATGTTTTGGATCACAATGAGAGTGCAAGTGAAGATTTTGCTTATTATGGAAAATTAATGCCCTCATTCTTTGTTTTCTTAGGTGCAACACCAGAAAATCAAGACTTAAGCCAAGCTGCACCCAATCATAGTCCTTACTTTATTGTAGATAATAAAGCCTTAAAAACAGGAACTGAACTACATGTAAGGTTCGTATTAGATTACCCGAACATATCAAAACAAGTTCAAACTGCATGGAAACCTTCTTAACTTAAAAGTAAGCTGGTCATAGAGTTCACCGTTTTTAGACTAGAAGTACAGCAATCGCAATTGAAAGGTTGTGCCATAGGACTTAGTATGCAATCTGCTAAACTGCCCCGTATTTAAAGCATATGCGTGGCTTCAAATAAAATGAATATTTTATTCAGTAGCCATAATTGAAATGCAAAGCTCTATAGTGAACTAAAAACGGAATACTCTCATGGCGAATCATTTTGAATTCAACATTCGTGTTTATATTGAAGATACGGACGCAGGTGGTATTGTTTACCATGCCAACCATATTCGCTATATGGAACGTACCCGTACCGAATGGCTCCGCGCTGCTGGCGTTGATCATTACTGGCACCAAAAAGACTACAACTTTGTCGTATATAAAATTGACGTAAAATATATGCGTCCTATTTTAATGGATGATTTAATTACTGTTACAGCACGTGTAGTTTCATGTAAAGCTGCGTCATTTGTGTTGCAACAAAATATTTATCGTGGTGAAATCTTGCTTGCTTCTGGTGAGGTTGAGTTGGCATGTTTAAGTAAAGACTTAATGCCTCGTCGTCTTCCAGAAGAAATACGTGATCTTATTCGTAAAGAATTGGAACAAGACTAAAAAAACAACCGGCATATGTAACCTATGGCAACAAACATTGAATCAACCCTGCATATTTCTGACCTTATTTTACAAGCAAGTCCAGTCGTTCAGTTGGTCATGCTAATTTTATTGTTAGCATCGATCTTTAGTTGGTATCTGATTGCCAAGTTACACATGAGTTATAAAAAAGCACATCAAGACGATGAACATTTTCAAAAAATGTTCTGGTCTGGTGCTGAACTCAATACGCTTTATAACAATGCTCAGCTCAACTCAAAACGCTCAGGTCTTGAAGATATTTTTTATCAAGGGTTGAGCGAATTTTTTAAACTCAAAAAACGTCAAGCTCCTGTTTCTCAAACGATTGAAGGCACTGAGCGTATTTTGCGTGTAGGTTTAAGTCGTGATCAGAGCCATTTAGAATATGGTTTAGGGACTTTAGCAAGTATCGGTTCTGTAGCACCTTACATCGGACTATTCGGTACCGTATGGGGTATTATGAATGCCTTTATCGGTTTAGCTGCCGTTGATCAAGTAACTCTGGCAACTGTTGCACCGGGTATTGCTGAAGCACTTATTGCAACTGCAATAGGTTTATTTGCTGCTATTCCTGCTGTATTAGCTTTTAACCACTTCACTGCTAAAAGTGAAAGTGTTTACTCTGATCGTGCTTTATTTGCTGAAGAGATGATTGCTTTATTGCAACGTCAATCTGTGGGTTCATCACAGGAAGATGCATAATGGCAATTCAGCGTTCAGGGCGCTTTGAGCGCATAAAAAAACCATTAAAAAGTGATATGAACGTCGTACCTTATATTGACGTTATGCTCGTGCTTTTGGTTATTTTTATGGTAACTGCTCCTATGATTACCAGTGGTATCAAGGTCGATTTACCTCAAGCAAACAATCACCCAATCGAATCAAAAGATATGCCTGCCATGGTAACAATTGGCAAAGATGGCAATATTTATCTTCAATATGAAGATTACAAAGATAATGAACCATTATCTCGTGAAAAACTCGAAGCAGTTTTAAGCGATGCTCAAAAACAAGCTGAACAAGAAAACAAACAACTTACAGTTTTAGTCAATGGTGATAAGTCTCGTCCTTATGGAGAAGTCGTATCATTAATGGCGAGTTTACAAGAAGCAGGTTTAACTCAAGTTGGCCTTCTGACAGAGCCTTTAAAATAAGCTATGAACAAAGATCAAAAGCCGCCCTTTAAACAAAATGCGATTGCATTGAGCTTTACACTCGGAGTTCATGCAATTGCCATTGTTGGCTTGCTTTTTTTAGGCTTGAGTAAACCACCTGAACAGCCAAAAAAGCTAACGACTATTTTAGTTAAGCCAGAAGATTTACCCCCTCCTTTAGCCAAAGAAATTGAACAAGAGACTACAGCTACGAATGAAGCAAAAGAGGTATTAGCCCCTATTGTGGATGAAACGCTACCTCAAAATCTTCCAGTTGTACCTCCTCCTCCAACAGCTCAACAACTTGCTGCTCAAAAGCAAAAGGCCGAACAGGCCCAGCAAGCCAAGTTAGCTGAGCAAAAGCGTAAAGCTGAAGAAGCTGCGAAAGCGAAACAAGCAGCAGAACAGCAACGCATAGAGGAAGCTCAAAAACAGCAGGCTGAAGCTAAACGCCAAGCTGAGGCTAAAGCAAAATTAGAAGCCGAACAAAAACGTAAGGCTGAACAAAGTGCAAAAGCTGAGGCTGAAGCTAAGGCCAGCCAAAAAGCTGCTGAAGACGCTAAACGTAAAGCTGAGGCTGATGCAAAATTAAAACGTGAAGCTCAAAAGGCTGAAAACGCTAAACTTCAAGCACAACAAGAAGCTAAGCGAAAGGCCGAAGCTGATGCTAAGGCTAAGCAACAAAAAGCTGCTGACGACGCTAAACGTAAAGCTGAAGCAGATGCAAAAGCGAAACAGCAAAAAGCAACTGAAGACGCTAAACGTAAAGCAGAAGCAGATGCAAAATCCAAACAGCAAAAAGCAACTGAAGACGCTAAACGTAAAGCTGAGGCTGATGCTAGAGCTAAGCAGCAAAAATCTGCTGACGATGCTAAACGTAAAGCGGAAGCCGATGCAAAAGCCAAACAGCAAAAAGCAACTGAAGACGCTAAACGTAAAGCTGAGGCCGATGCGAAAGCCAAACAGCAAAAAGCTGCTGACGATGCTAAACGTAAAGCGGAAGCCGATGCAAAAGCTAAACAGCAAAAAGCTGATGATGCTAAACGTAAAGCTGAGGCCGATGCGAAAGCCAAACAGCAAAAAGCTGCTGACGATGCTAAACGCAAAGCTGAGGCTGATGCTAAAGCCAAGCAAAAAGCTACTGACGATGCTAAGCGTAAAGCTGAAGCGGAGGCCGAGGCCAAAGCTGCATCTGCTCAAAAAGCACAAGAAGAAGCAGCTCAAAAGAAAGCTGAAGCTAAAAAAGTTGCTTCTTCAGCTAGACGTGATTTTGAACAAAAAATTCGACGCTCTTGGGATGTTCCAACTGGTAGTAGCGGTAAAACAGTTGGTGTTCGTTTTACCCTTTCCGACTCGGGAAGCGTTAACTCCATTGTGATCACGCGTTCAAGTGGTGATGATGCCTTAGACGCAAGTATTAAAGCTGCAATTCAAGCCGCAGCGCCATATCCTATGCCATCAGATCCAGATGCAAGACGTGAAGCAAGAAGTGTTAGCTCTACATTTAGAGCGCAATAATTTTGAAAGAGTTACATGCTTTAAATAGTTTAAGGCATGTAACTATGCTACAAAATCAACAGTCACAAAAATACCTGCTATGACTTTAAACTTATGAATACGAGCCGCAAACACCTGCTATCTTTAGCACTGATCACAGCCTTAAGCCCTATTGCTTCTACAACTGCTTTTGCCCAGTTATATCTGGAAATTGCCAAAGCTCCAGATCAGGCACCCAAAATTGCTATTGTCCCGTTTACCAATGACAATGGGCTCTATCCTATTGTTGAAACAGACTTAAACCGTTCTGGGCGCTTTACAAGCTCATCTAAAAATTTGCCTGCCAATGCTGCAATCAATCAGATTCAAGCTTCTGACTGGCAAACTGCTGGTATTCCATATGTAGTTACTGGACAAATTAAACAAACAGCGACAGGTTTTGAAGTTCACTACCAACTTTATGATGTACAAAAGCAACAATACATTTTAAATGAACTTTTAAATGTACCTGCTTCACGCATACGTCAAGCTGGTCATATGGTAAGTGATGCTATTTATCAAGCGCTTACTGGTATTCCAGGTGACTTTAGCGGCCGTATTGCTTATGTATTAAGAAACCCTGCAACACCTGCCGAGCGTTATACCCTACAAATTGCAGATACGGATGGTGAACAACCAAAGACCGTTTTATCATCCCGTGATCCAATTCTTTCTCCGGCATGGACACCGGATGCTAAAAAAATTGCTTATGTTTCTTTTGAAACTAAACGTCCAGCAATTTATTTACAAGATTTATCAACTGGAACACGTGAAGTGCTTACCAGTTTTAGAGGCCTAAACGGCGCGCCAAGTTTTTCACCGGATGGCCAATCAATGCTATTTACAGCATCGATGAATGGTAATCCTGAAATCTACCAAATGGATTTATCAACTCGCCAAGTCAAACGCATGACAAATGATTCGGCAATTGATACCGAAGCACGTTATACACCAGATGGAAAATCCTTTATTTTCACTTCTGACCGTGGTGGCTCTGCCCAAATTTATCGTTATACCTTTGCTGATGGCTCAGTAAAGCGTTTGACATTTAAAGGCTCATTTAATGCACGCGGAACTCTAAGTGCAGATGGCAAAAAGATTGCACTTGTTCATCGCCCAAGTGGCAGCAGTTATAAAGTTGCAATTCAAGACATTAATACTGGCATCACCAATATTCTTACCCCAACTAGTTTAGATGAATCACCAAGTTTCTCACCAAATGGGCAAATGGTGGTTTATGCAACTCGTGAAGGCAACCGTGGCTTGTTGTCTATTATGTCTACTGATGGACGTTTCCGTATGAATTTACCAAGCGAACAAGGTGAAGTACGTGAACCAGCCTGGGCACCAAAATAACTTTTAATTCCATTGACGGAGATGATCATGAAATCAATCAAATATTTAGCTCTACCCTTTCTTAGCGTAGCACTCGTGATGACAGGCTGTGCTAGCCGTAAACCGGCAGCGACGACCACGACTGGCACAAACCCAAGTACAGTAAACACTTCTGGTTTAAGTGAAGATGCTGCATTAAATGCTCAAAATTTGGCAGGTGCTTCATCTAAAGGCGTAACTGAAGCCAATAAAGCGGCTTTAGCTAAACGTGTTGTTCACTTTGATTATGACAGCAGCGATTTATCTACTGAAGACTACCAAACGCTTCAAGCTCATGCTCAGTTCCTTATAGCAAATGCAAATTCAAAAGTTGCATTAACTGGTCATACAGATGAACGTGGTACACGTGAATATAATATGGCTTTAGGCGAACGTCGTGCTAAAGCTGTACAAAGCTACTTAATTACCAATGGCGTAAACCCACAGCAACTTGAAGCTGTAAGTTATGGTAAAGAAGCTCCTGTTAATGCAGGACATGATGAATCAGCGTGGAAAGAAAACCGCCGTGTTGAAATTAATTACGAAGCAGTACCTCCTTTATTAAAATAAGAGATCTGCATAAAAAAACGCTCATAAAAATATGAGCGTTTTTTTATTACTTAAGAAGATTTCTTTTCTTCTTCAGCATGTTGCATGGACTCAATCAAATCATGCTTATTAAAATCTTTATATTCAGGTTTTGCCTCGTAGTCTTTCCAAGCTTCCTGAACATTTTCTTTCGAAATTTCATCTAGATTGATTGGTTCACCTGCCGTGGGGGTCGCATCAAACTTCTTTGTTGTCATTTCGATTCTCCTAAAAACATACAGTCCTTTGTGATGCAATCAACATACCATTTTAATTGGGGGCTTGTAAGCATAAATCCAACACAAATAAAGTAAGATAATTTTTATTTTGTGACATTCTCATCTAGAATATGCCACGTATTTATCTGACTCATTTTGATGCTTGAAGCACAGGAGCTATTTTATATGTCCAACCTCACTTTGTCCCAATTTTTACAACAACAAAAAGGGAATCTAACACCTGAGTTGGCTCAAGTCATCGATACTATTGCCACGACCTGTAAAACGATCGACCAAGCACTACAAAAAGGTGCTCTCGCTGGTATTTTAGGTAGTGCTGGTAATGAAAATGTTCAAGGTGAAACACAGAAAAAACTTGATGTGATTTCTAATGACTACTTAATTGATGCTTTAAAAGTGCATCCACATGTGGGCGGTCTCGCTTCTGAAGAGCTTGATGATTTCACCCCTGCACAAGAAAATGGTGAATATCTTGTTTTATTTGATCCATTAGACGGCTCAAGCAATATTGATATCAATATGTGTGTAGGCACAATTTTCTCTATTCTTCCTGCAAAAAATGCAGTAACAAAAGCAGAAGATTTCATGCAAGCTGGTACACAACAAGTTGCAGCAGGTTATGTACTTTATGGTCCATCAACTATGATGGCTTTAACAGTTGGGAATGGCGTAGCATTCTTTACTTTAGACCCAGAAACTCAAACCTTCTTACTCACAACTGACAATGTTCAGGTTGCAGCAGATACTCAAGAGTTTGCAATTAATGCCTCTAACCAACGTCATTGGGAAAATCCTGTAAAACAATACATTGATGAATTACTTGCAGGTAAAACTTCTGTTCGTGAAAAAGATTTTAATATGCGCTGGGTCGCATGTATGGTTGGCGATATTCACCGTATCTTATGCCGTAGTGGTATTTTCCTTTATCCATATGACTTAAAAGATCCGACAAAAGCGGGGCGCTTACGTTTAATGTATGAAGCAAATCCAATGAGTATGCTCATTGAACAAGCTGGTGGTGCATCAACTACAGGCCGTGTTCGTATTTTAGATATTGAACCAACCGAGCTTCACCAACGTGTTCCTGTAATCATTGGTTCTAAAAATGAAGTCGAACGCGTAACAAGCTACCACTAATAATTTTAATTACTTAGGGCATCATAGTATGATGGTGCCCTTTTGTTGGATATCTTCTTATGGCGGTTATTTTTTTAGAATCAAAAGACAATGCAAAAATTAAACATTTGCGTGGATTAATAGAACTCAGTAACGCCCGAAAAAAGCACCAACAAACTGTTCTTGAAGGCACTCATCTTTGTTTAGCTTGGTTACAACAGCAAAAAAAGATTTTTTCTTTATTTACGACAGAACAGGCCTTAGAACACGAAGATTTAAAAAAAATAATTGAACTGCATCAAGGTCATATCTTTGTTATTAGCGAAGTTTTATATAGAGATTTAAGTACATTAGGTACGAGCTTACCTTGTTTAGCTATTATTGACCTGCCTAAAACTGCATCAACCATCGATTATAAGGTAGATACCTTAATTCTTGAAAATATTCAGGATCCGGGTAACGTAGGTACTTTACTACGTTCAGCAGCAGCAGCAAATATTAAACAAATCATTTGCACACAAGGCTCTGCATCACTTTGGTCACCACGAGTTTTAAGAGCGGGTATGGGTGCTCATTTTAGCTTACATTGTTTTGAAAACTTTCAGTTGACAGATATTCTTCCAAAGTTCCAAATTCCAGTTTTTGTTACAAGCTCTCATCGCTCAACGAGTCTTTATTCAAAAGATCTTTCAAAACCGTGTGTCTGGATATTAGGAAATGAAGGTCAAGGCGCTAGTGATTACGCATTAGATCACGCACAATCAGTAACTATTCCCCAACCAGGTGGACAAGAGTCATTAAACGTGGCAATTGCAGGATCTATTTGCTTTTTTGAGATGGTCCGCCAACGCCAATAAAACGTTAATTTATTTTACATCGCACATATTTGTGAAAAAAATCAATTACACTAGTAAAAAATAACCGATTGTTGTCAACCTCCCACCTCTTTTCAACGTTATATAAGAGATATATTGAAGATAAGGTGGGTATGTCCAATGACAGGATTTTCCATCTCCATGGATTTAGCACCGAAAAAGTCTCGATCGGAAACATCTAGTGCTCATGCCAGCACGGCTGAGCAACGCCTGAAATTTTTCATGCAAGATGTCACTGGTCGTGCTTTGGTGATGATGGAGAGTGCTACCCAAGGTCAACAAGGTATTGCAATGGATTTGGTTCAAGAAGCATTTATTGCTTTACACAAATCTTACGCCGATAAAAGTACTGAAGAATGGTATCCCCTGTTTTACACTATTTTGAATAACAAACTTCAGGATTGGCGACGCAAAGAAGCTCGTAGAGCGAACCCATTTTCATTCTTCAAAAAAGTTAGTCTGGATAATGACGACGAAGAAATTATCGATGTAGTTGATGAAAAAGCTATTAATCCTGCAGATTTTCTCGATCAAGCGGTAACGATTGAGGAAATTCGGGAAGCGATTGAAAAACTACCTGTTCGTCAACAGCAGGCATTTATGTTACGTGCGTGGGAAGGGTTTGACACCCATACAACAGCTCAGATCATGAACTGTACCGAAGGTAGTGTGAAAACCCATTATCACCGAGCAATTCAGGGACTTAGAGAATACTTGGCACATTTAAATCCCTTGGGAGGTTCTGATGAATCATGATGATTTCACTAAAAAGGTGACCTCCAAACTTGATAGTTTGGCAGATCACCACAAAAACAAAACAGTGGTCATGAATCATGTGCTTGACCATATTCAACAAAAACCAGCCTCTTATTATAGTGTCTGGAAAATGACTGGTTTTGCACTTGCTGCAGCAATTACAGGTTTTGTAATCCTGCCAAACTCAGTCGAAATTGTAGATAAGCCACAAAATCAAGTCATCGTAAATCCTAAATTATCTCCACAAATGGTAGAAGATTTAGAGATGTTAATGGTGTTGGGTGAGGATAAAGTACAACATGGCAGCTAAAAAATTAGCACTTATCCTGTGTTCATTAAGTTTCTTGCAGACAAGTTTTGCAGGTTTTGAACGCTTTTGGATTTTTTCTAAAGATGCCAATGCACAAGTCGATGACACATGGGATGCTCTTTCTGAAGAAGAGCAACGTGCAGTTATTAAACGTTACCAGAGTTTAAAAGAGTTACCAGCAAATCAGAGCAATAACTTACAGCAACGCATGGACTGGTTTACTCAACTTCCTGAAGCTGAAAAACAAAAAATGCGTGAAGCATGGCAAAAAATGAGTACTCAAGAACGTAAAGATTTACGTGAACGTATGCTCAAAGCAAATGGTGAAGAAAGAACGGCGATTCGTGAAGAATATATGAACAAGTATTTAGAACACTAAATATTGTTGAGTTATTAAAAAAGTGAAATCTAATCACTCAATTATTTTGATTTCATTTCTTATAAAAAAGCCTCCGATTGGAGGCCTTTTTATTCTTTGGGTTTATTTACGGTAGCGTCTATAGGCTGCTAAACTAAGTAAGGATGCCAAAGATAAAATTCCAAGGCTACCACCTCCGCCCCCACCCCGTGTATCGTCTGTAGTGGTGGCAGTGCTTACAAGGGTAATTACTCCAGCTTTAGATGAGATTTTCCCATCAGCGTCATATACGTTATAACTTAACGAGTCATTAAAAGTATTAAATACGTTATTTGCCTGAATATAGATATTTCCACCATAACAAGTTTTATCCTTATCATCTTTCGGACATGGCCCTTCCCGATCAGCTTTAACTACTTTAAAAATACCATCTTTCGATGTTTTGCTTGGTAAATAAATTGGTAACTCTACACCCTTTTCATTTACCCAAAATTGAGGTTTAGGCTTTAAAAGCGTATTTACAGGCCCATCACCATCATCGTTAGCATATTTAAGTAAATTCAATGGAATAGTTTCATTTGCAAGATATTTAAATGTAATTGTTCCATCGCCAGAAACTGGTTCAATATTATTAAAACGAGCCTTAATCAAACCGCTTGAGCTTAGTTTATTATCGGCTGTAGTAATTGTATATTTACAATATACATAACTACCAGCTTGAGTTACTGAATCATCCTTACGATAGAAAATAATTTGTTGTAAGGTCGCATTCCATTCACACATCAAATTTGGTTCTTTAGTAACGTTATAAACACCTTTATCAATCTGCCCAATACCTAATGGCTCTGTTGTAATACGATAGTCAGTTGGGTTGAAGAACTTCAGCACATGATTAGCATCTTCTGTCGGCAATGGTAAATCATAGTTCTTTAAATCAAGATAAATTGCGCGATATTTAAGATTTGCCTTAGTAGCATCAATTAGATTCTTAAACTCCGCTAAACGTACTTTATAATAAGTAATAAAGTTAGAAGGTGTCTTAGGGTCTTTAATATAATTATCAAATAAATCATAATTTTTTTGATAATTATCAATCCAAGTCGTTAATGAAATATTACTAACATCCTCTAAATCACCTGAAGTGAGCTTCATTAACTCGACAGAACCAATATCGCAACTATTACGACTTTCTGGCTGATAATATGAGATAATGTCTGCCAAACGATTTAAACCACGTTGGTCAATTGTGGCACAACTGCCTTTACTATCTTGATCAACATTAACCAAATCTACTTGTTTAGTATCAATAATCTCTTTTGGATAATAAATAGGTAACCAACCTGTATAGGCCGATACAGTCTGTGGACTTAGTACACTATTAAATGGTTGTCCACTAATATTAATATTCGTCTGACCATCAGGTAAAGATTCTTTGGGAACATCACATTTTGCTGTCGTAGATGTCCAGTCAAGCGCATTAAAACTCAGCGTTAAACCTACACTCTTTTGCTCTGCCGCTGCCCCTAAAAGATATTTACACGCATAACTTCCGCTATTATAAGCCAATACATTAAAACTTAGTTTTTTTGTACCCAGTTTGTCATAGAGGAAAGTACTATTAGCGTTGTTTTCAACAATTGTATTATTTAAGAGAACTAAACTACTGCTTGAACTTAAAATACTTGATGTATTGGCTGGATTATTGGTATCACCAGTAAACTTGATAATACTGCCGTTAGTACTATTGGCTATATTTTGTGCAACAGTATTAACCGATAATGTCGCAGTAGGTTTACCGCAAAACTCAAATGCACTTGTTGTAGCTGTATTACCATTATTCACAATACTATTTGATGTAAGAGTAATAGTACGTGGCGCATAGACGGTGTCACTAAAACACCCCATTGATAAAACACTACCTTCTTGTGTTGCGTTATTGCCTTTCAGTAATGAATGATTCACTGATAAAGTAATATTCGGTGAAGCTAAATAAATTGCCCCTCCGCTTGTTGCCCGAGATGATAAAATTTGGCTATTTTGTAAAGCAATGTCAGCACCTGCATAAATTGCCCCCCCCTGACCAGTTGTGACACCATTTTCAAGAATTACATTATTTATGCTTAACGGCTGTTTATAAGTAGTCGTATTAAAGATGCGTGACTTACCTTGAGCATTAATACGTGTTTGTAATTCAAGTTGTGCAGGATAATCATTGGTTAATACACTTTTTTTCTGCCAATCTACAGGATCAGCACCAAAAATAGCAATATTGGCATTTGGAACTAACTCTTTAGTTAAAGTATAAATTCCTGCTTTAAGTTGAATCGATTTTTGTGTAGTTTCACGTGTATCAATAACGGTACACCCACCATATGACTTACGTAGCTCAGCTGTCTTTATCGCTTCACGCAACGAGCAGGCATTCGTATTGTCACCATCTTCATCGTCAAAAGTTGTAACATCAATTCTTCCAGTCGTGGTATCTGCAAATAACGGCATTGCAGCAATCACAGCTAATGCTAAAAAAGCTTTTTTATAATTTTTCATAGCCTTTATCATCCTTGATTATGACTTTAAACGTCTTAGAGCAATTAAGCCAAATAGACCAAAAACTAAACCACCACCTACACTTCCGCCACCACCCGCACTTACAGACTTATCCTCAATACCTGAGGGTGGATCTTGTACAATTTGAACTGGAATTGTTAAGTAAACGTCAGCAGTATTATTAAAACGTGTGGTAGTAGTAACGACTAAAAGGTTAAATACATCTGCTCCATGCCAGTTTCCATTTGGAACATAAGTTAAATTTCCCTGAGCATCGATAGACAAAGTTCCTTTAGATGGTGTACTTGTTTGAACAATCTTCATACAGCCTGACTGCCAGGCTTGACCATCTGTTCTTTTTCCAAACATTTTTTCGCATGTTTGTGGAGAAACTAATTCTCCATCACCTACCACATCGGCAATATTAAATTTGGCAATTTCGCCATATTTAATATCTTGGCCATGTGTACTAATATCATCGCGGTTAGTAATTAATTCAATTGCCCCTAAATCACACAACTCATCATAACCACTTCGATTTTTTCCACGTTGATCTTGTTTTTCACAACTCGCCAGACCTACAGAAGTCCCATCGCTATATAAACGACCTTTGTTAATTAATAATGATTGCGAAAGACTGGTATATTTATCTAAAACTCTTGGTTTAAAGAACCCTAAAAAGCTATTGCTCGGTGTTGAATACGGACATAACAAACCATCTGCTGGTGGAACATCACAGGTTCCTTCATCTGCATTTCCAGCAATTAGTTTTTCACTTGCAGGGTATAGAATATTTGGTAACTCTGCAGAAGCATTACGATTACATTCTGTTGTTACTAAATTGCTTTGCACAATCGTTTTATCTGTTGCAGATACCTTACAGTTTGTTGTGTTGCCTACTAAAATACTATTAGAGACAGACGCTTTTCCTTGTGGGGCATCAAAATACAAGCCTCCCACATTTTTAATAAGAGTAATATTATTGATTACCATGCCATCACGAACATTGGCAATGAAACTACCTTTATTATGAAAAATTGTACTATTACTCAAACCAATGATACGAGAAGTTAAATATCCGCCCGTACTTTCATCTGCAAATTTAGTTGCAGCATGAAATAATGCACCATCTGCTGCACTCACTTCATTATCACGCACCACAGATTGCGTAACATAGTAAAGTGGCATATCAGTATATAAAATGCCTCCCTGACTTGCTTTATTATTTTGCATCAGGCTATTAATAATCGTTACTGAACCCGCTGTTTTTGGAGTATTTGATAAATTACCAGCGTTATAAATTGCTCCCCCATTTGTTGCATACCCATCCATTAAACGCGAATTTTGAATAACCAATTGTTCATGATTATAAATTAATCCACCGTTACCTTGAGGTATTACACTCTTTGAGCCAGCACCTTTTAAATTAACATCAACAAATAAAACTGAAAAAGAAGCTTTTTCAACACTACCATCATCTATACGGAATAGTTGATCCGTACCGACCATTTTAATAGTTGCATTATGAGAGTTGGGTGCTCCTTCCTCAACCAGAGTAGAATCATTTTTTGCTGTACTAATAGCTACAGGAACAGTAATTACTATACTTTTATTTAAAGTATATTCTTTATCACGCTGCAAAATGATATTTGATGAAGCATCTTTATTTCCGCAACCATTATAACCGTTTGCATATTTTTCAACATCAGCAGCATTGGAAGATGCGCGATATTTTAGAAATTGTATTGCTTCACGTAATGAACAGACCTTGTTATCGACGTCTTCATCAGTTGTAGTTGTAACTTGAATATCGGCAGAATAAGCGTGTCCAGCAATAGCCAATAAAGCAAAAGCAATGCTCCGTTTGAGCATACCCATCTCCTTACATCTTTTTTCATTTTTCTTTGTCAAAATTGCAAAATTTCCGCTTTTGCAACCGCATCCTTTGTGCGTACTTTGTCACAGGAAGTAGAATTTCTCAAGACTTTTTGATCGGTCTATAGAGTCATTTTTGAGCTAAATTACAAAAAGCTTTATAGTTAAAAAAAGTTTTTTTAATACAAAAAGCTAGCTTATTAAAAATTAGAAGTTATAAATACAACTATTTATTCTGAAATGAAAAACAATTCTGTCTAGAAAGAAATTCTTTAATTATATGAAATAAATTTAGGCAAAATAGCAAACTTAAGGTAAAAATTTTATTGTTGATACTCATCAATCAAAGCATAAATTTGCCTTAAAGTCGCATTAGATAGTTTTGTTTTTTCACCTTTGAGCAACTTTTCCAACTGCGCAACAGTCTTTAGTAAAAGAGATGCTTGATGAGGACCATGTAATAATAAGTAGTCAACAATTTGCTGATCGAAGTGGATACCACGTCTAGCCATTACAGATGTAACCAAGGCATAGCGGTCTGCATATAAACTTCCACTCGGCACTTTTACACTAACTGCCTGTGTAAGTCGTGACTGTAAGTCTGGCAATTCAAGTTTTAATTCGATCGGTGCTACACGCGAAGAAAATACAAGTTGTCCTTCGTGATTATTCATTAAATGAAAAACAGCTTTTTGCCAGTGAGGTACGCCACTAATTGATTCAATATCATCCAAAGCAACAAGGTCATAATGTTCTAAAGAAGTAATAGCTTCAATAGGAGCATCAAGTAGTTCAAGCAAAGAGACTTTAATCGCAGATTTGCCTAATTCTAAATAAGAATCACAAATTGCAGAAAGTAAGTGACTCTTTCCTGTCCCTGCTCCACCGTAGATATAAAATCTACTCACCAGACCAGCATGTAATTGACGCACGGCATCAACTACATGCCCCCAACCTGGTCCCGAAAAATCACTGATTCGGGCATCAAGTTGAGGTTCTATATCCAGTTGGAGTTGACGCATATATTGAATTAACCTTGAAATTATTTCTGGTTAGGGGATTTCAGTTCATCTGTATCTTGCTGTGTTTTAACTTCAAGATCAAGCTTAGTGCTCTCAGTTTGTACATGAATTTGCTCAATATCGCCATGTTGGATCACTAATGTAGAAGGTGGAGCATAAAGTGAGCTTCTTTCATAATTCTCTCTTAAATGCTTCAACAACACCACAATAACAGCTGCAACCGGCAAAGCAATTAACATTCCTAAGAAACCTGCAAGCTGTGCACCTGCCAATACTGCAAAAACAACTGCTACAGGAGATAGACCAATTTTATCGCCCAATAGGAATGGCTGTAGAATATAGCCTTCTACCGCTTGGCCAATCATAAAAACTACACCAACCAGTAATAGATGCATCCAATCCAATCCGAATTGGAACAAGCTAGCAATAACAGCTGCAATAATACCTACGGCAAATCCTAAATAAGGAATAATACTGGCAAGGCCGGCCACCATACCAATAATAAGACCAACTTCCAAACCAATGAGCTGCAAACCAACTGCATAGACTACGCCAAGCAATAGCATGACGAGAAACTGACCTTTAACAAATGCTCCTAAAACGCTATGGCATTCGCCAACGATCTGTAAAGTAGTTGCTTCATATGGACGCGGAATGAGACGACGTAAGTTTTGTAACATACGTTCCCAATCAAGCAAGAAATAGAAGGCAATAATAGGAATTAAAACAACTGTCCCACCAATCTGAATAAAATTCAAACCCGATTGAGCCAATTTTAATAACACTGCCTGAATGCTGTCTGCACTATAATTGGTTTGGACATATTCCATCACGGCTTTAGACAACTGCTCGGTGTCAATTTCCATTTGCTGGACATTAAATGTCGAAGATACCCAAGGTAAAAAAGTAGCATTAATCCAGTGAATGCCTGCTGGAATACTATCTCGGGCATAAACTAATTGTTTCCAAATCAGTGGAACTAAATACCAAAGTGCAATAGTTAGGGTTACGCCTATTCCCACAAATACCATGCTAATTGCCAACCAGCGAGGCAATTTCATTTTTACCAGCACATCAACAAGTGGACTGAATAAATAAGCGAGGAAAAAAGCACCGATAAAAGGAATGACTACAGGCTTGAGTAAGTACAACACCCATACCAGCAATACAATACCTGCGAGTAAAAAAATACGGCGCAGTATACGATCTTGCATAAAATCTAGCCTTTTTTGATTTAATCGTTATAAATGAAAAAATATTTTTATTAAAGATAGCATTTTCGAGCATAAATAACATAAGAGTTTCGTATATTCAGGTTATAATCTGCCGCCAATGCGGAGACTTCATTTATGAGCAACTCAACTTCTACCCCAAATACCGGTTTAAGCTACAAAGATGCGGGTGTTGACATTGAAGCGGGCGACGCACTGGTCGATCGTATCAAGTCAGTCGCTAAACGTACAAGTCGTCCTGAAGTAATGGGCGGACTTGGTGGCTTTGGTGCACTATGCAAAATTCCTAAAGGTTATGAAGAGCCTGTTTTAGTTTCTGGAACTGACGGTGTAGGAACTAAATTACGTTTGGCACTTAATCTCAATCGTCATGACACAATTGGTCAAGACCTTGTGGCTATGTGTGTCAATGACCTTTTAGTTTGTGGCGCAGAACCATTATTCTTCCTTGATTATTACGCGACTGGTCACTTAAATGTTGACGTTGCTGCAAATGTTGTTACTGGTATTGGTAAAGGTTGTGAACTTGCAGGTTGCGCACTTGTAGGTGGTGAAACCGCAGAAATGCCAGGTATGTATGAAGGCGAAGATTACGATCTTGCTGGTTTTGCCGTTGGTGTTGTTGAACAAAGCAAAATTATTGATGGCTCTAAAGTAAAGTCTGGTGATGTACTTATCGGTGTTGCATCAAGTGGTGCTCACTCTAATGGTTATTCATTACTACGTAAAATTTTAGATATTAAAAACGTTGATTTAACTCAAATAATTGATGGTCGTCCTCTTGCTGATGTAGCAATGGAACCAACTCGTATTTATGTAAAACCAGTTCTTGAACTCTGCAAACAAGTTGATGTTCATGCTATGGCACATATTACTGGTGGCGGTTTACCAGGTAACTTACCTCGCGTATTACCAAATGGTGCACAAGCAGTAATTGATGAGTCTTCTTGGGAATGGTCTGAATTATTCCAACTTCTACAACGCGAAGGCAATGTAGAACGCTTTGAAATGTACCGTACTTTTAACTGTGGCGTAGGTATGGTTATTGCTGTTGATGCAAATGATGCTGAAAAAGCAATTGAAGTGCTTAATGCTCAAGGCGAAAAAGCTTGGAAGATTGGACATATCCAAGAAAATGCTGAATCAGTAGAAGGTGCAGACGAAAAAATTCGTGTGATCTTTGCATGATAAAAATTGCTGTTCTAGTCTCTGGGAACGGCAGTAATTTACAAGCCTTGATAGATGCAAATCTATCGGGGCAAATTGTAGGTGTACTGTCTAATAAAGCAGATGCTTATGCCTTAGAGCGCGCTCAAAAAGCTAATATTGCTACCGCTGTTATCTCCCATAAAGACTTTCCAACTCGTGAAGT
Organism: Acinetobacter sp. WU_MDCI_Abxe161; assembly: GCF_025514355.1. Taxonomy (NCBI): domain Bacteria; kingdom Pseudomonadati; phylum Pseudomonadota; class Gammaproteobacteria; order Moraxellales; family Moraxellaceae; genus Acinetobacter; species Acinetobacter sp. WU_MDCI_Abxe161. The sequence continues at coordinate 308,138 of NZ_JAHPTU010000001.1, forward strand.
GTTTGATGAAGCAATGCATCAGCAACTCTTAGCTTGGGAAGTAGATGTAGTTATTTTAGCTGGTTTCATGCGTATCTTAACGCCAACCTTTGTCAACAAATGGCAAGGGAAAATGCTGAATATACATCCCTCGCTTCTTCCAGCTTACAAAGGTGTGAATACGCATCAACGTGTTTTAAACACAGGTGATCGTTTACATGGTTGTACCGTGCACTTTGTAACTGCTGAACTGGATTCTGGTCAATCTATAGCCCAATCAGCTATATCAGTTAAAGAACATGATACTGCTGCTTCATTAGCAGATCGAGTCCATACACTTGAGCACTTTATCTACCCTCAAGTTGCAGAGTGGTTGTGTAACGGTCAACTTACTTGGAAAGATGGACAGGCCTATTTCCGTAATCAAGCTCTAAAAGACCCTATTCGTTTTGCAAGTTGGTAAAATGTTTTACTAACAAACAAAAAATAAAAAAGGACATGCTGGCATGTCCTTTTTTATATATTTAAAAATTAATTTAGCTGTTGATGAATCAATTTCTTTATAGAGTTTACTGTGTCGATAGGATGCTCTAGTGGAAACATATGCCCTCCTTCAACCACAGTAAATGGAATGCCCATTTTCCGCTTTGCCATTTGAGGAAAGCCTCTTTTTAAAAAAGCACTTTCTTTGCCCACAACTAAATGCACAGGCATCTTAGGTTTTGGCATAGGTAACCACCACCAAGAAGGATTTTTACGGAAAATTGCCACTTCATCTTCACGGGAAATGGTTAAAGTTACTCCACCGCGAACCGAATCCTCTTTCAAAGCATAATCAATATAAGCTTGGAAACAATCTTCATCAAAATCTTTGTAAAACCCTTTGGGACGTAGTAATTCAGCAGCCTGTTCTCTCGATTCCCAATGTTCACGGCGACGTGCGGATAAGCCCGCAGGTGTCATTGCATCAACTAATTTAGGACGAAATAATTTTGCCATATGAAAAGCAAATGAATATCGTCCTAAAATAAGAGGCGGATCTAACATAATGACTTGAGAGAAAAGTTCAGGACGTCGGAAAGAGGCCATCAATGTTAAAACCGAACCAAGAGAATGGCCCAGTCCAATGACTTTACGTCCTTTCGCTTGACGCACAATACTATCAATAACCTGGTCAACTAAAGCAGGCCAATGATTCGTCACAGGATAGCGCTTATCAGGACCAATCAAGGGAACATAAATAACGTCATATTCCCCTTTCAATTGGTCAAACAGTTTTTGATACACTTTTGATGGTACGCCATTGGCATGAGCAAAGTGTATAACTGGTTTCATTGACATACCGCTATCCTAAAAATACAGATTTATTGTAATTTTGCGCTTTGACGAGTCTGCACCTCTTGAGCAATAGATTCACTTACCCCTTGCCCGATTTGTGCACCCATACGACCTAAAATGGATTGTAATGGGTTGCGCTCAATTGTGTAGTCAACTTTATTATCAAGGTTTAGTTCACGCATCAAGCTCGTAATATTACCTGAACGGTCAGCAATACCTAACTGGATTGCTTGTTCACCAGTCCAGAATAAACCAGAAAAAATAGCTGGATCATTCGATTTCAAACGCTTGCCACGCCCTTCTTTAACTGCAGTAATAAAGTGAGTATGAACATTATCAAGGACAGATTGAATATGTTGCTTTTGAGCAGGATCAATTGGTTTTGTCATACTTAAAATGTCTTTATTCGTTCCCGCTGTTAAAGTACGGTCTTCAATACCGAGTTTCTGAGCTAAACCAGTAATTCCATAGTTAGGCATGATGACACCAATTGAACCCACTAAACTTGATGGATTAACAATAATTTCATCGGCAGCAGACGCAATATAGTAAGCACCTGACGCACCCATATCACCAATAACGGCATAAACTTTTTTATCAGGATGCTGCTTTTTCAAATAACGAATTTCCTGCCAAATTTCATCAGACTGAACTGGAGAACCGCCAGGTGAGTTAATATTAAGTGCAACAGCTTTACTATTTGAAGCTTCAAAAGCACGTTTAAGCGCTTTATTGGTATCTTCACTATTTACTGCTTGATTGCTTGAAGCATCAATCGTTCCAATAATATCCACCACTGCTAAATGAGCGCTACTGCTACTTACAGCAGAACCTTCTTTGCTGGTAGAACAGCCTTTGCCCATAAGTACAATAATGAATAGTAAATAAATAAAAGTTAATGTTTTGAAGAAGATACCCCAACGGCGACTACGACGCTGTTCTTCTACGGAAGCGAGTACAGCTTTCTCAAGAATTTGCCATTCTGGTCCATTTTGTTTAGGGATTATAGGTTCATTTTGTGGTTTTGGTGGCCAATCGGACATAAAATTCCAATCCAAATCAATCTAAAATGATGTCATTATATACGTTGATTTGATAAAAACTGTCTAAATTATATGATTTCATTTATAATATTTTTATCTTTTTTTACTTGTTGCCTCCTTTTTACCGCGATAGATGACCAAACTAGATGTAAAAAGCATGAACTATTACTTACTCAGAACTTTTAGCCGTCAGCCAATTCAATTTGGACGTTTTATTGCCCGTATGTTGGCAGGATTAGTTAATACTTTAAAAATTACTAGAACATCAAAAAGTATAGAACTTAACTTACAAATTGCACTTCCGCATTTAACACCGCAGCAACGACTAGATATTACACAACAAGCTATACGTAACGAATTAACCTCATACTTTGAGTTTTTAAGTATTTGGGGCTCGTCAAATAGTAAAAATATCGAAAGAATTCACCATATTGAGGGTGAACATTACTTTCATGAAGCACTAGCAGCGAAAAAAGGTGTGGTTTTAATTGTTCCACATTTTGGCACATGGGAAATTATGAATGCTTGGTGTGCCCAATTCACTTCAATGACTATTTTATACAAACCAGTAAAAAATGTAGATGCAGACCGTTTTGTTCGAGAAGCACGTAGTCGCGAACAGGCCAACTTGGTTCCTACCGATGAAACTGGTGTTAGACAAATTTTTAAAGCATTAAAACAAGGCGAAACCACTGTAATTCTGCCCGACCATACACCTAATGTTGGTGGGGATATGATCAATTATTTTGGTGTGCCACTTGCGTCAAGTAATTTAAGTGCCAAGCTCATCCAAAAAACCAAAGCCAAAGCATTATTCCTTTACGCGATTCGTAATGAACACGATGGCTTTACGATGCATATTGAGCCTATGGATGAGAAGATTTACGAAGGTAGTGCCGATGATGGAACCTTTGTTATTCATCAAGCCATTGAACAACTGATCCAGCACTATCCTGAACACTATCACTGGAGTTATAAACGTTTTAAAGCAAATCCTGCTTTAGATAATATTTATAATCTTGATCCAGATGAAGCGTTACAAATCATTGCTAAGCTTAAAGCAGAAGCTTCACAAATTCCGGTGAAGCCAAGTACGCTCGAAACGTCGAGTATATAAAACCATCTCATGTTTGCGAGATACAAAGCTTAATGTTCCTTGTTCAACTGTGCTTTTAAATGGAATATGAAGTGCTTTTATTCTCGCTAAAACCTCTTTGCTTGGATGTCCATATCGATTATTAAAACCAGCGGAGGCCACCACAAGCTTTGGCTTTAAATTCGCTAGAAAGTCATAAGCTGAACTATGTTTACTTCCATGATGTCCTAATACCAGAACATCTACCTTTAACTCAGGATATTCCTTTATAAGTTGATATTCTGCTTCCCATCCTGCATCCCCCATAATTAAATAGTTTTGATAACCATTTATCTGTTTTAAGTGAATATAAACCACACAAGAATATTGGTTTTGATTTGAAGGAACTAAATTTAAATCTTTTTCTTTAGGCCAAAGGACTTCAATATCTAATTGTGGATATTGCCATTTTTGCCCTTGATGACAATAAGTAAAAGGTTCTTTAACCTGTTCTTTCCATAATTCATTTGATATGACTTGTTTAATAGGAAAAGCCTGAGCGATAGAAGGAAATGCTCCGCTATGATCTTGGTCGAGATGAGATAGTACGACGTGATCCAGTTGTCTAATTCCCTTTTGACGTAAATATGGAATCACCACATTTTGACCAATACTAAAAGCCTTCTCATCATAAGAACCACCTGTATCGATGAGCCATGTCTGCTCTGGATGTTGCAAGAAAATAGCTTGCCCCTGTCCCACATCTATAATATTTAATTGAATTTGCTGGGACGACTTATTCGGAATAACCAAGGGTAAACAGCATATGAGTCCCCAAGATTTTGGTAAAACCCCACGCGGTAAAAATAAGATAATAATAACGAAGCTAAGGCAAACTAAATCAAGTGTTGTCAGGCTAAAGCCTTGTAATGGTAATGATAATTTTTCTAAAAGATCAAAACATGTCAGTACTATACTAATCAGGACATCATTAATTTGAAAAAATAAATTTCCAATAGGATTAAAAATAAGCCATACACAAGCAGCAAAAATATTTAAAGGAACAATTACCCCTCCGAGTAAAGGCACCGCAATAATATTTGTAAAAGGCGCAACCCATGAAATCTGTTGAAAGAAAACCAGCATTAAAGGACATAGAGCAATAAATATTTTGCCTTGAGAATCAATTAAGATTTTGCCGAAAAGAATGATTCTAGATAACAGACTCATTGGAACTAGTTTTGGAGCTTGTTCTATAGTTTGATAAATACGCAGTAAAATAAAGCAAGAACCATAAGAGAGCCAAAAACCTGCCGATAAAACACTAAATGGATCAAAAAATAAAAGTAGACTTGCACTATAAACTAACAGTGAAAATGGCTTAACAGGCAGCTTGATCAATAATAAAGAAGCAAATAAAAATACTGAAAGTAAAGTTCTTAAGGCTGGAATTTCAAAACCAACAAATGCCGTATAAATCAAAACACCGAAACATAATGGAATCATGGCCCAAATTTGTTTAGGCTGATACAAATAAAGCTGCGGATAATAACGCCGTACTGATTGATGTAATCCCCAAGACAACATGATGGCAAAAATGAGCACATGAGGCCCTGAAATCGCCAACAAATGAGAGACTCCTAATTCCTTAAATTGATTTTTAATCTCATCATTTAAGAGACTTTCGTCCCCTGTTAATAAAGCTAATAATAACCCTTTATTTTGCAAAGGAGATTTTTGTAGCATCAATCTAAATTTTAGACGCAATTTTTCTATACTTAATTTTTGTCTGTTAAAAAACTTTTGTTGCTCTTTTAAATGATATTGATAACCCAACCGATAAATTTCATCAGAGCTTAAAGACTCAATATGCTGAACACTAAAACCAGACATTATGTCTCGCTGAATAAACCATTGTTCTTGATCAAAAGCTCCTGCCACTGCATAGCTATGAGCTGGTCTGGTTTTACCCGAAATTCGATAGTAATGACCTAATTGTAATTTTGGTTCATCTATCGCTGAGTTTACTTTTTGGCTTTTTAAATATAATAGCCAGTTAACGGGACGTAAGGACTGCCCTAGTACCTGAACGGTTTGCTGCGTCTTATCTTGTTTTTCTTCACTTATGCGGTCTACATACACAACTATATCTAAAGATTTAGGCTGCATTTGTCGGAGTTGTAATCTTTCATTTAAGGCATTCTGAGCATATTGATGTCCTATAGTAAAAAGACTAATAGTGCAGACTAGACAGTAAATGTTTTTTAATATGGGCCGATTTAAAAATGTATGCCCCTTAAAAACATAAAAAATAAAACCTATAACGAGTAATACTTTACCGATCCAACCATATTGCATGATGAGAGGGATATTTATCCCCATAAATGCAATACCACCAATCCACCCCATTAAAATAAATTTTAACATTCAACGTCATAATCATTATCTTTTTAGGGGCAAAATTAAAGCCCAACTGACTGGGCTTTAACAATGTGATTTAATGACAATTTTTAAGAACCACTCACCCAGAGTCCATCTTGCATATGCAAAATAGAATCTGCTGCCTGAGCTAAATGCTCATCATGGGTCACAATGAGCATAGCCATGTTGAGTTCTTTCTTAAGATCGGTCAGTAACTCAAAAATACCTAGAGCTGTTTTACGGTCTAAATTACCTGTTGGCTCATCTGCTAAAACAACCGCAGGTTTAGTGACTAAAGCACGCGCTAAAGCCACACGTTGGCGCTCACCACCTGAAAGCTCACCTGGCTTATGGTCCATACGATGAGATAACCCAACTCGATCAAGTAAATATTCAGCTTGTGCTTTTACCGATTTAAATTGGCTATCTGCTCGAAGCATAAGAGGCATTGCTACATTTTCAAGCGCAGAAAACTCAGGTAATAAATGGTGAAATTGATAAACAAAACCGAGGTATTGGTTGCGTTGAAAACCACGCTCGGCTTCACCTAAATTATCAAAACGCTGACCATTTAAGAATACTTGCCCTTGAGTTGGTTGCTCTAAACCACCTAGCACATGAAGCAAAGTACTTTTACCTGAACCACTTGCACCCACAATCGAAACAAACTGCCCTGCCTCAACTTGTAAAGAAAGACCTTTAATGACTTCAACTTTAGATTTACCGTCATCAAAATGTTTGTATATTTCTTTCGCTTCTAAAACAATTTTACTCATAGCGCAAAGCCTCGGCAGGTTGAACTTTGGCAGCACGAAGCGCCGGATAGATAGTCGCCAAGAAACTTAAAAGTAAAGAAACAATCACGATAATCGTCACATCTTGCCATCTTAAATAAGATGGAAGGTAATGCACAAAGTAAGCATCAAATAGATTTAAGCCCAACACATTGTTAAACCATGAAATAATATCGCTAATGGTTAAAGCTAAAATAACACCTAAAACCGTACCTGCAACGGTACCAATCACACCAATCACGGTGCCTTGAACCATAAATATTTTAGTAATCATTGATGGCGAAGCGCCTAAAGTACGCAAAATTGCAATATCTGATTTTTTATCAGTTACAACCATGACCAATGACGAAACAATATTAAATGCTGCAACCACAATAATAAGTACAAGCAACAAACCAACTAGAGTTTTTTCCATTTGAATGGCATTAAACAAATTGCCATGCGTATAAGTCCAGTTCGTTGCATAGAAATTGCTTGGTAAACTTTTTACCAAATCATCGGCAACTTGTGGCGCTGCAAAAATATCATCTAGTTTTAAACGAACACCTTGGGCACCATCTGGTAAGCGTAATAAGGTTGAAGCATCATATAGGGCGATATAACCCACCATAGAGTCAACTTCAGCGCCTACACTAAAAATACCAACCACTTTAAAACGCTTGAAACGCGGTACTACACCTGCTGGAGATGGGGTTGCTTCTGGTAAAACCAATGTCACACTGTCATTTAGACGTAAGCCTAATGAGTCAGCCATATCTTTACCAAGCACAATACCAAACTCACCTTTTTTAAGTGAATCTAAGCTTCCGGCAACAATATGATTTTGAATAATAGAAACATTCTTTTCATATTTTGGGTCAATACCCGTCACCATAATACCAGCGACTTGCCCTTGCGCAGTTAACATACCTTGCAATTGCGTAAAAGGTGCGACCCCAGTTACATGTGGATGATGTTCAACTCGCTTCACCAGCTCAGGCCAATCCGTCAGGATTTGTGTAGATGAAACTGTCGCTTGCGGCACCATTCCTAACACACGGTTTTTCAATTCGCGATCGAAACCGTTCATGACAGAAAGTACCGTAATCAATACAGCGACACCGAGTGTCAAACCGACCATCGAAACCAATGCAATAAAAGAAATAAAATGATTACTGCGTCTTGCGCGAGTATATCTCAACCCTATATACAGTGAGATTGGTTTAAACATACCTTCTAAATCCAAGGTCATTGATGGAAAATAAAAGATGTTGATGTCAAATTGCACCCACATCGACTATTTGACCATACCGTTAGATGCTGTATTAAGGTTTAAAAATCAGTAAGTTCTGACTTATCCTTAACAATCCTAATATGATATTGCTGCGCTATTTTCTACTACTTAAGTTAGGAGATCAATTTGATCATGCATTTCGCTACGAATTAGAACAATTTAATGAATAAGCTCAACAAATTACCCAAATCTTCTCCTATTTAGACTTCATATGTTGAGCAAAGTTCCGGTTTGCTTGAATGTCTTTATAGAAATATAAAAAGAGTCCAGACAAGATAATGAAAGCACCGACAAAAACCATAATTGAAAGCTGCTCATGATTTAAAGCTGCCCCAATTAACATAGCGATCATTGGCGTAATTACTGTCGTTAGAGATAAAGTCGTTGCCTGAATATTTTGTATAAGTTTGAAATAGCAGAACATGGCAACCAGTGAGGCCATAAGTACCGTATAAATTAAGGCAAATAAAGACTTGGCTTCTGGTAAATGTGTCGGTGCATATTGCCAAATAAATGGGATAAAACAACTAGCAAAAATAGAAGAAACTAAAATAGAACCTGTTGCCTGAGCCATCGGCTGAATTTGTGCATTAACTTTCTTAACCCAGAAAATTGAAAAAGAATAAACAAACACACTGATCAGCATAAGAACAATACCAAACGGATGCACATGCTGATTTGCACCACTCAAACAAATAATAGCTAAACCACTGACCGCAATTGCCATGCCCAACCATTGCAGCTTATAAAGTTGTTGGCCAAATGCAAACCGACCAATAAGCCCCGCCATAATAGGTGCCAAACCAAACATAAGCGCAATCATGCCTGAACTTAAATATTGGGTCGCGGCATAGGTGAAAATTTGAGAACCAATTAAGCTAAAAGAACCAGCTATATAACTATGTACTGCTTGCCGATGAGTCGGAAAAGGTGTTCTTAAAATTAGCAATATGATGACTGCCAAAGGCAATGCAATAAAAAAGCGTAATAACAATGCCCACATCAGATGTAGATCTGACACACTCCAGACGATTGCCAAAGGAGTTGTTGCCCAGATAAACACTAACAATGCATAGGTTAAAGCCAAATTGGTTTGCGATGGCATGTGATGCTCACTTAGCTGTTTTACGTTTTTGCTTTAAAATCGTTTGATCTAATGAACTTGAAAATTCACGTTTATCTCGTTCGGAAATAGGAGGCGGTCCACCAGTTTGCACACCCGCGCCACGAAGCGTGTCCATAAAATCACGTAGATGTAAACGTGCTTTAACATTCGCAGTTGTATAAACTTCACCACGCGGATGAATAGCCACTCCGCCTTTCTCTATCACCTGAGCTGCCAGTGGAATATCCTGCGTAATGACAATGTCATTTTCAACCATACGCTCGACTATTTCTTTATCTGCCTGATCGGCGCCGCTTAAAACCTGTATTGATTTAATGCGTACAGAAGGCGTAATCCCAACATTTTGATTGGCAACAAAAATAACTTCTAATTGATAACGATCTGATGCACGTAAAATTACTTCGCGTAAAATTTTTGGTAAGGCGTCTGCGTCTACCCATAGTTTAAATGGCAGCAAGTTATTCTCTATTTCCACTAAAAATATTAGTCTAACAGATGCTTTTCTAAGGTGAGTAGAAATAAACATTAAACTTATTTTTAATTTCAACATTGAAGTTTTTATAGATTAGGTTTGTTTTTAATTTATCAATAAAAGTAGTATTTCTCTTTAAATGACTAAATACGCGCTTTTACAAGAGAATTTACATATGGTGACTTGAAAAATAGCAAATACCCTCGATTTAATATAACAAGTAATGTGAACCCAACAGCATCGTGCTTATGAAAAATCAAAACAGTCCAGAAGTTATTAAAGTAAATGACCAAAATTTTGGTAGTCATGGAGAACATTGGAATCTATTGACGTCCCATCCCGAAACAGATGTACCAAAATGGTTAGGACTGGCACTTGATGCACCTGTAATGCCAATGGGTTTGTGTGAACATGAAGAAGACATGGACCCATCTTTTTGGCTTATTCAAGGTCCACAAGATCAAAAGGTTACCATCAACCAAATTATTGCTGTTGAAAACCAAAAACCTCGCGCGCTTAAAACAGCCTTCCCAAGTTTTGAAAGTCCATATCAATATAATGCGAAAATTGAACGCATCATTACTTGCGACTCTGCGACACAAGCCGTGTTAAGTTTAAGACTAAATAAAAATACAACTGTTTATGCGTTTGATAATTTATTTAGTGTTAACTACTGTCAATATGACAAAAATCAAAACTATCAAGTCCAATTTAATGCATGGGCATATGAATTAGAACCTGTTCCAGCAGGCGAAAAAATTATTGTTGATGATCCTGCTTCTATTAAACATCACCGTGCATTAAATGCAATTTTGACTGAACATAATGGTGTTGCTCCTGAAAACCTACAGGAACTCATTAATGAGTGGCAACCAAAAACTCCAGAAGATCAAGAACCTGTAACCGTTGATTTTTCTAAAATGGTTGCTTATTTATACGGTGAAAATCTTGGTCAAGAAGATGAAGCATGGTTCCAAGGTAATATTGTTGGCAAAACTTCTATGACGTTTATGGGGGAAGAATATACCCTTTATGATGTTACTTTGGTTTTAGAAGATGATCTTCCTGCCATATTAGTGCGCATTGCAACCAAAAACGATTTGTATAAAAACTTTAATATTGGCGAATATATTCGCGGTAATATCTGGATTCAGGCGACTATTTGTGCTAAAAAGGGTGAAACTAATTGAATTTCACTAATATTTTAATAATTAGGTTATTGAATGAAGATTATACCCGAACAAACTACCAGCCTCATTCAATCCAGTAGCCTGCGTGTAAAGGTCGATACTGGTGCGTTTTGCTTTTTTGTCTTGGGTATGTTCTTAGCTGCCATATTCATGCACCAGTTTGGTTTAGTGCCTTTTTAATTTATAACTTCTTCAATAAATAAAGCCCTCATTTGAGGGCTTTATTTATTTGTTTTGCTTAACCATTACGCTTTGCAAAATCATCCATAAAGTTGATTAAAGCCTGTACACCTTCTAATGGTACGGCATTATAAATACTTGCACGCATACCACCTACAGAACGGTGTCCAGCTAAATTCAACAAGTGATTAGCTTCCGCTTCTTTTAAGAATTGCTTTTCTAAAGCTTCATCTGCCAAAGTAAACGGTACATTCATAATTGAACGGTTTGGAATGGCAATCGGGTTATTGTAGAAATCACTTGAGTCGATATAACCATAGAGCAATTGAGCTTTTTCAAGGTTCACTTTATGGATCGCATCTACCCCACCCTGCTCTAGCAACCACTCAAATACTAAACCAGACAAGTACCATGCATAAGTCGATGGTGTATTTACCATAGAACCATTTTTGGCTTGGTCAGCATATTTTAAAATGCTTGGAATTTCTGGTTTAGCTTGATCAAGTAAGTCATCACGAATAATGACAATTGTTAAACCAGCAGGACCAATATTTTTTTGCGCACCAGCATAGATTAGACCAAACTTGGTCACATCTAATGGAGCAGATAAAATACTTGATGAATAATCACAAACAAGTGGCGCTTTTACATCAGGAATTCCTGCGAACTGTAGACCACCAATCGTTTCATTATCTGCATAATGTACATAGGCTGCTTCATCAGACAAATTCCATTCGCTTTGTTCGGAAATTGCGAACTTGCCGTCTACTTTAATACCAGCTTCTACAACATTAATATCGCCATAACGTTTTGCTTCTTTTAACGCTTTTTCAGACCAGATGCCAGTATGAATATAGTCGGCTTTACTGTTCTTACCTAAAAGGTTTAAAGGAATCGCAGAAAATTGTAATGACGCACCGCCTTGTAAAAACAGTACTTTATAGTTTTCTGGAATATTCATTAACTTGCGTAAATCTGCCTCAGCTTTTTCAGCTACAGCAACATAGTCAGCACTACGGTGACTCATTTCCATGATGGATAGACCTTTACCTTGCCAATCCAACAATTCTTGTTGAGCTTTTTCTAAAACGGCAGTAGGTAATGCAGCAGGACCAGCACAGAAATTGTACGCGCGCATGATTTTTCCCTTGTATAAAGTCAAACACAATAAAAATGGCATTTAACCACAGATTGCTTAAGCTTGCAGCAGCTTCTCAAGTAAATATTTCAATGCTGGACTGTATTTAGGTTTATTTTTTCAATTATTGTGGCAGTTATTTCTTTAGCTTAAATGACCACCTTCCCTCATTTAAAAAATTTTTAAGCAAAAAGATCAACTTGACTTGTGATTATCATTTCACATACCTTGATAGCTATTACAAAAATATTGGCTTAGTAAATTCAATAATTAAAGGAGCTAAAAACCGCCATGTTTTTATACAAATGTATAATAAACAAGATGATAATTGAATTTAATAACAAGAAATTTAAACTATAAGGGATGCCAAAAATTGTTATTTAAAATGCCAACACATCGATATAGACAGTCTATTTTTCCCTTTCCTTTTAAACCAAAACATCTTGCTTTGGCTTTAAGTCTTTTTTTTACTAATCATTTATATGCCGAAAGTTTAAGTTATGCCGAAGCAGAACAACAAGCTTTGAAAAGTTCATATAGTACTCAAGCCAATCAAGCATTGCAGCAAGCGTCTCAATTAGAAGCTGAAGCAGTCAAGGGCCTCGGATTACCTCGAGTTGATTTAAATGTCAGAGCATATGCTTTTCACAGTGAAACAGATGTACCTCTGGGTTCTTTTAAACAAAAACTTGAGAATGATTTAAGCCAAGGGCTAAATGATAAACTTTCACAGTGGAACAATGTCATTCCATCAGATGTGCTGGGGCAAGTCCAGGAAGGCGCAAACCAAACTATCCATGATGGTGTAAATCGTTTTCCAAATTATGCAAATCTGACCATTGAAGATCAGGTTGTACGCCCTTCTATTTCAGTTGTTATGCCACTCTATACAGGCGGCTTAACCAGCAGTGCTAAAAAAATAGCAAATATCCAAGCACAGCGTTCGGAACTTTCAAGCCAACAACAGCAAGATATACAGCGATTTGAAGTTGTACAAAGTTATTTCAATGTTCAATTACAACAGCAATTGGTAGCAAGTAGCCTATTTAACTTTAATGCTATGCAAAAACATTACAGCAATGCCCTAAAGCTCGAGCAACAAGGGTTTATTAGCAAAGGGCAACGCATGCAGTTTGAAGTAGCGCGTAATAATGCGGAACGTACTTTACAAAATGCTCAAGCCAACTTAAATGCCAGTCGCTTTAGCCTTAATAATCTTTTACATCAACAAAATAATGTGGATTTAAGTACCCCATTATTTGTAAACAATACACCAAGCCAAACTCTAGAATCACTTTTAACCAGTTATTCGCAAAAATCTAGCTTAGTACAAAAAATGCAAATGGATACTCAGCTGGCTAATGTAAATATTCAAGCTCAACAAGCTGCAAAAAAACCAAGTCTTTTTGCCTTTGGAGAATATGCGCTTGATGAAAATGAAAACTGGATTGTGGGTGTAATGGCAAAATACAATCTATTTTCTGGTGTAGACAAAAATAAGAATATTCATGCCGCCGAATTAAAGCGTTACGCTTCTGAACTCATGACTGAACGAACCAAACAAGAGATCGAAGCTCTTTTGAATAAATCATATAACGAGCTTAACTCTGCTCAGCAAAGTCATCAGCTTTTACAAAGAAACGTAAATGCTGCTCAAGAAAACCTACGTATTCAAGAACTTTCTTTCCGCGAAGGAATGGGCACAGCAACCCAAGTGATTGATGCGCAAAATGCATTAAGTGCGTTAAAAACTGAAATGGCTTTAAATGCTTATAAATATGTCATGTCACTTGCAACTTTACTGCAAAGTCATGGCTCAATTGACCAGTTTAAAGCTTACGTTAATCAACCACATACCGACTATATTCGTTAAGGGGAGTATAAAATGAATCAAGACTCAGCTCATTCAGAACAAGATTCTCCTGCTGCGAATACGGCAGAAAATAGCCAAGCTCCAAAACATGATCAAGCTAGTGATCAGCAAGAAACAAATACAAATAAAAATGACACCAATCCTCCTAAAAATTCCAAAATCAAACTGATTATTGGCCTGATCATCATTGCCTTATTAGGTTTAATTATTTTTGGTCTATGGAAAAGCTATCAGCCGAAACCTATTGAACTACAAGGCCGTGTTGAAGCTGAAACTATTCACGTAAGTACAAAAGTTCCGAGTCGTATTGAAGAAATTTATGTACAAGAAGGCCAGAAAATTTCCAAAGGTCAGCCACTTGTTCGTTTGATTAGCCCTGAAATAGAAGCTAAAAAGCAACAAGCCTTGGCTACCTTACAATCAGCTTTAGCATTTCAATCTACGGTCGATCGCGGTTCTCAACAAGAAAATATCGATACCCTTTATGCCAACTGGCAAAGCACCAAAGCGCAAGCAAATCTTGCAAAAACCACTTACCAACGTGGGGAAAATTTATATAGACAAGGGGTAATTTCGCGTCAAAGACGAGATGAAATGCTCGCAGCACAGACCTCTGCTCAAGAATTAAGTGAAGCCTCTTATCAACAATATGCTCGTGCAAAACGTGGAAGTACCAGCCAGCAAAAATCTACAGCAGATGCACAAGTTGAAATTGCAAAAGCTGCGGTAGCTGAAGCAAAAGCTTTAGAGGAAGAAACACGCTTACTCTCTCCGATTTCAGGTACAGTTTCAAAAACTTACGGTAAGCCTTCTGAATTAGTCGCTATGGGTGTACCTGTTGTCAGCATTTTAGAAGATGATGATTTATGGGTAAGTTTAAACGTCGGTGAAAATCAATACGCCTCTGTTTATAAAAACAAAACCCTTGAAGGATTCATTCCGGCTCTTAATCAGAAGGTAAATTTTAAAATTAAGAATATTGATGCTGAAGGTGAATTTGCCACCATTAAAACGACTCGCCAAACCGGAGGCTATGATATTCGTAGCTTCAAATTACATTTGGTGCCTGAAAGTCCTGTCAAAGATTTAAAGGTTGGCATGAGCGTTCTATTTAAAATTAAAGAAGAAAAATAAAGCATGTTTGCCAGTATATTACGTGAACTAAACTATCTAAGAAGCAATAAATGGGATTTGTGTATGGTGACACTTATCCCTGCTTTTATCATTTTTATGTTTAGCAGCATGTTTTACGCAGGTAAAGCTGAACATTTACCGATTGCAATTATTGATCAGGACCAAAGTGAACTTAGCCGTAATATTGAAAAATATCTTTCTTTAAATCATACGGTAGATATTAAGACAATTACGGCAAGCTCTACTGAGGCTGAACAATTACTTAATGAAACCAAAATATGGGGTTATGTTTTCATTCCAGACGGCGCTGAAAAACGTTTTGTAAAAGCGCAAGATGCTCAAATCAGCATTGCATTTAACCAGTCTTTTTTTAGTGTCGGGAACACGATTTCCTCTGCAATGCTGGTCAGTACACTCAATGCTTTAGCAGATTATGCAGGTCAAAGTTATCTTGCAAATAGTATTCCCTATTTAGATGTACCTACCGCTCATGTCAAAATCTCAACGCTTTACAACCCAAGCATGAGCTATGAATTTTATTTAGAACCTTTCATGGTTCCAGCGGTATTACACTTATTATTATGTTGTTGTGTTGCCTTTGCTATTGGACAAGAACTGAAACGTGGCACGTTAACAACATGGGTAAACCGAGAAAGTTTTGTTCAAGGCTTATTGGCTAAAAATCTGCTTTATAGCCTTATATTTTGTGCGTGGACATGGCTATGGATGTTCTGGCTAATTGAAATCCGTGGCTGGTTCGTAGCAGGTTCTCTTAGTCTATTGCTATGCGCACAGTTCCTACTTTATTTTGCTTATGCTTTGATTAGCAGCACGGTCATTCTTGCGACCAAAAATTTAAGTAAAACTTTTGGCTTTATTGCAGTCTATGGCGGGTCTTCTTTAAGTTTTGCAGGCGTCACGCTACCTTTGAATAATGCCCCTATTTTTACCAAGTTTTGGTCACTCATTATTCCTTATACTCCTTATGCCAAATTGCAAACCGAACAATGGGTGATCGGCAGTCCAGTTTTTATTTCTATGATTCCTTTTTTAATACTCTTGGGTTATTGCCTGATTTATTTCTTTTTAAGTTGTCTATTACTTAAAAAATTAGTTCAGGGAGCAACCCAATGAAAGAATTCTTAAAAGCGTATGGGCAAACATTTAAAGATATTGTAAGTAATAGCTCAGTTTTCACGACTCTGATTTTATCGGTCATTCTTTATAGCTTTTTTTATCCTACTGCCTATAAAGCTGAGCGTGCAGAATCTATTCCTATTGTGATTGTTGATGAAGAGCAAAGCCTCTTAACTTCTCAATTAATCGGCCAAAGTGCAAATAGCCCGCATGTCCATATTGTGACCGTTACAAGCAATTTTTTACAAGCTGAACAAATGGTACGTGAGCAAAAAGCTGATGGTATTTTACTTTTACCAAACAACCTAACTCAAAGCTTACGCCGAGGAGAAACTGGTGGAATTGGCTTATATCTAAGTACAACTAACTTTTTAAAAACTAAAGAAATTGGTTTAGGTCTAGCAACCTCAATTGAAGCTACATTAAAAGAATATATTGAAAAATTCGGACAACGCACGCATTTCCAACCAGCGCTTTCTATTCATCAAATACCGCTATTTAATCCACTTTCAGGATATGGAAGTTATATTTTTCCGGCTGTAGCATCGTTAATTATTCATCAAACGATTGTGCTCGGTTTAGCAATGCTAATTGCAAGTTACCGTGAACAACATGAAAAAATTACAACTGTTCGCTTTGCTGGAATTTTCGCAAGTATATTGACTATTGGCTGCTTAGGCTGTTTTTATCTTTTTGGTTTTACTCTGTGGTTCAATGACTATCCACACGGTGGAAATTTTATAGGTCTACTCATTGCTGTCCCAATTTTTATTAGTTGTGTGATTGGACTAGGTATGTTGATCGGCTCACTTTTAGATATGCAAGAGCGTGCCGGACATATTATTGTGTTTAGTTCAGTACCTTTATTCTTACTCACTGGAGCTGCTTGGCCTCATCAAGCAATGCCTGAATGGTTACAATGGTTGGCGTGGTGTTTACCTTCCACACATGCGGTACAAATGTTTGTGCAACTTAACCAGATGGGTGTTCCCTTAGCGACAGTTGTACCGAAACTGATTTTTCTTGGAACCATTGGATTATTATTGGGAAGCTTAGCCTATTATCGGATTGTTAAAAAAACGTCTTTATAAAATAAAAAAAGGAAGCTTACGCTTCCTTTTTTATTTAATTTCTACTTACTCTTCTGACACATCGTCATTCGTAGAAACTGCATCTTCACCATCTACATCTGAAGTATCAACTTCTCCTTCGAGAAACTCTTCTTCATCTTCAACAGCTTCAATAGACACAACGCCCACTAGAGTTTCTTCTTCGCTTAAACGAATCAGACGTACACCTTGTGCATTACGACCAGTCATTGCAACTTCTGCTGCGCGAGTACGAACTAATGTACCGCCGTCAGAAATAAGTAACAACTCTTTGGTTTCATCAATAGAAACTGCACCAACAAGCTCACCGTTACGTTCGCTTGTCTTAATCGCAATGACACCCTTACCACCACGTTTCTTGGTTGGGAAGTCATTTACAGGAGTACGCTTACCATAACCGTTGGCACTTGCACACAGTACTTCACCTGTCTCAGGTACAACTACAAGCGATACGATACGGCTTACTAGATTTAGATCTGCTGAATCTTCACTATCATCAGAATCATCATTTTCAACTTCCGCATCTTCTTCGCTTAAGATACTGCTTGCAAAGCTTACACGCATACCACGAACACCTTTCGCGGTACGACCCATTGCACGCACATCAGTCTCAGCAAAACGAATTGCCTTACCTTCGTTCGAGAACAACATGATTTGCTGATTACCATCAGTAATCGCAACACCAATTAAGGTATCTTCTTCATTGAGTTCAATTGCGCGTAAACCATTTGAACGGATATTAGCGAATTGCTCTAAATCAACACGTTTAACCGTACCTGACGCTGTCGCCATAAATACGTAATGGTTTTCCGGGAACTCAGTTAACGGCAAGATAGCTGTTACTGTTTCATTCGCATCTAAAGGTAACAAGTTCACAATTGGACGGCCTTTGGCACCACGTGATGCTTGAGGCACTTCAAACACGCGAAGACGATATACTTTACCTACATTGGTAAAGCAAAGCACAGTCGCATGGTTTGAAGCCACAATGAGATGTTGAATAAAGTCATCATCTTTCATTGAGGTTGCAGACTTACCACGTCCACCACGGCGCTGAGCCTGATAGTCTGAAAGTGGTTGAGTTTTTGCATAACCTGTTTGTGATACTGTTAATACAACTTGCTCTTCAGGAATTAAATCTTCACGGCTAAAATCAATACGTGATTCAATAATTTCAGTGCGACGTCCATCACCATACTGTTGTAGTACAAGTGCTAACTCTTCACGAATTACAGCCATCAATAAATTGAAATCATTCAAAATTGCCGTAAGTTCAGCAATTTGACCTAAAATTTCAGTATATTCTGCATGTAATTTGTCTTGTTCAAGACCAGTTAAGCGATGTAAGCGTAATTCTAAAATTGCACCTACTTGTGTTGGCGATAAGCGGTAAATCGACTCAGTTAAACCAAATGGACGATCTGGGTTTTCACCTTCGATTTCATCTGGACGAACAGAAATAGCACCCGCTTTTTCAAGTAATGAAACAACACCACCACCTGCCCACTCACCCGCAAGTAAACGCTCACGCGCTTCAGCAGGATTAGCAGAAGTTTTGATGGTTTCAATAATTTCATCGATATTGGCTAAAGCAACTGTTAAGCCTTCTAAGATATGGCCACGTTCACGTGCTTTACGCAGTTCGAACATAGTACGGCGTGTCACAACTTCTTGGCGGTGACGAATAAATGCCGCAATAATATCTTTCAGATTCATCAATTTTGGTTGTCCATTGTCTAGACAAACCATGTTGATGCTGAATGAGTTTTCAAGCTGGGTATTTAAGAATAAGTTATTTACAACCACTTCAGCGTTTTCGCCACGCTTTAAGTCAATTGCAATACGCATACCTTCTTTGTCAGATTCATCACGAAGTTCTGAAATACCTTCAAGTTTTTTCTCTTTCACTAACTCGGCAATACGTTCAATAACCCTTGCTTTGTTTACTTGATATGGAATTTCAGTAAAGACGATGGTTGTACGACCTGTCTTTTCATCTTCTTCGAAATGGTACTTACCACGAATGTGTAAACGACCTTTACCTGTACGGTAGGCATCAACAATGCCTGATTTACCGTAAATAATACCGCCTGTAGGGAAGTCAGGACCAGTAATGTATTCCATCAATCCTTCAATAGAGATATTCGGATTGTCAGCATAGGCCAAACATGCATTCACAACTTCTGTCATGTTGTGTGGTGCCATGTTAGTTGCCATACCTACGGCAATACCAGCAGCACCATTAATTAACAAGTTAGGAACACGTGTCGGAAGTACCTGAGGAATACGCTCAGAACCGTCGTAGTTGTCTTCCCAATCAACCGTGTCTTTTTCTAGATCTGCAAGAAGCTCGTGTGCAAGCTTAGTCATACGGACTTCGGTATAACGCATCGCAGCTGCACTATCACCATCAATCGAACCGAAGTTACCCTGACCATCTACCAATAAATAACGTAAGCTAAAGTCCTGAGCCATACGTACAATGGTTTCATAAACAGCTGAGTCACCATGAGGGTGATATTTACCGATTACGTCCCCAACAACACGTGCAGATTTCTTGTAGGCTTTGTTATAGTCATTGCCCAATTCGTGCATGGCATATAGCACACGACGGTGAACAGGTTTAAGACCGTCTCTCACATCCGGCAATGCACGAGATACGATTACACTCATCGCGTAATCTAAATATGAATGCTTGAGTTCGTCCTCAATGGCAATCGGTCGGATTTCCGATACGCTCATGCATACTCCTTCTTACAGATAGAAATTTCCATCTGCTTATATGTCTTGATCTTGCAAAAAATTTAGTTCCGGAAACTGAACTAAAATCGAAAAAAATATAGCTGTATACTATAGCATAAAAGCACTTTGTAATGTGCGGAATCTACACCGCCAATCTAGTGATATTTGTATAATTTAATTGCATATTATTCTTATCATATCGATATAACGAGCATCTTCTCATCTTCGTAAAACTATGTGATTTTTATTCTATAAAAATCAAACCTCAAATGAGCTAAAAGTCTCACTTATACATTTCAGGACACTACCCACAATAAAAAAACCCCTAGTAAAAACTAAGGGTTTTTTAACTTTAATCGATAAAGATTAAAGTTTAGATACCAATTCAGGTACTACAGTGTTCAAATCACCAACTAACCAGTAGTCAGCAACACTGTTGATTGGCGCTTCTTCGTCTTTGTTGATTGCAACAATAACTTTAGAATCTTTCATACCAGCTAAATGCTGGATCGCACCAGAGATACCTACAGCAACGTAAAGCTCAGGCGCAACGATTTTACCAGTTTGACCCACTTGGAAGTCGTTAGGTACAAAGCCCGCATCAACTGCTGCACGTGAAGCACCTTGTGCTGCACCAAGCTTGTCAGCTAATGGATCAAGTACTTTATGGTAGTTCTCACCAGAACCTACACCACGACCACCAGAAACTACGATGCGCGCTGCAGTTAATTCTGGACGGTCAAGTTTAACGATTTCTTCAGATACGAAGTTAGAAATACCTGCATCTTTTACTTCGCCAACTGTTTCAACCGCAGCTGACCCACCTTCCGCAGCAACTGGATCAAATGCTGTACCACGAACAGTACCAACAATGATTGCTTCGTCAGATTGAACAGTTGCAATCGCGTTACCAGCGTAGATAGGACGCTTGAATGTGTTTGCAGATTCAACAGAAATAATATCTGTGATCATGCTCACATCAAGAAGAGCAGCAACACGTGGAAGAATGTTCTTACCAGTTGTTGTAGAAGCAGCTAATACGTATTTGTAACCTTTAGCCAAGTCAGCAACTAAGCCAGCTACGTTTTCAGCTAACTGGTTTGCATAAGCAGCGTTGTCAGCAAGTAAAACTTTGCTTACACCAGCAACTTTAGCAGCAGCATCAGCAACTGCTTGAGCACCAGAACCAGCAACTAATACAGTAATATCACCACCGATTTTTTGTGCTGCAGCAACAACGTTTAAAGTAGCACCGTTAAGTACTTGGTTGTTGTGGTCAGCGATAACTAAAATACTCATGATTTTATCCTTCCGTATTAGATCACTTTCGCTTCATTTTTCAATTTTTCAACAAGCTCATCTACAGATTTCACTTGTACGCCAGCTTTACGTTCTGCCGGAGCTTCAACTTTAACAGTTTTAAGCTTAGTACCAGCTGTAACGCCATAATCAGCAGGAGATTTAGTATCAAGTGGCTTCTTACGAGCTTTCATGATGTTAGGCAATGCTGCATAACGTGGCTCGTTCAGACGCAAGTCAGTTGTGATGATTGCAGGAAGTGTAAGTTCAACAGTTTGTAAACCGCCGTCAACTTCACGAGTTACTTGTACTTTACCGCCATCAACTTTCACTTCAGAAGCAAATGTACCTTGACCAGCACCTAGTAAAGCACCAAGCATTTGACCTACTTGGTTAGAGTCATCATCAATTGCTTGTTTACCAAGAAGGATAAGTTCTGGTTTTTCAGCGTCAACAACACCTTTTAAAATTTTAGCAACTTCTAAAGCGCCAATTTCATCAGTAGTTTCAACTAAAATACCGCGATCTGCGCCTAGAGCCATTGCAGAACGGATTTGTTCTTGAGCTTCTTTAGGACCTACAGAAACAACAACGATTTCTGATACTGTTCCTTTTTCTTTTAAGCGAACCGCTTCTTCCACTGCGATTTCACAAAATGGGTTAATTGACATTTTAACGTTAGTTAGGTCAACCCCACTATTGTCCGGCTTAACACGAACTTTAACGTTGGCATCAACCACGCGTTTTACAGCAAC
Source organism: Acinetobacter sp. WU_MDCI_Abxe161 (assembly GCF_025514355.1). Lineage (NCBI taxonomy): Bacteria > Pseudomonadati > Pseudomonadota > Gammaproteobacteria > Moraxellales > Moraxellaceae > Acinetobacter > Acinetobacter sp. WU_MDCI_Abxe161. The sequence continues at coordinate 330,216 of NZ_JAHPTU010000001.1, forward strand.
AAGAGCCTTCATGTAATCCTCGGCTGTTCTAGCAAAAGTAAATGTTGAGAAAAGTATATTAACTCTTCAATTAAAATTTTTTAGGTACCCTATCTTGCAATGTGTTTGGCATTTCGGTCAAGTCACAATTTTCTGGAACAGCACAAAAAAAATGAAATCATCAGTTCATAAAAAAAATTTAGACTACTATTAAAAGCTATTTTATTCTTTTTAAACTCTATTTTATACATTGATTTTTATTATCTTTTTATCTTATTTAGCATAATAGCTAGAAACATAAGATTACGTTTAAAAACCTTAAATTCAAGGTTTTTTAGACTCAGTCGTCGACAAAATATGCAAAGATCAAAATGGTCAATTAGGCTGTTTTAGCTATTTCTATTAAACAAATTTGTAAAAAAAGACAAATGATCTCTACATTCCTCTAAAACTTCCCAATTTAATTATCTTTTTATTCGGTCTATTTTTAACTTTTAGTTTTTATGTGCCCTTGGATGGGCTTGATCATAAACTTGCGCCAAATGATCGAAATCAATATGGGTGTAAATTTGTGTCGTAGATAAATTACTATGACCTAGCATTTCTTGTACCGAACGCAAATCACCGCTACTTGATAGCATATGGCTAGCAAAACAGTGTCTCAGTAAATGCGGATGTAAATCGACATTTACACCAGCCCGTTGAGCTTGAAGCTTTACTCTTTTTTCGATTTGCCTTGGGGTGAGCGCTCCGCCTCGTAAAGAAATAAAGACAGAATCGTTTTGATCAAAATACCCTTTCCAAATTTTGTAAACTTTCAACCAATTCAATAGGCTTTCTTTTGCCTTTTTTCCAAACGGTACAATACGGGTCTTATTTCCTTTACCTGTAATACGTACCAGTTGACGATTAAAATCTACATCTTTAACTGTTAAACCCTGCAATTCAGCCAGACGTAAACCACTTGAGTAAAGTAACTCGAGCATGGCTTTATCTCTTAACCATAATTGCTGATCAACGGGTTTTTCAGGCATAGGTTGATCTAAAATTTGATTGACTGTTTCTATGTCGATCATACCCGGCAAAGGTCTAGGTTGACGCTTTAATTTAAAATCGTCAGTCGGATTAATTTCTAAATATTTACCTTGTTCCGCCCATTTCATGAACTGACGAATTGAGGTGAGATGACGTTGCATACTGCTTGAACTCAACTGATCTTGCTCGACACGCTGAGCCAAATATTCTCTTAAATCTGAAGCTTCAATATTTTTTAAATCTAGTTGTTTTTGTTCACAGAACTCAAGAAAGCTTTTCACATCTCTTTCATAAGCCGTAATTGTATGCTCAGACTGGTTCTGAATTTTTCTTTCTTTTAACCACATCGAGAGCAGTTGTAATGCAAAATCCAAATTGCTCTCCATTTATTTACTCATTTTTTTGAGTGTACCAAAAACTATTGAATCAGGAAAATTTGATAGCACACAGCATAACGATGAATAACCTTATATATTACAATTCACCTCAAGTATTTGTCGGAAATCTGCTGTCATGACCACCATACTTCTTCCTTACTTAATTGCGATTACATTACTTACTCTTACCCCTGGTCTGGATACGACTTTAATTATTCGCACCGCTACACTGGAAGGTAAATCTAAAGCATTTCAAACAGCAGTAGGTATTAGCCTTGGCTGTATTGCATGGGGAATTGTGGTGGCTTGTGGTTTAGGGGCTTTACTCATGGCATCTGATTTAGCTTTTAATATTCTAAAATGGATGGGAGCAGCATATCTCGCGTGGCTGGGTTTAAATATGATTTTAAAACCCCGAAGCCAACTTGCAGACACACAAGAAAGTCATTCAAATCGCTCTACTTCAGAGAATTGGTTCATTAAAGGTTTTTTAGGTAACTTACTTAACCCGAAAGTTGGGATTTTTTATATTTCATTTCTTCCACAATTTATTCCGCCGCAAGCATCGGCTGTGACTTGGGTGATGGGACTTGTGATGATTCATGTGGTGATTGGAATAGTATGGTCAATTTTATTAATTTTAGCCATGCAACCACTATCACGTTATCTTAAGCAACCCAAATTTGTGCAATATATGGACCGGATTACGGGCAGTATTTTTGTGTTGTTTGCTTTGAAATTGGCTTTGAGTAAAAGATAAATTCAAATATTATTCCGCATACAAAAAGCCTCTTTTATCACTTTAACTGATGAAAAGAGGCTTCTTTTTAGGTCATGCGATTAACCTTGGAAATAACGTAAATCCAAACGCCCGTCATATACATGAGTTGTCGGGCCCGTCATCCAGACCACATCACCTTCTTGCCATTCAATTTGTAACTTACCACCAGCAAGTTCAACTTCAACTGAGTTAGCAAGTAAACCACGACGCATACCACTGACCGCAGCAGCACAAGCGCCTGTACCACATGCAAGTGTTTCACCTACACCACGTTCAAATACACGTAAACGCACATGTTTTTCATCAATAATTTGCATGAAACCAGCATTCACACGTTCAGGGAAACGTTTATGTGACTCAACTTGTGGACCAATACCAGCAACATCTGCAGTTAATACATCTGGAACAATAGTGACAGCATGAGGATTACCCATATTGACCACATCAATACTGATGTTTTGGTCGTTGGCTAACTCAAGTGTATATAAAGCTTCTGGTTGTTCAGCAATAAATGGAATTTCATTCGGCAAGAATTTTGGATAGCCCATATTCACACGAACCCAACCATTTTGCCCCAGTTCAGGTTTTACAATCCCAGCTTTGGTTTGAACAGTAATACTCGTTTTTGTTGTTAAATGGCGCTCATGTACAAAGCGAGCAAAACAACGTACACCGTTACCACATTGTTCAACTTCAGAGCCATCAGCATTAAAAATACGATATTTAAAATCTGCTTCCGGTAAATCTGGTGGTTCAACAATTAAAAGTTGATCAAAACCGATGCCAAAATGACGGTCAGCTAAGCGTTGAATTGTTTCTGTATCCAAATAGGCACGTTGGCTGATCAGATCAACCACCATAAAGTCATTGCCTAGCCCATGCATTTTAGTAAATTCTAACAACATTTCATTTACTCCTCAGGCAACAATCTTTCTTTTTCCCAAAGCGACTCAACCGTTTCACGCTCACGAATTAAATGAGCTTTGTCGCCAGACACCATCACTTCTGCAGCACGTCCACGTGTGTTGTAATTTGAACTCATGACAAAACCATAAGCGCCAGCACCGAGAACAGCTAACAAGTCATTTTCTTTTAAAGCCAATGAGCGATCTTTACCGATAAAGTCGCCTGTCTCACAAATTGCACCAACCAAATCCCAAGTTTTTTCTTCAGCATCTGAACTTGGCACTACAGGTTGAATATCCATCCAAGCTTCATATAATGCAGGGCGAATTAAATCATTCATTGCTGCATCAATAATGGCAAAGTTACGGTGGCTCGTTGGCTTGAGCAAATCCACTTTGGTTAAAAGCGCACCTGCATTTGCACTAATGCTACGGCCCGGTTCCATATAAACCTTGAGACCTAACTTTTGTAAAGCAGGTTTCATTGAGTTGGCATATTCTTCAACACTTGGCGGTGTTTCATCTTTATAACAAACCCCTAAACCACCACCGATATCAATATGTTTAAGATTGATACCAAGCTTTTTCAATTCTTCGATCATTACCATGACACGATCTAAAGCATCAACGAATGGTTTGGTCTCGGTCAATTGCGAACCGATGTGGCAGTCAATACCAATGATTTCAAGATTTGGTAAAGATGCAGCATATTGATAGGTTTCATAAACGGTATCACTTGGAATACCAAATTTATTTTCTTTTAAACCTGTTGAAATATAAGGATGAGTTTTTGCATCTACGTCTGGATTTACACGTAAAGAAATCGGCGCTTTTTTGCCTAGACGAGCTGCGACTTTTTGCAGACGGTCCAGCTCTGCATAAGACTCTACATTAAAGCAAGCAATACCTACATTTAACGATGTTTCGATATCGGCTTCGGTTTTACCTAAACCAGAAAAAACAACTTTAGATGCATCTCCACCCGCTTTTAAAACACGTGCTAGTTCCCCACCCGATACGATATCAAAGCCAGCACCAAGTTTTGCCAATACATTCAAAACAGCTAAATTTGAGTTAGATTTCACCGCAAAACAGATTTGATGATCAATAAAATCAAAAGCACGGTCCATATCTAAGTAATGTTTTTCAAAAGCTGCTTTTGAATAAACATACAAAGGTGTGCCAAATTGCTGCGCAAGCTGCTCCATAGAACATTGCTCTGCATGCAATACTCCATTAATGCGAGTGAAACTCATGAATGTGTCCTTATTTCAAAGCTTAAGGTGATGTTGTTTGGGTTGGGGCTGATGCTTCAACTGACTGTTCAGCTTGTTCATCCTGTTGCACAACTTGTTTCTGTTCTTTATTACGATAGAGCAAGTATTTCGCACGTTTGTCATAATTCGGATCAGAAGGTAGCTGTAATGCTCCTGACTGACCACAAGCGCTTAGCAAAATACTGCTGCTCAATAAACTGATGAGGCAAATGACACGACGCATCTGAGCACCTGATTTAAACAATTCGATGCAGTATACCGTGATCATGCAGGCGGCTAAAGAGTAAACTTAAAGAGAAAAACAATATGCATAAAAAACGCCAGCTTTTCAGCCAGCGTTTGATCATAACCAAATAAATTTAATTACTTTTTATGACGCGGTTTATAGAAGAAGAAATAACCAATGATCAAGATAAGAAACCAAATTGGGCTGACTTTAAGTGCTTTGAACGTATCTGGTTCTAAAGACAACACGTAAATCATGCCAATAAAGAAAATAATCGTGATCCAACATGTAAATAGACCACCCGGTAATTTAAATGTTGATTTTGCATGTAGCTCAGGACGCGTCGTGTAGTAACGGATATAACTCCAGATAATGAGTAACCACACGCAAATGAACAAAATCGTTGAAAGTGTTGTTGCGAGCGTAAATGCTTCAACAGTATTTGGTACAAAATACTGTAATGCTGCGCCTAACAATAAACACGCAGCAGAGAAATACAATGCATTTGCAGGTACTGCACGTCTGTTCAATTTACCAAAAGCTTTTGGTCCCTGATCTTCACGAGATAAACCAAATAACATACGGCTTGTTGAAAACACGCCACTGTTCATTGACGACATCACTGATGACAACACCACCAAGTTCATCAAAATTGCTGCTGCAGCCACCCCTGCTTGACTGAACAAGTTTACAAACGGGCTGATTGCTGGATCAATTTTATTCCATGGTGTTACTGACATTACAATCAACAATGCCAATACGTAGAAAATAATGATACGAATTGGAATTGAGTTAATTGCTTTTGGTAAGTTACGTGCTGGATCTTTCGTTTCGGCAGCTGTTGTTCCCACAAGTTCTACACCAACGAAGGCAAAGATCGCGATTTGGAAGCCTGCCAAGAAGCCATGCACGCCTGTTGGGAAGAAACCACCATTTGCCCATAGATGAGTAAATGAAGCAACTTCACCTGTAGTCGAAGTAAAGCCTGTAAAGATCATCCATAGACCCACAGCGATTAAAATAATAATCGCAAGAATCTTAATGAGCGCAAACCAAAACTCTAATTCACCAAATAGACGTACAGTTAATAGGTTTAAACCCATAATAAATACAATGGCAGCAACACTGATCATCGCCCCCTCAACAGGTGTGAAAGGCAGACCATTATTGAAGAACTGTAAGTAATAGATAATTGCAGAGAGGTCAGCAATACCAATCGTGATCCAACACAGCCAATAGGTCCATCCCACAAAGTAACCGGCCCATGGACCAATTAAATCTGTAGAGAAGTCAATAAATGATTTATATTCAAGATTTGAAAGAAGTAATTCGCCAAGCGCACGCATGACAAAAAACACCATCACACCAATAATTAGATAAATGAATAAGATCGATGGGCCAGCAAGACTAATTGTTTTGCCTGATCCCATAAACAATCCTGTACCAATTGCACCGCCAATCGCGATCAGCTGTAAATGCCGATTTGAGAGGCTACGATGGAGCTCACCATGTTCATGAGACTCACTCAGATTTTGATTCGACATCTTATTAATACACTCCAGTAATTTTTTTTAGTCCGTTAGCTAAAATCAAAAAGACGATATCGCACCATTTGCAGGTATCTTTTAAATGTATATTTTTTGACAATTTTTCAGCTAACCGATTTTTATCTGTATTGCTGATGATTTCAAGCTACATACAATTAAATCTGATAATACGCACAAGCCCATAGCAATACAACGCACTTTACGGTCTAAAAACATGACTTGAACTGGTCTGATTTTTAAATTAAAAAGACAACTCAATTTGATTGTTTCTCTAATTTTCAATTTCATTTCAGTCCTTCATCTGTTTATTAAAAAACACCCTGCTCGATCTTAATCTTTTAGATTAGTTAACACATGACAAAGACCTGATTTTTACGTTGTTTTAAATTAAGCAAAATGTATTCCACTTCAAAACTGATTCTATATTTTGGTTTTGTTATACTCCGTTTCTACTATTAATTAAGAAGTTTTCAACTGAATCAAATATGAGCAAAGTCAAAACTGTTTACCGTTGCGAGCAATGTGGGGCCGATCATCTTAAATGGGCTGGTCAATGCTCAGAGTGTGGTGAATGGAATTCTCTGACTGAAGTCAAACTTGAGCCGACCACTGCTCACCGTGCACGTCCAAAAATTGGAGGCTATGCCGGTCAAGTCGCGAATATTACAACATTAAATAAAGTTTCAGTTTCGCATGAAACCCGCTTACCTACAGGGATTAGCGAATTTGACCGTGTACTTGGTGGCGGTTTGGTGACAGGTTCTGTTGTGCTGATTGGTGGTGACCCTGGTATTGGTAAATCGACCATTCTTTTACAAACCGCAACTCATATGGCAAGCGCAAAAAGCTCTGCGCTTTATATTACCGGTGAAGAATCTTTGTCTCAGGTTGCGCTTCGTGCTCAACGCCTTGACTTACCTACTGACCAATTAAAAGTCATGGCGGAAACCTGTGTAGAACGAATTTGCGAAGTTTTAGAACAAGAAAAACCTGTAGTGGCTATTCTAGATTCGATTCAAACACTTTATACAGAAACCCTCCAATCTGCTCCGGGTGGTGTTTCACAAATTCGTGAATCTGCCGCTTTATTAACCCGCTATGCAAAAAATAGTGGCACGGCACTCTTCATTGTTGGTCATGTGACTAAAGAAGGTGCACTAGCAGGCCCACGTGTTTTAGAACATATGGTGGACTGCGTACTTTACTTTGAAGGCCAATCAGACTCTCGTTATCGCATGATTCGTGCAGTTAAAAACCGTTTTGGTGCAGTGAACGAACTTGGCGTATTTGGCATGACTGATAAAGGCCTACGTGAAATTGCCAACCCTTCTGCCATTTTCTTAAGTCGATATGATGAAGCGATTCCCGGTTCAATTGTTATGATTAGCCGTGAAGGAACTCGCCCGCTTTTAGTTGAAGTACAAGCGTTAGTTGATGATGCTCAAGGACAACCACGACGTGTTGCTTTGGGTCTTGAGCAAAACCGTTTAAATATGCTGCTTGCTGTAATGCATCGTCATGGCGGTGTTCAAACTACTGGACAAGACGTGTATGTCAACATTGTAGGTGGCTTAAAAATTACCGAAACAGGTTCTGACTTGGCTGTCTTACTCGCATGTGCTTCAAGTTTGCGCACTAAAGCGTTGCCTCAACAGCTTGCAGTTTTTGGTGAAGTTGGTCTTTCTGGTGAAATTCGCCCAGTTCCTAACGGACAAGAGCGTTTAAAAGAAGCTGCAAAACATGGCTTTAAATATGTCATTTTACCAAGAGGAAACGCCCCTCAAAAAGCAATTCCGGGCGTTCAAGTCATTGCCGTTGCCCGCTTGCATGAAGCGTTGACCGAAGCGATGCAACTCAGTGATGAATTGACATAAAAAAACATACTTTTAAGGTTGAAATTTAGAGTAAATACCTGCATAAATACTATTACAAATTAACTTTAAACAGGAATTTCCTATGGAAGTACACCAGCGTGGCTTGATTACCGGTATTTTAATGGCTGCTTTAGCAATTTCTCCTCTTGCTGAAGCTAAACGTGCAGGTGGTGGTAAAAGCCACGGTATGGCACGTTCTACTACTTCAAGCCAGTCTTATCAACAACCTCGTCAAGTGACTCCTGCTCAACAACCTGCTACGGCACCTCAAAGATCAGGTCCAGGCGTAGGTTCAATGGTTGCGGCTGGTGTAGCTGGTGCTGCCGTAGGTGCTGTTGCAGCAAATGCTTTAGCTGATGACAAATCAACATCAACTGAACAGCAAGCAACACAACCTGGAAATGAACAAGCTGCTCAAGCCCAAGAAGAGAAAAAAGGTGGAATCCCTGGCTGGATTTGGGTCTTACTTGCCGCAGCTCTCGCTTTCTTTGTATTCCGTAAATTGGGATCAAAAAAAAAATTAGCGGGTAACAACCCTTACGCACCAAATAATGACGGTCAAAACCCATTTGGCCGTTCTGCTGCACCACAAGCTGCTCCACGTAATGCTGGAGATAATACAAATATCTTTGGTCAATCTGTGGGTGGCGGTGCAGCAACCCAAGCGCCTTTTGGTGGTGCAACAACGAGCAATGGCAATCAACTTCCAGATGGTACTGAGCCTGCTGCGTTCTTGCGTATTGCACGTCAACGTTTTAATCACATCCAGTCGATGAATACTGCAAGTAACATTGAAGAGATTCGCCGTTACTTAACACCAGAACTTTATAGTTCTATGTATAACGACATTATGGAAAACCAAGATCAAGACGTTGCTGAATTTAGTAACTTGAATGCGATGGTTGTAGACAGTGCGACTGAAAATGGTCAATACGTAGTAAGCGTACGCTTCACTGGTACAGTAAGTGAAGATTTAAACAGCTTGCCACAACCGTTTACTGAAATCTGGCACTTTGTTAAGCCAGTTGGTTCTCAGCAAGACTGGGTCGTTGCTGGTATTCAACAAGCTTAATTTGAATCCGTCTTAAATAAAAAAGCCACAATATTGTGGCTTTTTTATTTGTCAGTTTTAGGCAATTTCTGCTGGAAAGGTAACTACTTTTTCAATTTTGACCTGATCTGTGGCAACCATGAGTAAACGGTCTACACCTAAAGCGATACCAGAACATTCCGGCATATGAGGTAACGCTGATAATAAATGTTCATCTAATGGCATGACATGAAGGCCTTGTTTAGCACGCTCTGCATTGTCTGCTTCAAAGCGTGAACGCAACACGTCTGCATCAAGTAATTCATCGTATGCATTGGCAAGCTCTAACCCTTCAATATAAACCTCAAACCGTGCTGCAACCTCTTCCCCATCTTCATCTAGTTTCACTTTCGCCAAAGAGGCCATTTCTGGCGGAAAGTCAGTTAAAAAGACAGGCGCATCAAAACCTAAACTTGGCTCAACAAAATGAGAAAACAACAAATCCATATAAGCTAAACGGTCATCGCCTAAATCAAGATTTAACCCCACACGATTTGCCGTATCTTTGAGTTGCTTTAAAGTGGCCTGCAACGGGTTAATGTCCAAGCGGTCCTGAAAAGCATGTTTATAACTTAAAATAAACGGACGAACTTCACCAAAACGGTGCTGTAAACAGGTTTGCAATAAATCAGCGGTTTCATGCATTAAAGCTTTTAAGTCTAGACCCGGACGATACCATTCAAGCATGGTAAATTCACTATTGTGTTTACGCCCGTGTTCATCGTCTCGGAAAACCTTACAGATTTGATAAATTGGCCCGCTGCCACTTGCCAGCAAACGCTTCATGGCAAACTCTGGTGACGTTTGTAAATATTGAGTTCGCAATTTGCCATTAATATGACGTAAAACCTGAACAGAAGCTAAATGTACATCGGTGACACCTGCTTGTGAAACAATGGGTGTTTCGACTTCCATCACATCACGTTCAGCAAAAAACTGACGAATTTGAGTGTAAAGCTTAGCACGAGCCTTTAAAGCATCAATTGAACAAGTAGGTTGATAACTTAAACTCATGCCTGTAGTCCCCCATGTGCTGCCCATTCACGGCGCAGCGGATAATTCTTACGTAATAAATCAAATGCTTTTTGCTCTACTTTACCATCTTTAATGCAGGCACGAATGTTGACATCATCTTGAGCAATATCATAAATCTGAGCTAATTTTTGCTTTAACACTGCTTTTAAATCATTTCCTGAAAAATAGTCGTCACATACAGGCAACTGAGTTTCGAAACGTTTATTTATATCGAATCCAAACTTTTGGCAGAACGCTTCATAAATCATTTGCGTACCGCGTGCCTTACCTTCCAAGCTATAACCTGCAATATGCGGTGTTGCTAAAGCCAACATATCTATAAGTTCCTCAGAGATGACGGGTTCATGTTCAAATACATCAAGCACGACTTTACGCTGAGTACGTTGAATGTCTTCGATTAAAGCGGCTTCTTTAACGACTGGGCCACGTGCACTATTAATTAAAATCGTGTTCGGTTGAAGCGCTGCAAAAGCTTTTTCATCAAACAGATGATATGTGGCATGTTCATCATTTTTGGTTAAAGGTACATGTATTGAAATCGCATTGGCTTGTTGCAACAAAGTTTGAAAGTTTACATTTTCAATTGAATCTAAATGCACATATGGGTCAAAACCAATCACATTCCAACCAAGTAACTGGGCCATATAGGCCAAACGCTTACCGACATTTCCAAGACCAACAATGCCTAGCGTAAATTTTTCTTGTGGTTCTAAAAGGCTCTCATCTAAATGAAGTAAAGCAGTAATGACATATTCAGCCACAGCCTGTGCATTACAACCTGCGGCATTGGCCCACGTAATACCTTGTTTTTCTAAAGCCGCAATGTCTAAATGATCAGTGCCGATTGTCGCGCTGCCCACATATTTTAATGCTGTGTTTTCAATTAAATTTTCATTCACTGCGGTGACTGAACGAACTAATAATGCTTCAGCATCTTTAACATCTGCATGAGTTAAAGTGCGCCCTGCTTTGTGTTGAATATCGCCAAACTCAGAAAAAAAGTAATCGGTAAATGCCAAATTTTCATCTGCGACGATTTTCATTGTCTGCAACCCATAGCTTATAAAAACGTTATTATCCTTTGAGTTGTAGCAAAGCACAATGTTAATGCCTTTAAATTTACGATTCTAAACTTTGATGGTTTTTAAATTACAACCCACCACCAAAATAGAAATAAGCCATTATTGCCAAAGTTATCCAAATTAAAATAATGAGTACGGCAACCAAATAATTTTGAGGTCGACGCTCTTGCTGTTCTAGCCATTCTTCAGCCTGTTGTTCTGCATCAAAAATGACTTGTTTAGGCGTAAATCGAACTGCTAACCAAATCAGTATAGGCAGAATTAAAGCGTCATCAATAAATCCTAAAATGGGAATAAAGTCTGGAATTAAATCGATCGGACTAAAAGCATAAGCCACAGCCACCACAGCAATAATTTTGGGTAACCACGGCATTTGAGGATGCTTTGATGCAAACCAAAGCATAATAATTTGTTTTTTTAGACGTTTTGCCCAATCTTTTAAAGACTGCAACCAAGCCATTGGGACACACTCTGAACTACATACATCTGATCATAAAGTATAAAGCTCGTGCTTAACTTAAAATTAGGCAAAATAGAAATGTATATTGCCATTATTTTTGATTTGAACTTATTTCATCAATATTTTAAAGCACTGTGCTCATGTATATAAAACAAAATCATCTCCGCGACAAAAGCTTGCCAATGTTAAGCCAGATATTTTTGCGAGCCTAATAGCCATGCTGGTTGGAGCAGAAATTGAAGCCAATAAACCAATATTAAGCTGGGCACATTTTCGTATCAGTTCATAGCTTGCACGACTGGTCATAACAACAAAACCTAAACTGGTGTCGTAGTTTTCTTGAGCTAAATAACCCAGCAATTTATCTAAGGCATTGTGACGGCCAACATCTTCAAATAAAGCCATAATTTTGCCTTCAACCACCCAAGCTGCGGCATGTGCTCCACCTGTTAAGGCAGTAATTTTTTGTTGATCTTTTAATTGAGAAATCGCAACTGGAATTTGTTCGAGCCACTCTTTGGAAGGTTCGATGGTAATTTTAGAAATGTCGAGCTGAAGCTGCTCTAAACTTTCAATACCACATAAACCACAACCTGTACGCCCCACCAACATACGTCGTCTTTCTTTTAAGGCAGCAAAAGCTCTGGATGAAATGGTCATTTCAACCGTAATGCCCAATTCACTTTGATGAACCTCAATGGCATATAGTTCTTTTAAGCTCGTTAAAATTCCTTCGGAAAGGCTAAAACCTTTGGCAAATAAATCGACATCGGTCGGTGTTGCCATCATCACCGCATGAGAAATACCGTTATATACCAAAGCAATCGGATGCTCTTGAACAATATGATCTAAAACACTTTTAGACTCGGCTTTCTTAAACCGCTTTACTTGTAATGTTTCAACCCCATAAGAATCTGGTGTCAAAATAATTTCCTTTATCTTGAAGTGGCGCTTTGAATAGCACCACTTGTTGAGATGATATTGTTAATATCGCCTTTGATTTAAAGGCTGCTTACTTTTCTATCTGCATCTTCAGGGTCAACTGCCGTTGCCAAGTTGAAGTGCTCTGGTGCATTACCGGGATGCAAAATCACCGGCACACTTTTGGAAGCCGGAATCTTGGCATATTTGTCATGACTGCTTAAGGCCACTAAAGGATTAGTTTCAGGATAGTAAGCCGCTAAGCTGCCACGTGGAATGTTGTATGGCACAATACGGAAACTGTGCACAATACGCTTCACACCATCTGAGAAAACACTTTCAATATCAACCCACTGGTTTGCTTCAAAACCAGCTTCATCAATATCGGCTTGATTCATAAATAACACACGGCGCTGACCGAACACCCCACGGTAACGGTCATCGAGACCATAAAGCGTCGTGTTGTATTGGTCATGAGAGCGAGTGGTCATTAAGGTATAAACTTTACTCTCGGTATATGCAGCAGCATATTGATGTTCTTTATCGGCATAGACTTCACTCAGCGGTGTAATTATAAACTGCGCTTTGCCACTTTTTGTATTCCAGATGTGCTGATTGGCCGGATGCTCTAGGTGGAAACCACCCGGTTTATAGACACGTAAATTAAAATCATGGAACTCGTCAAACACATCGGCAATTGAGTCACGAATACGGTCATAACTTTCAATGTACCATTTCCATTTGATCTTACTGTCTGGCAGCACCGCTTCAGCCATTCTTGCCACAATGTCTGGTTCAGACAAAATATTTTCAGAAATTGGAGTATTACGTCCGGCCGACAAGTGAATATTACTCATCGAATCTTCGACAGAAATGGCCTGCGGACCATGAAGCTGCTCATCAATTTCAGTACGACCTAAACATGGCAAAATGAGCGCATCTTTACCACACACCAAGTGACTACGGTTTAACTTGGTGGCAACATGAACAGTTAAATCACACTTTCTAAGCGCTTCTTGCGTATAGGTGGTATCGGGCGTTGCAACAGCAAAGTTTCCACCTAAACCAATAAAGACTTTGACCTCACCTTCAGCCATGGCTTTAATGGTTTCGACCACACCATATCCATTTTTTCTTGGTGATTTAATTCCAAACACGCGATCAATGTTGTCGAGTAATTTAGGACTAGGTAGCTCATTAATACCCATGGTGCGGTCACCTTGCACATTACTATGTCCACGAACTGGACAAAGCCCTGCACCCGGTCTACCAATTTGACCACGCGCCAATAATAAATTGGCTAACATATGTACATTGGCTGTTCCGTGGCGGTGTTGAGTAATACCCATTCCCCAACAGAAAATTGAGCGCTCGGACTCTAAAAACAGTTGGGCGAGTTTTTCTAAATGCTCTGGTGATAGCCCCGAGTGTTTATAAATATCTTCCCACTCAGTTCTATCGATCACAGCAATCATCTCATCAAAACCGACTGTATTAACCGCAATAAAGTTTCGGTCAAAAACACTAGGTTTACCTGAAGCGAGTGCTTTTTTATCCCACTCATTTAAGTGCTTTAAAATCCCTAACATTAGCGCATAGTCACCACCAATTTTAGGTTGGAAATAATAGCGACTAATTGGTGTACTACCATTGGTCATCATTTCAAGCGGTGCTTGCGGGTCTTGAAAGCGCTCTAGACCTCGCTCTTTAATCGGGTTAATCGCAACAATATTACCGCCACGTTTAGACACTTCTCGTAAAGTACCTAACATACGCGGGTGATTGGTTCCGGGGTTGTGTCCAAAACTGAAAATTGCATCAGCCAAATCAAAGTCTTCTAGGGTAACGGTGCCCTTTCCTAAACCAATCGAGTCAAGTAAGCCAACACTTGTGGTTTCATGGCACATGTTCGAACAGTCTGGAAAATTATTTGTACCAAAGCTTCGCACAAACAATTGATATAAAAATGCCGCTTCGTTACTGGCACGACCAGAGGTATAAAACGCAGCTTGGTCTGGGTGGTCTAGCGCATGGAGGTGTTTCGCAATAATCTGAAATGCTTCATCCCATGAAATAGGAATATATTTATCGGTTGCAGCATCGTAGCGGACTGGATCGGTCAAGCGGCCTAAGTCTTCTAGAAAAAAGTCACTTTGTTCTGATAACCAACTAACAGTGTGACCTGCAAAATATTCAGGAGTAACGGTTTTACTGGTCGCTTCAAAAGCCACTGCCTTTGCGCCATTTTCACAGAAGTTAAATGCATGAGCATCTTTCTTTTCTGGCCATGCACAACCGGGACAGTCAAAACCTGTAGGCTGGTTAATATTGAGTAAGGTAATTGAACCTTTTTTTAAAATATCTTGTCGCTTTAAGTTTCGAGCAACACTAAGAAGCGCTCCCCAACCGCCAGCAGGATGAGTATATGGCTCAATTCGCGCAAAGCCATTATTTTCCTGTATGTGCTTTTGTTCTTCTGAATTATCCACTTTTTCATCCTCTTATTTCTTCTTACACACTCAACAGATTCAATAAAATCACAATTTAATTATGGTTATATCTAGGCGATCTGCTGTTTAGCTGGTCAGGAGAGTACGCTTTTTATCTTATTCACAATATTTTAAAAGCTGGCTCAACCCTGCTTATAATATGTGCCATATTCTTTACAATTACAATAATTCAGTCCAATAGTATTATTTTAAAAAAATTATATATAACAAATAATTAAAAATTTATTGGATGTGTTTTTTACAGATAAAAACATTATTATTAGTTTTCATTTTTAACAGATTAGACCGATTTTTCAAATTGACTCTGATTTGGTTTTATCTATGCTTTTTTCGTATTAAGCAGTATAAATCAATTAAAAATCCATCAGAATTAGAGTGCTTATGAAAGTCATTATTGCCCCTGACTCTTTTAAAGACAGCTTATCTGCTTTAAACGTAGCTCAAGCAATTGCCAAAGGATGGCAAGCAGTTTTCCCCCATGCTGAAACGATTTTATGTCCTATGGCAGATGGTGGCGAAGGAACCATTGAAGCTGTTTTAGAAGTCTGCGGTGGTCAATGGCGTGAAAAAACCGTGGTCGGGCCATTAGGTCAGCCTGTTCAAGCTAAATGGGGATGGTTAGAAAATCAAAGCATCGCCATGATTGAAATGGCTCAAGCGAGCGGCATACAGTTAATAGCGCCTTCACAACGTGATGCCTGCCACAGCACAACATTTGGAACGGGCCAGCTCATTTTGGATGCTTTAGATGCAGGTGCAAAAGACATCATTCTAACTGTGGGCGGTAGCGCCACCAATGATGGTGGCACAGGATTGCTCAGTGCTTTAGGTGCAGTTTTGCTCGATGCTAACCAAAACGTTTTGCCTGCTGGCGGTCTTGCCCTTAGTCATCTTTCAAAAGTTGATTTAACACATTTCGACTCACGTATTCAGCACACACAGTTTTTACTGGCTGCCGATGTAACTAATCCACTTTGCGGCGCAAACGGCGCATCACATATTTTTGGTCCACAAAAAGGTGCTTCTCCTGCTCAAGTCCATTTACTCGATGAAGCGCTTTCTCATTTTGCCGATGTCTCTGCACACCTTTTGGGTTACGACAAACGAGATGAAGCGGGTTCTGGTGCTGCTGGTGGTCTAGGTTTTGCAGCCAAAAGTTATTTAAATGCGGATTTTAAAGCTGGAGTTGAAGTTGTCGCCGAACTTAACCAACTGGCCCATAAAATTTCAAATGCAGATTGGGTCATTACAGGTGAAGGTAAATTTGACCAACAGACCTTAAGTGGCAAAACAGTGTTTGGGGTGAGTCAAATTGCCAAAGCTCACGGCGTTCCTGTTATTGTCATTGCAGGAACATTAGGTGAAGGCTACCAAGCGCTTTATGAGCACGGCGTTACGGCTGCTTTTTCACTGGCCAATGGTCCAATTACATTAGAACACGCCTGCCAACATGCAGCCGAACTGATATATGAGCGAACAGTAGATATTGCGAGACTAGTTCAATTTAGCCAAACAAGTTTAAAAAATAAAAAAGCTTAATCAGCTAACTTTAACAGGCTCTCTCTGCAACTTTCTAATATTTCATCGCTAAGCGTAGACTGATCGGGGCATGCGCGAGATAAAGCAATTGCTCCTACAGACTGGGCAAGAATATTAATGGCTTGCTTTCTTAACTCTGCCGTTTCTAAAGAAGCTTGTTTTGCTCGTTCATTCATAATGAACTGAATAAGCTGCTCGACGCCCTGTTCAAATTCGACTTTCACTTCATCTGGCTGTCTTGCGGCATCACAAGATAGTGCTGTTAAAGTGCAACCCTGATCTCGATTGTCTCGATGAGTACGAGATACGTACATTTCAATAAATTGAGTTAAGTTTAGACCTTCTATTCTTTTTAAAACCTGCTCAAGACCATATTTGGCGGTAATGGAAACAAGGTCTGTTTTCGAGCTGAAATGTTTATAAAACCCACCGTGGGTAAAGCCTGCGCTAGACATTAACTCGGCAATGCCGACGCCGTCATAGCCTTTGCTACGAAACAGTTGAGTCGCCTTTTCAACAATTTTATCTCGGTTTTCTTTTACCTGAGTTTTACTGACTTTCATGATGGCGCACCCACTTTTATTCACCCTGTTCATTATAATTATACATTGATTATGATTGACATCAAAACCTGTATATTTTAGATTATAATCATCATCTAAAAATTAAAGCGTAGAGATATCACATGTCAGCTCAATCAAAAGTACTTATTACAGGCGCTTCGTCAGGAATTGGTTCTGTTTATGCAGATCGATTTGCTCAACGTGGCTATCACTTAATCTTGGTTGCACGGGACACAAACCGCTTAGATAGGATTTCAAAAGATCTTCAAGAAAAATACGGTGTACAGGTCGAGTTCATTCAAGCCGATTTATCAAAAGATCAAGACATTAGTAAAATTGAAGATGTACTCAAAAACGATGCTGATATTGAAATTTTAATCAACAATGCAGGAATTGCCCTTAGTGGAAACTTTTTAACTCAAGATCGTCATGAGATTGAAAAACTTCTGACTTTAAATATGACTGCAGTTGTTCGGTTATCTCATGCAATTTCCCAGCAACTTATACGCAAAGGTAAAGGCGCTATTATCAATTTAGGTTCTGTGCTTGGACTAGCGCCTGAATTTGGTTCTACCATTTACGGTGCAAGTAAATCTTTCATCCAATATTTTAGCCAAGGTTTATATTTAGAATTAAAAGATTATGGCGTGCATGTGCAAGCCGTATTGCCTTCTGCCACTAAAACCGAAATTTGGGAACGTTCAGGTATAGATTTAAGCCAAATACCGCCATTAATGGAGGTCAATGATTTGGTAGATGCAGCTCTGATTGGTTTTGACCGTAAAGAAACAATTACAATTCCTGTGCTGAAAGACGAAAATCAATGGAATAATTTTGAAAAATTACGTATTACATTACTACCAAACTTTTCTTCGGCTGATGTAGCTCAACGTTATAAAATTAACTAGTATCGCTACCCCCTCTTAAGTAGGAAAATCTTATGAATGTTATTGATGCCATCCGTAACCGTCGCGCAGTTAAACGCTTCGACCCTGCTTTTCAAATCTCTGATGATGACAAGAAGCAATTATTACAAGAAGTTTTAGCAAATGCCCCAAGCGCTTTTAACTTACAACACTGGCGTCCAGTCATCATTGAAGATGCTGAGTTAAGACAAAAAATCCGTACCATTGCTTGGGACCAACCACAAGTTACAGAGTCATCATTACTGATTGCACTATGCGCAAAAGTAAGTACATGGGAAGCTGATGCTAAACGTGTATGGGATGGAGCGACTCCGGAAGTTCAAAATATTATGGTTGGCGCGATTGACCAATATTACCGTGACCGTCCACAAACCCAACGTGATGAAGTTATGCGTAGTGCGGGTATCTTTGCTCAAACCTTAATGCTGCTTGCTCAAGAGCATGGTTTAGATAGCTGCCCTATGGATGGTTTTGACTTTGATGCGATGGCGAAACTGATTAACTTACCTGAAGATCACGTGGTGTGTTTAATGATTGCAGTTGGTAAGTCAGCTTCTCAGCCTTACCCACGTGTGGGCAAACTTCCTTACGATGATGTAATTACTAAAAATACATTCTAAGTTATTAAAGTTTTAGGCTTTCAACTATTTTTAACTTTTAATATACATAGTTGAAAGCTTTGCCATTAACCCACTTAAAATCGTTTATAAATATGCTTCTAAACTATTTTTTAGAAAGTTTCTCTGCACCTAATTGAATCGGTAAAGTAATAATATCCAAGCCGAGTGCTAGTGGAGACAGTAGCTTTTTCTTTAAAGCATTACTTTTATTTTCTTCGGTAGTTAAACGCTGTTCTTGAAGTACAATTGGGATAGAACCCGCTAACGATAACTGGCTCTTCTGTTTTGTGCCTTCATAAATAGAACCTTGTATACCAATATTTCTACTTAAATATATTCCTTTCTCTTGGTTCTTCACCTGTATAGATTCTTCTAGAAAACCCAACGCAAGCAGCTCTTGCTTCTTCGTATTACTCAATTGACTCACAGGCACTGGATGATAAAAATGCATGTGCCCATAAAAAACATTTTCATCATAAATATCTAGCTCAAGCGGTAATTTATTAAGTAGAACACGATCTTGGTTAGGTAACTTTTGCATAATTTTTAATAAGTCAGTTCCACCTTCGGTAAGTAGATAATTAAATTTCTCACCGATAAGTAGAGCACCAGACGATTGTTGGTTTTTAGATTTTGTCTCGCCTACTCCAATAATATTGTCTTCTTGTAATACCTTACTAGTAAATTTCTGCTCGTAGCTTGGATATTTAGACTCCAATGATAACGATGCACAAGCGGTAAGATGAATTGTAGTAATGAGAAAAATTAGTTTTAAGCAATTTGAAATAGACACGCTCTTATCACTTGAGTACAAAGAAAAGGCCAAAAAGTCTACCCTATCTAAGAATGTAAGTAAAAGCCGCTGAAAATTAGCCATTATGAGGACATTGCGTAATAGCTAATATTCTTAACTCGCCTAAGCAAACTCAATTTAACGAGCTTTCGATTTAATACATTTTTCTTTAAGCTCATCTAAAGCTGATGGCACCATTGGGGCAGTCATCATGCTTCTATAATTCATGCATTCACTGGTCTCTTGCGGTGAGTTTTTACCAGTCATTGCGCAACCAGTAAAAAGACCACAAATGAGTAGAAAAGGTAAATATTTCATACTTGTATTACACTTCACAATATTTTGTTTGTACTATAACTATTGGAGCGTATAAGATCATTAGTGATTGTTTAAATTCTGTCATTTCAAATCAAGTATTAAAGCTTTCTATACATAACCATAACTTAATTAAAATATAGTAAATACAATGCACTATGTTAAAAGCATAAAAATAAAAAAAGCTCATTTCCTATTTAGAAATGAACTTTGTGAAATTCACAAAACCTGAAATTCTAAGCATTTGGGTGCCTAGCAATATCAACCTACATTAATCTTGATTGAAATACAATTTATAAGACTGTAGAGTTTTTTATCATTGGTTGTAAGTCAAAAACTATTTTTAACATTCGCCTATCAGGTAATAATCTCTTTTGGCAATAATGACCTTCATTACTGAAGCATAACAATCACGCTCAAATAATTGTTTATCGAGTGGGTTATAAACAAAATTACCGTGCTCATCACTATAGTATTTAGTCGCTTTCCCTCTCTCGTTAAACCGATACTCGATTAATTTAATTTTTTGACCAGTATTGGGGTCATACGCAATAAATTTCATTTTCATTACAAGTTCTCGATATAAGTGTATAGAGTTATTTTTTAATTTCTAATAAAGCACTTAATAGAGAATTAGGGATTTCTAGCTTTAGAGTTAATACATGCTTCTTGTAATGCATAAAGTGCGGCAGGTTCTAACAAATCTACCATCATGCTTCTAAAACGTAGACATTCATTTGTCTCATGATTTTTTTGTGATTTCAATGTGGTACAACTCGTTGAAAAAACACAAAATATAAAAATTAAAGGAAGAAATTTCATAAATACCCCGAGTTAAAATAAAAACATAAAAAGCCCGTCAATAGTGATTATTGGACGGGCTTGATTTAATGCAATAAGTGCAGCTCTTTCACAAAATTTAACTTATTTTGCGCTATTGAAACCTACTAAACCACCCACTAATAAACCAATGATTGCAGACAAAATAATGTGCTTTTTATTCATAAATAAGTTCCCAAAAAAATCAAAAAATCAATACATAAATTTAAGTTTTTTAATATATAACTTTTAAGAATGATTAAAAATTTTAGTTTTGTTCCCCTTTTTTATGAATCTTTGTCACTTTAAGTAATTATCTATTGTCCTTATTGAGTAGTTGCCGTTATAAGCGGCCAATCAATAATTACGGTCAGTTTTAGAATAAAAAAGCCCATCTTTTGATAAGCTTTAAAAAAACCAATCTAGAAATATCTTCTCTACATCGACATAGTCTGCTTTAAAAAATAATCTAACAACCGCTCTCGATCATCGACTTTATTTTCACTTAAAAGCTGAACCATAGCCCCATCAATCACAAACAAAAACATGTGAGCATCTTCAAGTGTAGCCGTAAGTTTTACCGTTAAAAGCAATTTATAAATTTCATTAATAAACCAATTTCGATAGTCAATTACGACTTTATAGGCTGCAGGATAAAGCTTTTCAATTTCAAAAATTGCCTTAAATGGCAAATGATAAAGACCTTCTAAATTGGCATGCAGAAAGTAAATTTTTTTGAGTTTATCAAACACCATAAGTTCACGATATGAATAGATAATTGAAAGCACTTCTTGTTTAAGGCCATCTTTTTGAAAGGTTAAACTCATTTCAATAAGTCGTGCTTTTGAGTGAAAGTAATTATAAAAAGTCGCTTTAGGCACTTTTGCTGATTCGATAATTCGATCTACCCCGACCTTATGGAAGCCATATTTATTAAAAAGATATCGGGAAGTATGAAGCACGCTTAAAGCACGAAATGGGAGATCTACATATGGCATAGTTTTACCGTTATAAAATAAATTTTTGTTGTATATAAAAGAGATATAAAAACCTTTGCTTTTTTTGGGAGAAAAAAGGCATAGCAAAGCCTATAAAGACTGTGCTTGGCACATCTCAAGTTTTATTGTTGCTAAGTTTTAATCGTGACGATTTAAAGCCTGAAAAGCCAATTGGCAATCAAACCGCTTTAACGTTTAAGTTGTGTCGATATAGACTCTGGCAAAGGCTGCCAAGAAATAATGGATGTGCAAAGCCAACTCCTTTTTATTTTGGGAGTTCCGCCAGACATTTATAGAATTATGGTGGCAGAACGAGAAAGGGTTCGCAGACTAGTAATAACTCAAACTAGCACACCCGAAGGTGTCCCTCTCCCGTCCTACCGCTACGGGAAAGGGACGAGTAGCTACCACACAAGACTATTCCTCAGAAGGAATGACTCTGATGCGGGAGTTATTATGCGGTCTGCGACGACCGACTGGCAATGTAGGCCAGCAGGCAAAGGATAGTGCTCTGCCCTTTAGCAGTCAAGCACACAAAATGACATTTGTTTTAAATTAGATCATTAAAAAGTAAGGATAAATAATGAGTTGGTTATTGTTAAATTGGGGTTTATAAAGGGAAAATAAATACAGCCGTGTTCTTTGTGATTATGATGTGGTATTTGCAAGTCGAGCTGCAAACCCAATGAAAAATATACCTACCAACGTATTTCCGATAGCGGATAATCTGCGGTTACCTTTAAGACGACTAATCAAATATGCACCACAGAAAACTAGAAATCCAAAATATAAGAGAGTAATTACGAACATCACAGCAGCAAGAAAAATGAACGCTACCCAAGAATGCTCAGCGTGGACGTTAATGAACTGTGCAAAGAAGGAAATATAGAATAACAATGTTTTGGGGTTCAATAGAGTGACCAACATACCTCGCCCTATAATACCCCGACCATCAGCTTCAATCTGTCTTTCTTTGCTCACTTCAACCTTAGGCTTAAAAATGGCACGTATTGTCTGTATACCCAAGTAAAAAAGATATGCGGCACCTGCATATTTGATAGCGTTGAACAAGGCTGGCGTTGAACTTATTACCGCAGCAATTCCGCACCATGCTAATAGAACCAGAATCATGTCACTCAAGAGAATGGAAAATATTGCAGCAAAGCCCCGTTTAATACCACCACTAATACTTGTTTTAATAACAAACATTGTTTCTGGACCAGGTATCAAAACAATCAGTGTCGTACCAAGTAGGTACGTCCAAAAATTTACTACCCCAAACTCAGCAAACATATACTCTCCTACTTGTAAGTATTAACATAATCATTCTAACGGAATCTTTTTTTATGAAAACACATCGGGGGAAAGTTATTATTCTTTTCTTTCTTTTTAGATCAAAACAATTCAGATTATGGTTAATTATAATTTCCCATATTTCATGTTTTTTTCAGAAAACACCCAAATCAAATTATTCTTTAAATTAGGGTTTTTAAATGTTAAATACACTTTTAGTTAGTATTATATTGGGAATATTCACTTGTCTAGTCTCAATTTTTCTTACAGAAAAAATAACAAATTTATTTTTTAATAAAAAAGAATTTTCTAAAAACTACATCATGTTTTCAAAAGTCTTCTATATTTTTTTGTTTATGAGTTTTTCAATTCTATTCTCCATTATCATAGGAAAAGGTTACCCTCTTTATTTTGAAGAAAGCTTAAGACATGTTTTTATAAAAGGGTATTTCTCGGCCTATTTTATAACTTTTTACATGTTTGCTTTTCGGAAAGGTACTTAATATGTATAAATTTTTCAGATAAATAGAATATACATTAGGGGCTGTAGAGAGTTATTTGGTAATTTTCTTCTAAAATCAAAATAATATGCATTCTAAAAAAATAAAAATATTTATCAAGAATCAGCAATATTTATGAATAAAACTAAAAATTTACTAAAACTACATCTGCAACTCTTCTAAGACTATTTTTAATGCTTTAATTGCTGACGCTCTAAAGACAGTATTACCTTCAATATGCGCATTTTTATCTGTCCATGCTATTGCTGCAAGGCATTGAATCCCGACATAAGTTAGAAACTCCCTTTGAGGTACTACTTCCCCATAAGTCATTTCCCAACCTTGTAGAAAAGCATGTCTTAACTCTAAATCAGAGAAATCCATATCCAACCAAACGATCTTTGCTAAATCATAAACAGCATCACCAATACGAGCCGCTTCATAATCTAAAATACCAGAGATTTTATTACAGCTAGTTGCAAGAAGGTTTCGACCAATATAATCACAATGCAAAAGACTAAATTGGGTTGGTTCCCGCAAGTCTTTGCAATATAAAAGCAACTCACTCAACTCATAACTAAATTCTTGATAGTCAGCTTTAGTGGGATCAATACGTGACATCCATTTTGTTGTCATTAATTTTAGATGTTCATTCCATAAAGTTGGATCTTTTGAAGAGTCATCTCGTCCTTTCCAGAATTTCATCTCAAATAAACGCGAAGAACTAATCGCTCGATGAAAACTTCCTAGAGATGCGCCTGCCTCTTTTAGTAAGGATAATTTTTCTGTTCTCGAACAATTTTTTAAAATGTTATTTACTGGCTGCCCTTCTAAAGCACTCATTACAACAACAAAATAATTTTCCCATTCAAATTGATTTAATAGTTTTGGGGCCAATGAAAACGCTCTAAGCCCATCCAATATTTCACAATATCTTTCATGATCTACTTTACGTGTATAGATTTTTACAAAAACATATCCTTGAGTAGTTTGTGCTTTGTATACAGTAGCTCCATCTCTATGGGTAACTAAACTCAATGTCTTTGCTTGAATTCTGCTGAGTAAACCATCTAAATTTTTCATAAGTTTTTATTAAATATAAAAGTCATAATTCATATTTATTATGCGCTAAAGAATATAGATAAAAAAAAGCCCTCGTCATTAACAAGGGCTTTTTAAGAATTTTGGCGGAAGCGGTGAGATTCGAACTCACGGAGGACTCACACCCTCGTCGGTTTTCAAGACCGGTGCATTAAACCGCTCTGCCACGCTTCCAACGAGCGCTATAATATAAACAAAAACACAAGTTGGCAAATCTTTTATTTAATTTTTAATTCAACCGCTCAAAATAAAAACAAATCTGTTTAATTTTCTGGGTTTTCTGTCTTTTCATAGCGAATTGTATTGATATACCACAACTTTTTCCCAGATGGCGTGTGCACTTCGATCTCATCATCGACTTCTTTACCGAGTAATGCGCGCGCCATTGGCGATTCAATTGAGATATGTTGCGGATGATGATCATAAATTTCATCGATTCCTACAATACGTAAAGTTTTTTGCTCGCCTTCTTCATTTTCAATCTGTACCCAAGCGCCAAAGTAAACCTTGCCGTCTTGCTCTGGTGAGTAATCAACAATTTTTAATTCTTCTAAGCGTTTTCCTAAATAGCGTACACGTCGATCAATTTTTCTAAGGAGCTGCTTATTGTATTGATAATCCGCATTTTCACTGCGGTCACCCAAGCTTGCAGCCCAGTTTACTTTTTTGGTGATTTCAGGTCGTTCTTCATGCCAAAGTTGTTTTAATTCAGCAACTAATTTGTCATGCCCTGACCGTGTGATTAAGTTAGATTTCATGATTAAAAACCACTGTTCAACAACATATCGCTTACAAGATGTAGCATTTTATACCCTATTTTCTCACATCAGAAGTGTATAAATTTTCTTCCTTAAGAAATTCATGTGTTTATGATGTTATATCGAAGATTTAATTGTACAAAATTTGACATTACTTTTTTTCAATATTATGATGCGCGCAGATTAAATGTTGAGCATTTTTTAACCCACTCGAAAACTATGTAGATTTTCTACACAGTTTGTTTTTTTCATTTCATGTCATTTTGAATGACGTCATGACTGCCCACCCCTTATTGAATTTATCAACTTTTAGAAGTTATGGCAGCTTATTGTCTGGCTTTTAGGGCATAAATTATCTGTAGCGGAGACAACATGCACAGTAATTCAAGTTCTGGGTCGAGGCTTTGCCTTAACTCTTTATTTTCTTCTCTCCCGTTAAAAGCGCTTGCACTCAGTACTATACTACTCCCATTTCATAGTCTTAATGCAGGTAAAACCCTACAGTACAATACTGTAGTTAACACAAACACTTTAACTGTTGTTGCGGTAGAAAGCCCGACGACCGTTTTTAAAGAAGATCAGTTTTTACATGGTTTTGGTTATGACCTAGCACGTAACTATGCACAGAACCTAAATGTAAAGCTGGACTTTAAAATCGTGGCAGACAATGCCACCGCACTTAGATGGGTCCAGCAAGGTAAAGCAAACTTTGCAATGACTACAGCAGGTTTAAGCACAATCGAAAACAAAGGTTTGATGTCGTTTTCCGCAAGTTGTGGTGATATAGCAAATTTGCAAAAAAATGGCTTAAACCCAGAGTTAAGTTGGGTATTTAAACAGGCTGATGACCCACTCACCCAGACTGCCAGTGGCTTTGTATGCCAGAGTAAGCAAAATGGTGTGACCCAGCAGCTTGCTTCTTTTTATAATCGCAATGTGGTGAAACCAGAAGCATGGTCAACCATTCAACGTGACTTAAGCACACGTTTACCGATTTACAAAGCGAGCTTTAAGCAAAGTGCAGCGAAGTATGATCTAGATTGGCATTTACTTGCCGCAATTGGTTATCAAGAATCGTATTTAAAGCCTGAATCTGTTTCTCCCACAGGTGTGCGTGGCTTAATGATGCTAACCAATAGCACTGCTCGAGCAATGGGTGTAAACAATCGTAGTGATCCAACTCAGAGCATTCAAGGTGGAGCGAAGTATTACGATTTAATGTTAAGTGAATTTGATAATATTCCATTCCCTGATCGGAACTGGTACGCGCTTGTGGCCTACAACATGGGACCGGGTGCGGTAAGTCAGATTCAGAAGCGTTTGCAAGCACAAGGGAAAGACCCTAATCAGTGGGTTAATCTCTACGATTATTTGCAAAGTAACAAAATGCGAAATGGTCGATATAAGCAAGCGGTTCAATATGTCACTCGTATTCGTGCTTATCTTGAACATATTAAAACGGCGCAAACACGAATCAATATCTAATTTTTATTATTTAAAAGTTGATAAATTCATTGTTTGTATAAATAAAAAGCTTACCTCTTTGGGTAAGCTTTTTATATGAATTCTTTTAAGTTTAAGCAGTATGTTCTAATACTTTCTTAAACAAATCTTTTTGTTCTTGGCTTGGCTTAGCTGTTTGTAGAGCCATCAATTGAGACATATCGCCTTGAACTTTAATTTTACCAGTCATGAATGCCTGCATAGCAGCAGCCATATCAAACTCTAGGAATACTTTACGTAAAGTTTCAGCATCCATATTTAAAGTTGTTTTGGCATTTGAAGACAAACCTTTTTGGATTTTACCCCCATCTAAAGCTAATTCGGTATTTCCAGCAGCATCTGTAACTACTAAATTAATTGCCAAATTCGCAAGAGCGGGTGGCAAATTAAGATCACCTGCTTCAGCAGTTAATTTTTCGACAGTCGCAAACCAATCTTCAGTTAAAAATGCAGGCATGATTCTTCCTCAAATTTATTTGTTCAATTTCTCTAGTTGCCTATCCAGACAACATCATGTGAAGCAATTCTGCTTGTGGGTTGTTATAGCATGTAATTTAAATTTTGGGCTATGACTTTTTGTACGGAACATTCATTTTTTAGTATTTTGATACATTAAAGGCACTTGATTATAAAGTGCCTTTAACATTCTTTATGCTAGCGTTTATTCAGCAGCAAAGCTTAAGTTCACTACATCTAAACGTTTCTTAAGCTCTTCTGGATCTTTAATATCCAACTCACGCTGAGAGTCTAGAGCTTCAAAATCGAACAGCTCACGATCCGCTAACTGAGATGGAGATACGTTCTGTAACGCACCGAAAATGCTGTGTAAGCGCTTCGGATATTGTTTATCCCATTCACGTAGCATTTCATTAAGCATGGCACGCTGTAGGTTTTCCTGCGAACCACAAAGGTTACATGGAATGATTGGGAACTGACGTAACTCGGCATATTTAATAATGTCTTTTTCTTCAACATAGGCCAAAGGACGAATCAAAATGTTCTTTTTATCTGACGATAAAAGCTTTGGAGGCATCGCCTTTAAGCTACCGCCATGAAATAGGTTTAAGAAGAACGTCGCGATGATATCGTCACGGTGATGACCTAAAGCCACTTTAGTTGCACCAATTTCTTGTGCAAAGCCATATAAAGAACCACGGCGTAAACGTGAACATACTGCGCAGTAGGTTTTACCTTCCGGCGTTAAACGTTTAGTAATGGTATAGGTGTCTTTTTCTAAAATGTAATATGGAATGTTGTTCTCTTCCATATAACGAGGCAAAACATCTTCAGGAAAGCCTGGTTGTTTTTGGTCAAGGTTAACCGCAACCACATCAAAATTAATCGGTGCGATACGCTTAAACTGCAACAAAATATCGAGCAAGGTATAACTGTCTTTACCACCAGACACACACACCATGACCTTATCGCCATCTTCAATCATATTGAAGTCACGAATAGCATGCCCAACTTGACGGCGAAGCTTCTTGAGCAAACGGTAATAGGCCGAGCTTGTTGGAAGTTCAGGCTTAAAATTAAATCCCTGATTGGACTCAACTGGCGCGTACATAGACGAGGTATACCCATAAATAAAAATACCGCGCAATTTTATATGATTCAGAAGAGAATCGCATCAAAAGAATAGTTTCAATTCTTGAAGTCGTCACATTGCTCATGCATGATGCAAAACACATGCTTTATTTTTGACTCAAGCGTTCAAATTTTGTGCAAAATGCTTACTTTTTGGACTTTTCCACAGTTTTCCACAAAACCTGTGGATAAAATTGTGGATTTCTTCGTACTTGACAAACTGTTTTGACCTTCTGTTAAGGGTTTTATTTAAATTGATCATTTTTTAACCAATGTTTTTTACCTTTAATAATCAACATGTTATTCAAGTCAATAGAATCATTTTAAAAAAATTTTTTAATTTTTTTTGATGAGCATTCGAACAAATAAGCTTGATTTTTTGAAAGAGTCGAAATAAAAAAAATTACACAAATCTTCTTTAAGTTGTATTTTTTGATAAACTCTTTTGCAAGTTTTGAGTACCTTAAAATTGTGAATAACATAAAATGAAAAAATCGGTTCAATTTCTTATTTCTTGTTCGCTGGGGATGACCACTTTGATGGTCGGCATAACTTCAAGTTCAGCAGGTCAAATGTATATTTACCAAGATAAAAACGGTAGTACATTGCTCACCAACCGAAAAAGCTATGATCACTCTCTAAAAAAAGTAAAAGTAACCTATTATCCAGATAGTAATATTCACAGTTATACAAACTGGGGAGCATCCGAAGCTTCTGTTTTGCCAAGCTACAATAAGAATAAAAATGCTTTCGACCACATTATTAGACAAGCTGCACAACAACATGGTGTTTCAGAAGGTCTAATTAAAGCCGTTATGCACACCGAGTCAGGATTTAACGTAAGAGCTCGTTCGCCAGTAGGTGCTCAAGGCTTAATGCAGCTCATGCCTGCGACTGCACGTCGTTTTAATGTCTCTAACGCCTATGACCCGCAACAAAATATTTTTGCAGGCGCTAAATATTTAAGCTGGTTACTCAAGCGTTTTAATGGAAACACGCAAATGGCACTTGCGGCTTACAATGCCGGTGAAGGTAATGTCGATAAATATGGCGGTATTCCCCCTTTCCGTGAAACACAAGATTATGTGCGCCGTGTAACAAGTCGATACCAAAACCTATATGCATCGGGTTCAGGTTTTTCATCTTTTACTAATGCTTCAGTACAAACCGTTTCACATCCTTCTAATTTGGCAGAAAACACAACAGCTCAAATCACGACTCAATCACCTAAATATTCATCTTCTCGTCAAATCGTGACTTTACCTGACGGTACCTATACCGATGCACCAACGGGCACTTATGTCACCAATAATGCCACAGCAATTGCCCATATACGAATTGAATAAACAGTAAAGAAGAACGGCGGCTCGCAGTTCTATTTAGATAAGTTCAGATATTTTAAATTGTAATGATCTATTACCTGATCTTTACCATTTTGACGAATTTAGCCAATTATTCTTTAAATTTAGGTACATTCTGCTACATGAAAGAATGTATCAATTCCTTATTTTTTTCTTGAATTTTTCCCCCAAGCCCCGCATATTAGCTTCATGATTTCAAATTTGTAAATCAGATAACATTTTATTTATAAGAGGATTTTCTCAATGATGCGGATTGGTTTGTTTTTGCTTACCAACCTCGCGGTACTGGTTGTAGCTGGCATTATTTTGTCACTCTTCGGTGTCGGTAGTTACCATGGCGCGGGTGGCTTGAATCTAGGCAACCTTTTAGTGATCTGTTTTGTGTTTGGTATGGTGGGATCTTTAATCTCGTTATTCATGTCAAAATGGATGGCTAAGAAAACGACCGGTACAGAACTGATCGACCCGAATGCTCCTCGTAACCAAGCTGAAAGCTGGTTATTGCAAACAGTCGCTGAACTTTCTCAACGCGCTGGTATTAACATGCCAGAGGTTGGTATTTTTCCATCATATCAATCCAATGCCTTTGCAACAGGCTGGAACAAAAATGATGCCTTAGTTGCCGTTTCATCTGGTCTACTTGAACGTATGAACAAAGATGAGCTACGTGCAGTGCTTGCGCACGAGATTGGTCACGTTGCGAATGGTGACATGGTTACCCTAGCGCTCATCCAAGGTGTTGTAAACGCCTTTGTTATGTTCTTTGCTCGTGTAGTTGGTGACTTTATCGACCGTAATGTCTTTGGTCGTCAAGACGATGAAGCCCCTGGTATGGGTTACTTCATTATTACCATGGTATTGGATATCGTCTTTGGTATTCTCGCTTCTGCCATTGTGATGTGGTTCTCTCGTTATCGTGAATACCGTGCTGATGAAGCAGGTGCACGTTTAGCAGGTAAACAAGCAATGATTTCTGCATTATTGCGTCTACAAGCTGAGACTGAAATGCCAGATCAAATGCCAAAAGAAATGAAAGCTTTCGCAATTGCGGAAGGTAAAGAACAAGGTTTCAGCTTAGCTGCTTTGTTCCAAACCCACCCAACAATTGAACAACGTGTGGCAGCTTTACATCAATTAGATTGCCCATAAAACGTTTAATGTAAAAATAAAGCCTCCAACTGGAGGCTTTATTTTTTATTACATGGCTTGATAGAGATCCCACAGGTAACTTACGCCCCACCAAATAGCCAAGCCAAGTAAAAGCAGTACAAACGCACCTAATAAATCGGGTATATGTAACCATAACCAACTCACCATAGAATTACGCCAGAAAGCCGAATGCTGCTGCTTCTTTTCGAGTTTTTCATGTAAATATGGATGAACGACATGAATATCACTTTGGATCTTATATTCTTCGCGTATATGCGTATGAACCACATCTAATGCTTTTCGACTCGGGCGTATAAAAATATCGAAAATAGTTCCAGCCACAGGAACAAAGCCTACTACAGCATCAACAACAGCGAGTTTGATGACTGGCGTTAGCTTATGTTGAGGTACACCAATTTGTTTAGCTTTATAAATCGCATAACAGGTCAATACGAAACCAGCAACATCACCGGCAATCGGAATAGTACTCAGTGCAGCATCGGCACCAATGCCCTGCTTTGTAAAAGGAATACGAACCGCGCTGTCCATCATAGTCGCGAACTTGGCCAGATCTCGTTCTAGTGCGATAACCTGTTGCTCTGTTAATTTTTTTTCTTGAGGCATCTAAATCAAATATATGAAGAGAAGTTAATCTTAATATACTTGATTTAATACCTCTTTTTAAATTATTTACTTAACGAGCAGCTTTCGATCTAAACAATGAACGCAATAACACGTACATGACTGGTATAAAAAACAGAACCAGTACGGTACCGAACATAACGCCACCTAAAATACTAATACCGATTTCTTGACGGCTTACAGCCCCTGCCCCTTGTGCAAAGACCAAAGGAATTACACCTGCACCAAAAGCCAAAGAAGTCATTAAAATCGGTCTTAAACGTAAGCTTGCGCCTTCTAGAGCTGCTTGAATTGCAGTCTTACCTTTTTCCTGAGCCAAAGCTGCAAACTCGACAATTAAAATTGCGTTTTTACAAGACAAGCCAATCGTGGTTAATAGTGCAATCTGGAAATACACATCATTGGGTAGACCAAAAATATAAGAGAAGATGACACTTCCCCCTACACCAAGCGGAATAGAGGTCATCACGGCGGCAGGAATGCTTAAGCTTTCATAGAGTGCGGCTAAGCATAAGAAGATAAAGCCTGCCGAAATTAAATATAACCAGACGGCCTGATTTGTCGACTTCTGTTCTTCAAAAGATAAACCTGTCCATGCCAAGCCAACGTCTTTTTGCTGATTTACGAGTTGTTCAACATCTTTCATTGCCTGACCCGAACTGCTCCCACTCGCCACATCGGCTTGTAACTGCAAAGCGCTATAACCCATATAACGTTTTACAATTTCAGGAGCGCCGCCCCAACTGAAGTTAGCAAATGAGCTAAAAGGTACCATTTCATTTTGGTTATTACGTACAGACCAATTATATAAATCTTCCGGTTTTGATCTGAACTGGGCATCACCTTGAATCATGACACGCTTGATACGACCACGGTCAATAAAGTCATTTACATATGTTCCACCCCATGCACTCGACAAAGTGCTGTTAATTGCGGGTAGCTCTAATCCATTTGCTAATGCTTGTTTCTGATCAATCTTAATATTAAGGTTTGCTTTACTGTTAGTAGACTGCTTATCAAAGTTTTCAAAACTTGAATAGCTTTTACTCTGGGTTTGCAACTGACGGAAGGTATTATCTAGAAAATCTTGCCCTTGCCCATTCAAATCTTGAATCCATAAATCCAGACCATCGGTTTGGCCTAAACCATTGACTGAAGCAGGTAATGTCACATTAATTTGTGCATTATTGAATTGACTAAAATATTTCATCGCACGCTTTTGTATAGCTTCAGCCGAATTTTCTTTACCTGTACGTACATCCCAAGGTTTTAAAGCGATAAATCCTTGTGCCAAGTTCTGCCCTGTACCAGAATAATTTCGACCATAGCGGATCAAAACCAAATCCACATTCTTATCTTCTTGGGTTAAGAAGTATTGACGGACTTGTTCTCCAATTTTCTGACTTTGCGAAATTGGTGCACTATCAACAAGCTTAATTTGAACACTTAAAATGCCTTGATCTTCTTTAGGAATAAATCCACTTTTTAAACCGCTATAAAACAGCATAAACACAGCAATCAAAGCCACAAAAATGACCACAACCGATTTACTGTAGCGAATGCTTGTTTGAACGATTTTTATATATTGATTTTTAAGTTGATCAATTTTTTTGTTAAACCAAACCGCCCAACGCATAGGCTCTGGATTAGGCTTTAAAATTAAAGCGCATAACGCAGGTGTAAGCACTAAGGCAACGACGAGCGATAACGCCATAGCGGCAACTAAAGTAATAGAAAACTGGCGATAAATTACCCCAATTGAGCCACCTAAAAACGACATTGGAATAAAAACGGCAGTTAAAACCAATGTAATCCCAATTAAAGCTCCACTAATTTCTCCCATCGACTCAATGGCTGCTTCTTTCGGTGTTAAATGCTGTTCATGCATAAGTCGCTCAACGTTTTCGACCACCACAATCGCATCATCGACTAACAAACCAATAGCGAGTACCAATGCAAATAACGTTAAAGTGTTAATACTAAAACCGAGCACATATAAAACAGCAAAAGTTCCTAAAATAACAACAGGAACGGTAATACTCGGAATGAGTGTAGCGCGCCAGCTTTGCAAGAACAGGAACATCACCAAAATAACTAAAATAATGGCTTCAATAAGCGTCTTTACGACTTCCTTAATTGACTCTTGAACAAACGGCGTATTATCTCGTGGATAAACAATTTTATAGCCAGCAGGTAATTTAGTTGTCAGCTGATCTAGAGTTTGATGGATGAGTTTAGAGGTCTGAATCGCATTTGCGCCCGAAGATAGCGAAATACCTAAACCAGCGGCTGGATAGCCATTAATGGTGTTAAAAGATTGATAATTTTCTGCACCCAACTCGACTCTAGCAATATCCTTTAAATAGACATAGCTGGCTGTTTGATTGGCTTTCACTACAATATTTTTAAAATCTTCGACTGTTTTTAGTCGAGAACCTGCAGTGACTTTAGTATTTAAATATTGTCCATCAATAACAGGTAAATCACCGATTGCACCTGCGGCAACTTGTGTATTTTGAGCGGTGATTGCACTGGCAACATCACTTGGCATTAAATTATATTGTTTTAATTTCTCTGGATTTAGCCAGATTCGCATTGCATATTGCGAACCAAAAACATCAGATTCACCCACCCCTTCAATACGGTTTAGGTTATCGACCACATGTGTAGTTAAATAGTCCGATAGCTCGATATTTCCCGATTTACCAGACGAGTCATATAAACCTATCACCATAAAAGTATCACCGAGTGACTTACTCACCGTCACCCCTTGGCGTTGTACTTCATCTGGTAAACGTCTTATGACACCACTAATACTATTTTGGACTTGGACCTGTGCTGTATCTGGATTGGTTCCATTATCAAAACTAATGGTAATTCGACTACGTCCCGATGAATCACTGGTAGAGCTGAAATAAAGTAAGTGATCAATACCTTGTATTTGCTGCTCTAAAATCTGAGTAACACTTTGCTCAACCGTTTGTGCATCTGCCCCACTATAACTTGCCGATACCGTAATTTTAGGAGGGGCAATATCAGGATAGCGCTCTACGGGTAAATTCAGCACCGAGAAAACACCAAATGCCATAACAATAATTGCTAGAACACTGGCAAAAATAGGGCGCTGAATAAAAAATTTAGATAGCATGGCTGCTCAGAATTAAGTCGTCAATTAACAGGTGGCAATGCCAAATTTGGCCTCTTGATCATCAACGAGCGATATAAAAAAGACAAGTAGAATTAACACAATAAATGCAATTAGAACAAAAACAAAGCAAGAACTGGAATTTCCTACAAACCCATAAACAAGGTTTTAACAAGTGTCACTGAAAATTCATGAATTCTTCATGATCACGTCAAGTTCAATCATCAGACTAAATACGTTTCGACTAAAACAATATGAGTAGAATTATGTTTAAAAAAGCACTTTTATGCTTAAGTTTAATTAGCTTGGTGGGTTGTAATGACGACGATAAAACTGAAAATTCACCGACCACACCTGAATATCAACTTCCTAAAATCTTGGTGGTAGGCCACCGTGGCGCGAGCGCTTTACGTCCTGAGCACACATTAGCTTCATATCAAAAGGCTATTGATGATGGTGCAGATTTTATTGAGCCTGACCTTGTTTCCACACAGGACGGCGTATTGGTTACTCGCCATGAAAATGAGATTGGCGGGACAACTAATGTAAGCATTTTAAGTCAGTTTGCAGACCGTAAAACAACAAAAAATATTGATGGTAAAGACTTAACGGGTTGGTTTACAGAAGACTTCACTTTAAGTGAATTACAGCAACTTAAAGCGCGTGAACGTATTCCAGAGTTCCGACCTGCAAACACAGCCTATAACGACCTTTATCCTGTCCCGACTCTAGAACAAGTGATTGAGCTGGCTGAAGCAAATTATAAGAAAACGGGCAAAATTATTGGCTTATATATTGAAACTAAACATCCGACTTACTTTAAAAACCAGAAACTGGCAATGGAGGATACCCTTCTTAAAACCTTAGCCAAATATGAATATACACGTGATATTGCACCTGTTTATTTACAGTCTTTTGAAGTGAGTAATTTAAAATATTTAAAAGATCAGCTCGACCTTCATAAAACGATTAAGCATGCACAAATCATTCAATTATATGATGCTAAAACCTCTCAACCAGCCGACTTCGTTGAAGCTGGCGACACTAAAACTTATGCTGATTTAGCCACAGCACAAGGATTAAAGGAAGTTGCTAAATATGCAAACGGTGTAGGGCCAAGTAAAGGCTATATCCTTAACTTTAATGACAATGGTTCAGTTCAGACGACTTCATTTATTTCTGATGCACATACGGCTGGCTTAAAAGTACATCCTTATACTTTCCGTCCAGAAAACAACTTTTTACCAAAGCCTTTAAAATGCAGTCAAGATAAACCAGCTGAGCGCTGCCCATCTGGTGCTTTAAAAGAGTTTGAAGCCTATTTCAAAGCGGGTGTTGATGGAGTCTTTACAGATGACCCAGCACTTGGTCGTGAAGCTGTTATTAATTATGAAAAAGCCGCAAAATAATTAACGTTTTTATAAAAAAACAGGGCAATAAATACCCTGTTTTTTTTATTTCTCTACGACATTATCAAAATAAAGTGGGATCCACTGATACTGCTCAGCATTTACTTTGTAAACATGACCAATACCCGGAAACGGTAAATGAGGCGCTGCAACCCATTGTTGCTTATTTGAAATTTCAGCAAACATTTTTAAACGTGTATTAATCGCCTGCTCAGAATTCACATCGAAATCCACTCCTGTTTTTGGAGCATCAAACTGTAAAGAATGTGAGTGTACGATGTCTCCAACAAAAATGATTTGCTGCTCATTACTTTTTAAGCGGAAGCTATGGTGACCTGGTGTATGACCACGCGTATCAATCACCTCAAAACCTTGAATAACATCGCCGTCTTTAAATGTCTTAAATGCTTTTTTTGCTTGATATGGAGCAAGAGCAGTTTTTACATTTTTAACCGTGCTCAAATAATTTTCTTTTTTGTCTGCTGATACTGTTTTTTCAGAAGCAGGATTTAACCAGTAATCAGCTTCACGCTCATGGGCATATACAGTTGCGTTAGGAAATACGGCTTTTCCATTTTGAGCAATACCGCACACATGGTCTGGGTGTAAATGAGTAAGTAAAACAGTTTTTACATTAGCAAGTTTATAACCTGCCAATTCAATATTTTTTGCAATCGAACCCAATTGCGGTCCAAAACAACTTGCTGCCCCACTGTCTACAAGTGTTAAGCTTTTGCCGTCATCAACTAAAAATGCATTTACCGAAGTCTGAATCCCTTTCTCATTAACAGCAGCATATTTAGTTAAAATTTTAGTTTTTTGTGCCTGATTTAAATTTTTAAATAATTCAGGATTTAAGTAAATCGTACCATCAAGCAAAGAAGTTACACGGTAGTTGCCAAATTGATGGTGATAATATCCCGGTACTTGTGTGGTTGTACTTGGCTCAGCATAACTTGCATGTATGCTTCCAATTGCAAGACCCAAAGCGACACATAATTTTTTCATCTCTTCTTCTCTATCAAGTTATAAAGTCGAAATCTTTAAAAAAGATTTAATAATTTTTTAAGACCCAAATTATATAATGCATGAAAAGTGTCAGAAATATAAGTAAATGAATAGCTATTCTCCTTATAAGGGTAAAAGTGGTCTGAAACGCATACTCAATGCTACGGGCTACTCCATTTCGGGATTTAAAGCAGCCTATAAAAATGAGGCTGCTTTTCGCCAAATTGTTTTGATAAATATTATTTTGATTCCAGTTAGTTTTTTTCTTGATGTGAGCCGTAGCGAACATGTATTACTGATTATTGTATGTCTTTTTGCAATGATCGTGGAACTATTCAACTCGGCTATTGAGGCAGTGGTTGATCGTGTTTCTCTTGAGAAACATCAACTTTCTAAAAATGCAAAAGATATGGGAAGTGCCGCTCAGTTTGTTGCACTCTCTATCATCGCTATTACTTGGTTAATTATTTTATTAGGCTAAAAAAAACCATGCCTACAAGTAAATAAGCATGGTTGTAACAAAAGAGGAACTTCTAGCTGCTGTTCCTGTTTTTTTAATATAAGCAAGTGAACTTAATTATTTCTTAAAATTATGTGAAAAATAAAAAAATCCCTGCATAAGCAGGGATTTTTTTTTGGTTAAAGCGTTGATGCGATATTACATCATTCCGCCCATACCGCCCATGCCACCCATATCTGGAACAGCTGGTTTATCTTCAGGAATGTCAGTAATCATACATTCTGTAGTTAACATTAAGCCAGCAACAGAAGCAGCATGCTCAAGTGCAGAACGAGTTACTTTAGCTGGGTCAAGAATACCCATTTCTAACATATCGCCATATTCACCAGTTGCAGCGTTGTAACCAAAGTTACCTTCACCATTCTTAACAGCATTGATGACTACAGATGGCTCGTCACCAGCGTTTGCAACGATTTGACGAAGTGGAGCTTCGATCGCACGGCGTAAAATATTGATACCCGCTGTTTGATCTTCGTTAGCGCCTTTTAAGTTGTCTAATGCATTTACCGCACGTACTAGAGCAACACCACCACCAGCAACAACACCTTCTTCAACCGCAGCACGAGTTGCATGAAGCGCGTCGTCTACACGGTCTTTCTTCTCTTTCATTTCAACTTCAGTCGCTGCACCGATTTTAATTACAGCAACACCGCCTGCTAATTTAGCAACACGTTCTTGTAGTTTTTCACGGTCATATTCTGAAGTAGACTCTTCGATTTGAGCACGGATTTGTTGAACACGTTCAGCAATACCAGCAGCATCACCAGCACCATCAACGATAACTGTGTTTTCTTTAGAAACAGTGATTTTGTGCGCAGTACCTAAATCTTGAAGAGTCGCTTGCTCTAAAGACATACCAACTTCTTCAGAAATAACAGTTGCGCCAGTCAAGATTGCAATATCTTGAAGCATTGCTTTACGGCGGTCACCGAAACCAGGAGCTTTAACAGCACACACTTTAATAATACCGCGCATGTTGTTTACAACAAGCGTAGCAAGTGCTTCACCTTCAACATCTTCAGCGATGATAAGAAGTGGTTTACCAGTTTTTGCAACTGCTTCTAAAACAGAAATCAATTCACGGATGTTGCTGATTTTCTTGTCAACAAGAAGGATGAATGGGTTTTCAAGTTCTGCAGTTAAAGTATCTTGCTTGTTTGCGAAGTAAGGAGAGATATAACCACGGTCAAACTGCATACCTTCTACGACGTCTAATGCATCTTCAAAGCCAGAACCTTCTTCTACAGTAATTACGCCTTCTTTACCTACTTTTTCCATCGCTTGAGCGATAAGTTTACCAACAGTAGTGTCAGAGTTTGCAGAGATAGAACCTACTTGTTCGATCGCTTTGAAATCATCCGCTGGTTTTGCATTTGAACGGATATTTTCAACTACAGTTCTTACTGCGATATCGATACCACGTTTTAAATCCATTGGGTTCATACCTGCAGTTACAGATTTGATCCCTTCATTCAAAATTGCTTGAGCAAGTACGGTTGCAGTTGTCGTACCGTCACCAGCGATGTCGTTAGTTTTGCTAGAAACTTCACGAACAAGTTGAGCACCCATGTTTTCAAACTTGTCTTTTAATGAAATTTCTTTAGCAACAGTTACACCGTCTTTAGTGATGTGCGGAGCACCGAAAGAACGATCGATAACAACGTTACGACCTTTAGGGCCTAAAGTCACTTTAACCGCATCTGCAAGTACGTTTACACCTGCAATCATTTTTGAGCGAGCTGAATCACCAAATTTTACGTCTTTAGCTGACATATTAAACTCCGAATCTTTTTAAATACTGAATCTGATAATGAATTGAGTTATGGATTGATTAGCCTTCCAACACAGCTAAAATGTCTGACTCTTTCATGATTAAGAGTTCTTCACCACTTACTTTCACTGTTGTACCTGCATAAGTACCAAACAATACTTTGTCACCAACTTTAACATCCAAAGCACGTACGCCATTCTCAGTGATTTGACCATTACCTACTGCAATTACTTCACCTTGAGATGGTTTTTCAGCAGCAGAACCTGGAAGTAAAATACCGCCAGCAGTTTTGGTTTCTTCTTCTACGCGACGAATTACAACGCGATCATGTAATGGACGAATGTTGCTCATAATTAACTCCATCAGACTAAGTCTTTTTGATTAATCGTTATTGCTTTAATCCAGAGCAATAACAAAATATTTAGATGTCACTTTTGTGGGGATGAAAAAAAAGGCTTCAAGGGGAAAATGAAAAAAAACTTATCTTTTTTGGTCATTTTTTAACAGGTTGTGAAGAGTTTTTATTAAATTTAAAGCACAAAATAAAAGAGGCCATTTTCATAGCCTCTTTTATAAAGATAAATTTTATTTTTAAACAAAGAGTTGCTGATTATTTAACAATTCATCTAATGTTGTATTTATCTGATTTAAGGTTATCAATGACGCGCTATTGAACATTGTACCTTCACCATCTCGGTCAAGACTAATAGTCGTGTTTCCAGCATCTTGCTCAACAGTAATAAATTTCGCTAATGTGCTCACATCTTTAGAATAGTCAATCAATAGTTCACTTAAATCGATTTTGTCAGCTTGAGGGTCAGTTCGTACATCACCTAAAGTAAAATCTAACACCGTGTCATGTCCATTCCCGCCTGTCGCATCTTGGCTATTTAGCAATTGGAACAGAATGGTATCAGCACCTCCATTAGTCATATAAGTATCGTTACCTTCACGCCCATTCAAAACGTTATTACCAGAGTTACCTGTTAAAAGATTATCTAAAGCATTGCCTGTTGCATTTAGATGAGCAGAACCAACCAACTCTAAGTCTTCTACATAACGCCCGCTTTCTAGACCTGTCGACCAATCAGAATATCCAACCAGACTATAACTCACAGAGCTAACTATTTTATCGTGTCCACCAAAATCGACATCTCGGTAGCCTGATTCGACAAGCTGGTTCTCCCAATAGCCACTTTCTACCCAAACATCTTCATAGTGGCTAGTATCTACCCAAACATCTTCATAATGACTTGTATCAATATAAACGTCTTCATTATGACTTGTATCAACCCAACCTTCTTCAGAACGTATATAAGTCAATTCGTAGCCTTCTTGCCATTGTCCATTCACGAAATCATAATGTTGTTGTTCATATCGACTATAATCGCTATCTGCCGTGCCATTATCAATATAAGTTATACCATTTTGATCTTGATAAATATTTTGTACAGTTGAATAACCACTTGTGACCCATTGGGAATCATAATATCCATCAACAAACCATATCTGTTCATAATGACCTTCATTAACCCATTCTGGATACATATAGCTATTATCAATCCAGACATCTTTATATGTTGCATACGGCTCAACAGTATATTCTTCAACAAAATCACTTATATGATCAACTACATATGTATTATCCGTAGCATCACCTTTAAATTGATCAACAGTGATGGTAGGTAAATCACTAATTATTTGGCTAATGGTTTCACTACGGTTTCCAGCACGATCAATAACAGTAAGGTCAAATGATGTTGCAGTCCCATCCACATAAGTAGAGAAAGTTCCATCTGCCATGACCGTCGTACTTGTTACAGAAGGTTCTTGATCAGCAAAATGATATGTAACTTCAACAGTAGCCTTACTTTCTGCATGTCCCGTGAGCTCTCCCCATCCATTTATGGCAAGCTGTGTTGCTACATTCGGTGCTGTTGTATCATTTATAGCAACAACCGTTGTACCTATACTCACATTTTGATTGGCATCAACTATTTTTACCGTCAATGTTTCACCATGCCAATATTGTGACCATAATTGCGCCAAGAAAGTACCACTACTTCCAACCGTAGTCTGACCAACTAAATTATTATTAACATCAAAAATATTAACCGTTGAATATGCTTCCGCTTGTCCTGAAAGTATATTTCCATCTGCTAAAACAAGCTGAGTTGCTGCATTTGGCGCGACGATGTCTATGGGTGCCTTAATTTCGGTGTAAGCGCTTTGATAGCCATTTTGCTCCACAACAATGCGTAAAGTTTGCCCATTCGCCTGAGGTGAGTATAACTGGATATTAAAATGCCCAGTTTCATCTACAGAACCACCACCAATATAATTACTATACACATCAAAAATACGCACCTCACTATTTAGTGAAGCAGTTCCCTCAATAAATAAACCATTTTCAGATACAACGACCTGATCTGCTGTTGGTGGTGCATTAGTATCTGGATTAAAAGTAATATTAAGTGGGGTACTTATATTTTTGGCTAAATCTGTTGCCGTGATAAATAACTGCTCTCCACGTAATAATGGTGGATAAATACTAGCATTGAAATATCCAGCTTCATCCGATTGAAATTCTGCTCGTAAATCGCCATCCGCATCCATTACTTTAATGATTACTTTCGGATCAGCTTGTCCCGTAATACCATAACCGTCATTACTAATCACCACATCATTAATTACTGGAGCAATATTGTCTAAAGGCGCAATAATTTCAGAGATTAGGCTATATTGATTGATATTCTGGTCATAAACTCGAACTTGTAATGTCTGTCCCTGTAGATAGTAATCAATTAACTGAATAGCGAAACTACCATCATCATTCACAACATTATTCCACCCTCCATTAATGATCTGACCATCAATAGATGTAACAACAATCGACATTCCTGCTGTTGCCTTTCCTGTCAGAATATGACCATCTACATCCAGTTTTAGCTCTGTTGCAGTAATTGGTGAATTCGAAAATACAGGTACTAACTGATGAGCAACTTCGCTTCGGTTACCAGCAATATCTTTAACAACAATACTCAAATTTTGTGTCTGGTATTGACTCAGATTAATCCATTGATTAAATGTGCCATCGTACCAAACATAAGTTGTTGTGATAACTGCACCATATTGATCAATAATTTCAATCGTTGCATTTGGCTCAGCCTCACCAAAAAGCAATCCGTCGGAGGTTAATGTAATATTTGAAGCAGCTGGTGGTGCAACATCATCAATTAAAGCATTTTGTTTAACCTCAACACTTCGGTTACTTGCTTGATCAATTACAACAAAAGTAAGCTCTTCTCCATGTAAATAGACTTGATTAAAATAACCTGACACATTACTAGCACCATCTACATAACCAAAACCTACAACCTCACCCACAGCATTTTTGACTTCAATTCGAGTATTTACTTCTGCTTGCGCCGTAAAGTTTTGGCCGTTTGAGTCGAACACAATATTTTCAATCGGATTTGGTGCGATATCATCAATCAAAGCA
Source organism: Acinetobacter sp. WU_MDCI_Abxe161 (assembly GCF_025514355.1). Classification (NCBI taxonomy): domain Bacteria; kingdom Pseudomonadati; phylum Pseudomonadota; class Gammaproteobacteria; order Moraxellales; family Moraxellaceae; genus Acinetobacter; species Acinetobacter sp. WU_MDCI_Abxe161. The sequence continues at coordinate 373,137 of NZ_JAHPTU010000001.1, forward strand.
TTCTGCTTGATCTCTGTACTGCGGTTACCCGCTCGATCAACTACAACAAAAGTGAGCTCTTCGCCATGTAAATAGACTTGATTAAAAGAACCTGACACGTTACCAGCGCCATCTACATAACCATAACCAACAAACTCACCCGCAGTATTTTTAACTTCGATTCGACTATCTGCTTCCGCTTGAGCTGTAAAGTTCTGACCATTGATATCTAATACAATATTTTCAATCGGATTTGGTGCAATATCATCAGTTAAAGCATTTTGCTTAAATTCAATACTTTGATTACCTGCTCTATCTATAACAATAAAAGTGAGTTCCTCACCTTTTAAATAAACCTGATTGAAGTAGCCTGTCACATTACCAGTGCTATCGACATAACCATAACCAACAAACTCACCCGCAGCATTTTTGACACTAATAAAACTATTTGCTTCTGCTTGTGCCGTAAAATTTTGCCCATTTTCATTAAAGATAATATTTTCAATCGGATTTGGTGCAATGGTATCCATCAAAGCATTTAACTTCACTTCATCACTACGGTTACCTACTCGGTCTATGACAACGAAAGTGAGTTCTTCTCCATGTAAATAGACTTGATATAAATAACCCGTCACATTACCAGTGCTATCGGTAGAGCCCCAACCTATCTGATTACCAAATGAGTCAAAAACTTCAATCTGACTATTTGCTTCCGCTTGTGCTGTAAAGTTTTGACCGTTCGCATCAAGTACAATATTTTTAATCGGATTTGGCGCAATATCATCAAATGGAGCCTTAACTGAAACAGCTTCACTCACATTTCCAGCTCGGTCTTTAATAGTGACTGTGAACTCTTCACCATGTAAATTGTAAGTACCGAAAGAAATAGTGAATGTACCATCAGCATTTACACTCTGATTCCACGTATTCATCTGTTGACCATTTTGATCAAAAATCTGAATGAAGGTATTTGGCTCAGCTACACCAGAAAGGGATGAACCATCTTCACTAAACGTGAGATTACTTGCAGCCACAGGAGCAACATCATCAATCGGTGCTTTTACAGTAACCCCACCACTCAAATTACCAGCCCGATCTACTACAACTACTTTAAACTCTTCACCATGCAAATAATTAGTATCTAAAGAGATGCTAAATGTTCCATCCCAATTAACATTATTATTCCAAAGATTTAATAATTGCCCATTCTGATCAAATATTTGAATCGTCGCATTGGGTTCAGCCATACCAGTTAGATATGAACCATCTTCGCTAAATACTAAATTAGTCGCATTTTCCGGCGCAGTATTATCAAGAAAGGCTGTTTGTTTTACTTCAACGCTACGATTACCAGCTTGATCAATCACAACAAAAGTGAGTTCCTCACCTTTTAAATAAACTTGATTCAAGTAACCTGAGACATTACCAGCACTATCTACATAACCAGAACCTACAACCTCACCCACAGCATTTTTAACTTCAACTTGAGTATTTGCTTCTGCTTGCGCTGTAAAGTTTTGACCGTTTTCATTGAAGATAATGTTTTCAATCGGATTTGGTGCAATGTCATCAGTTAAAGCGTTTTGCTTGATCTCTGCACTACGGTTACCTGCTCGGTCAACGACAACAAAAGTGAGTTCTTCTCCATGTAAATAGACTTGATATAAGTAACCTGAAACATTACCCATACTATCAGTTGAACCAGACCCTATCACTTCACCAGCAGCATTTTTGACTTCAATTTGAGTGTTTGCTTCTGCTTGAGCTATAAAGTTCTGTCCGTTCGCATCAAGTACAATATTTTCAATCGGATTTGGTGCAATATCATCAATCAAGGCATTCTGCTTAACTTCTGCACTACGGTTACCTGCTCGGTCAACGACAACAAAAGTGAGTTCTTCTCCATGTAAATAGACTTGATATAAATAACCTGACACATTACCAGCGCCATCTACGTAACCTGAACCGATGACCTCGCCCGCAGCATTTTTAACTTCAACTTGAGTATTTGCTTCTGCTTGCGCCGTGAAGTTTTGACCGTTTGAGTCGAGTAAAATATTTTCAATTGCATTTGGTGCAATATCATCAATCAAGGTATTCTGCTTAACTTCTGTACTACGGTTACCCGCTCGGTCAACGACAACAAACGTGAGCTCTTCGCCATGTAAATGTACTTGATAAAAAGATCCTGAAACATTGCCTGTACTATCTGCTGATCCATATCCGATGACATCACCATTGGCATTTTTAATTTCAATTTGGCTATTTGCTTCTGCCTGAGCTGTAAAGTTCTGCCCATTGATATCTAATACAATATTTTCAATTGGATTTGGTGCGATATCGTCATTCAAAACACTCTGCTTAACCTCCGCACTGCGGTTACCCGCTCGATCTACTACAACAAAAGTAAGTTCCTCACCGTGTAAGTAAACTTGCGGGAAATAACCAAATACATTACCTAAGCTATCGGTATAACTAGTAGTAATCTTATTTCCATCCTGATCGAATACATCAATAGAGCTTCCAGCTTCTGCCTGAGCTGTAAAGCTTTGAACATCTTCGTTGAAGATAATATTTTCAATCGCATGGGGTGCAATGGTATCAATTAAAGCATTTTGCTTAAATTCAACACTGCGGTTACCTACTCGATCTATAACAACAAAAGTAAGTTCCTCACCATGTAAATAGATTTGACTGAAAAAACCTGAGACATTACCAGCACTATCTGTAGAGCCCCAACCCGTCTGATTACCCAATGAATCAAAAACTTCGATCTGACTATTTGCTTCTGCTTGTGCTGTAAAGTTTTGACCGTTAGCATCAAGTAAAATATTTTTAATTGGATCCGGTGCAATATCATCAAGTGGAGCATTTATTGAAACAGCTTCACTCACATTTCCGGCCTGGTCCTTAACGGTGACCGTGAATGCCTCTCCATGTAAATTATTGCTACCTAAGAAAATAGTAAATGTACCGTCCGAGTTGACGGTATTATTCCATATATTCACTAGCTGACCATTATGATCAAAAACCTGAATCGTAGTATTCAGTTCTACTACACCCGTAAGATATGAACCATCTTCTGAGAAAACTAAATTGCTGGCTGGTGTAGGAGCAACCGTATCAGCGGTAATTACAGTATCAGCACTTACTTGCCCACGGGCATCCTTAATTGATAAGAACAATTGCTCACCATCAATAAGAGGGCGGTCAAGCTGGAGTTTAAAGTAACTTGATCCATTCCAACCGTTATCTTCACCGACTTTAATTTCGGCTACGATTTCCCCTTTGGCATCTTTAACAATGAGAGTACTATTATTTTCAGCTTGCCCACTGATCACTCCGTCCGAAGTAAAGCTATCTACATATGGGGCAAAAGCATAGTTAGGCGCCTGTATCTGAGCTGCTAAACTTACATTTCCATTTACATCTGTAGCCGTGACATAAACTGTCTCGGCATTGGTTAAAAACATACCTAGTTCTATCGAGAAACTTCCACTTTCATCGGTCCAGTTATTCCAGAACCATTTATTAAGAATGTTTCCTTGTCCATCTTTAACTAAAATTTCAGAGAAAGGTTCTGCATGACCATAAACTAGATCACCAGCATCATTGAAATTTAAATCTGTTGGAATAGGTGGAGGAGTCAGATCTACAATGATATTCTGCTCAGGACTCATCAAACCTTTATTATCAATAATTTGAACGGAAATTTGCTCTCCATCAATTAAAGGTCGGTTTACACTCAAGCTAAAATGACTAAATTCATTCCAACTATTATCATCACCTAATGTAACCTTTCCTAATTCATTTCCTTCAGCATCACGCACGATTACCGTACTATTATCTTCAGCAACTCCAGAAATTAAGCCTTCTTGTGTAATACGTTCGACATGTGGAATATAAGCAAAGTTTGGAACTTCAATTAGGGTTTCACTAACATTCTGATTTTTATCCACTACCTGTACGGTAACCGATTCGCCTTCTTTTAAAAATTGGAAAACAACTAAACTTGCAAAGCCTTGTTCATCGGTAAAACCTGTAGCAATTAAATTGCCTTCTCCAGAAAATGCACGAATAAAGCTGTTCGGCTCATTAACATGTACTGATAAAGTTTCACCACTAACATCAAACTGTGGAGTTTCTATAAATACCGCGGGCGTATAGTCTGCGGTAATATATTGTGGATGACCTGAAACATTATCTTTATCTGTAGAGATAATAATTTGAGTCCCTTCCTCCAAAGGCTGATCGAGGGACAAAGTAAATGGTCTAACTTCACCTAATGCCATTACACTAAAAGGCGTAACACCAGAGCCCTCAAATGCAATGGAGTTAAACTCTTGTAGAATATTTCCATTCTGATCTTTTACAATAAAATGACTACCTTCAGTCGCATAACCAGTGATCAAACCTTCTGGACTAATTCTTGTAATACTAATAGCTGGAACTTCAGTAACTAGTCTAATTGATGAATTTTCACTGCTATAACCATTATAAGTAGCGACTGCGTAAACTTCTTGATTTGAGTTAATTGAAAGATCTTGTAAAGTATATTTACCTTCTTCATTCGTTATTGTACTTGCAAGCCAATCACCATTTTTATTGTAGATATCGACCTTACTTCCTTTATATGCACTACCTGAAATGATAGCTCCATCTATATTATTGAAAGTCAGTGAATCTAGGGTTGGTGAATTCGGAGTATGATCCACATTATAATTTTGGGTATGTTTGATAATGGCTGTATTGCCAGCTTGATCAGTAAGACTAATATCAATTGATATATTGGTTTGCGATTCTTCTGACCACAAGAACTCTGCTGGAATTTCAGTAACCCACTCTTGGGTGACCTCATCAAAATGAAAGTTATAAACAACATCGTTTAAAGTCGTATTTACTGAAGTCAGAGAATTATTTAAATCTGTTGGTAGGTTACCTACTTCCAGTCTTATAGAAATAATTTGATCTTTTTCAACTAGACTTATTGTATTGTCTTCGGTAATCGGCTTTACAGTTACTGTAGTTGATTCAACATTTAAGGAATGATCTACAACTACTTTTTGTATAGCAGATACTGAGGTATTCCCTGCAACGTCTGTTACTACAGCTTTATATTGATAAACACCGTCAGCTAAATCTTTTTGATCAGCTGTTGTTTCTTGCCAAGTTTTTCCATCATCTTTTGAAACTTCATAGTGGTCTAATAAAGCAGCTTGCTCTCCGATCACAATCGGTTGAGCTAGCTTCAAAGTAAAATTATTATCTTGCATAATCTGGTCTGTTGCCGAAACACCCGTATCAGTCAAATCAGTTAAAGTCAGTTCACCTGCTTTTGGCGCCGTAGTATCTACAACAACTTTTTGTATAGCGCTTTCAGATACATTGCCTGCAATGTCTGTCACTACGGCTTTGTAGAGATAAATACCATCAGCCAAATCTTTTTGAGCAACTGTTGTTTCCTGCCAAGTTTTTCCATCATCAGTAGAGACTAAATACGTTACTCGACTACCATTTTCCTGTCCTTCAAGCTTTAAATTGAAGTTCTTATCTTGCGTAATCTGGTCTGTTGCTAAAACGCCTGTATCGTTCAAATCGGATAAAGTTAGTTCACCAACTTTAGGCGCTGTTGTATCTACAACAACTTTTTGTATAGCAGTTTCTGACGTATTCCCTGCAATGTCTGTTACTACGGCTTTGTAGAGATAAATACCATCAGCCAAATCTTTTTGAGCAACTGTTGTTTCCTGCCAAGTTTTTCCATCATCAGTAGAGACTAAATACGTTACTCGGCTACCATTTTCCTGTCCTTCAAGCTTTAAATTGAAGTTCTTATCTTGCGTAATCTGGTCTGTTGCCGAAACACCCGTATCAGTCAAATCAGCTAAAGTCAGTTCACCTGCTTTTGGCGCCGTAGTATCTACAACAACTTTTTGTATAGCAGTTTCCGAAGCATTTCCCGCTCGGTCCGTTACTACGGCTTTATAAAGATATACACCATCAGTTAAATCTTTTTGAACAACCGTTGTTTCCTGCCAAGTTTTTCCATCATCACTAGAGACTAAATACGCTACTCGGCTACCATTTTCCTGTGCTTCAACTTTTAAATTAAAGTTTTTGTCTTGAGTGATCTGGTCGTTTGTTGAAACTCCAGAATCTAAAAAATTTTTGAGATTCAAAGTACCTGGCTCAGGGGGCGTCGTATCTTTAGAATCTTTTCGAGACAATAAAGCAACTGTTCCTGCCCCTGCTAAAGCACTAACTACCCACGACCAGATAGGTACAGAAGATGAAGAATCTATAAACTTTGGTGTATCTTTTAATTCTAAATAATTAACAGTGGTCTGTCCGCTAACATCTTCTCCCAGATTAGCAGCCCAATAACTCTGCCCTTCATTTAAAAGAATTTGCGGATTTTCGCTAATAAAATAGTTTTCTAAAATAATTTCAGTTCCATCTTTTAGATGAACAATTGCACTGTTTCCTTCTCTTGTTATTGAAGAAATATTTTCTGGATTTATATCGATTTTTGCGACTTCTTTAGGATTTACTACAATATTTTTTGTCTGGCCTACATTAATATCAACTGTATTATTTTTTGAAGCATTATTTGCCATTAATGATACTTGTACCATTTTTCCACCATGAAATTTTAAATATTATTAAGTTATTCTAAAATATTAAGTCAAATAGATACTCATTTTAATCAAATATTATTAACTATCATAAAACACTAAACCCTTATTGTAGCTACTTTAAATCGCGGCTTTTTATATAGTTAAAAATTTTTTATGTATCCATTAATATTATTTTTAAAATGATAAAACATTTAGAATGTTTTCCTATTCCCCATATATAGAATTTAAAGCTTAGGCATTGTAATGGATAAAATTTTATCAATCTACTCTTAAGTTAAATGTCTTATAGAATTTTTATAAATTAAATTAATTGAAAAATCTTTAAATCATAATTAAACCAATAATGATTAATTTTTCCTTCATTTGAAATGACATTAAAACTATTTGGAACATGATAATGCAAACGGCTAGAAGTTGCTGTTCCTGCATGAATATCATAAATAGGATGATCTATCTTTAACTGATAAATTTGCGTTAAATCATATACAGCAGTTTTATGTAAGTGCCCATGCAACATTCCAAATAGCCCTGTTGTACTCCATTTTTCAAGTGCCATTTTTCCTAATACAGGGCAATCCTTAATACCATGCTCATCATCAGGTGGAGTATAAAAAGGTTGATGGAAAACAACTAATTTGATTTTATCCACTGGCCCTTGCTGTAATCGCTCATATGTAGTTTGAATTTGCTCAATCGAAATATGTCCACGAGTATGATAACGACGGCGAATACTATTCACCCCAACAATATAAAAATGTTCAGTTTCTAAAGTTGGTTCAAGCTGGCCAAAAAAATATTGGTAGCGAGTAAAGGGTGAGAAAAAACGGTTCCAGACATGGTACAACGGAATATCGTGATTACCAGGCACAACAAGATAAGGAATATTAAGACTATCTAAAAACTGACGGCATTTATAAAACTGTTGATATCGGGCTCGTTGAGTAATATCTCCACTTACAACAATGACTTCAGGTCTATGTTGAATGCAAAAAAGTCGGATTGCATCTAAACATGCCTCAATTTCTGTTCCAAAATGCAGATCAGACAGATGTAGCAACATTTGGCACCATAATATTTAAAGCATTTTTTTCTACAGTGAAATTTAAAGGGGGTTTCATCTCTATTATTTCACCATCTAAAGCAACTGTGAGTTTCGATTTTTTTGCACATTCAACCACAACGTGATCTGCACAAAAACTATAAACATCTTGTGCTTCTTCTACTTTGCCTTGAATCCACTGCCACAACATGTTTAATAAACTAAGCCTATCACTTTTTGTAATGACCACTCCAGCGACCCGTCCTTGTGCAGCACAATCGGCAATCCTTAATTTCATATCACACAATTGTAATTGGTTATTACCAAAGAAAATTAAAGGTGTTTTAACTGGATATTTCTTCCCATCAACTGTGACAGATAGTTTCATGGATTTATTTTCTCTTAATAAGACATCCAGAGCTGAGGTATAGGCATGTAAAGGTAAACGTCCTAAGTACTTATTATAAAGCTCACGTTTTTTTATAAATAATGGATACAACCCTAGGCTCGCATTATTCAAATAAACATGGTCATTAATAGTCGCAATATGTACAGAACGAGATGTACCTGTAGCGATAACTTCAGCAGCTTCTAACAAATCTAACGGTATATCTAAAACTTTAGCGACATAATTAAAGGTCCCCAAAGGTAAAATTCCCATAGGAATATGAGTATGTCTAAGCTTTGACGCTACTGCATTTAAGGTTCCATCCCCACCCGCTGCAACGACAACGCCTAAATTTGTGTTTTGACTATGCCGATGGATCACTTGACTCATCAAATCATCAAAGGAAACATCTTCTGCCAATTCAAAAACTTGTATTTCGAAACCAAATTCGGTGAATAAAGTCATTAACTGCTCATACATATCTTCATGTTTTGACGCATGAAAACCCGATTTTTGGTTATAGATGATAGAGAGAGGTTTTAAAGTCCGCATTTTTATTATCTTAGAGGGATTCATCACAAATATTGTATATAAAAACGTCTAATAAAAGTCCCTTTATGTAAATTTCGAATGAACATCATCTATATAATCAATAATAATTCTCAAGAAAAAAATTTAATTCAAACTATTGATTTTTAAATAAATAAATATGATAAATAACATACATACAACATAAAAATATGACCAATAAGATATTGTAAAAAACTATAAGTTAATGATTTAAATAATAAAAATTTAAAAAATCAAAATATCTATTTCTTAGTCTTTAGTCTTATTTTTTTTATGATTTTGTGCTTTAATACAGCCACTTTTTTATTTGATCTTTCATTGTACCTCTCAATGAATGACTTGTACGTTGTACATATTTTGAATAGGCCTCACCATGACCACAGTGAACGCACCAGAATTCGTTCGTCATCCTAAGCTTATCGCATGGGTTGAAGAAATTGCAAACTTAACCAAACCAGCAAAAATCGAATGGTGTGACGGAAGCGAAGAAGAGTATCAACGTCTAATCGACTTGATGATCGCTAACGGCACCATGCAGAAATTAAACCAAGAAAAACATCCTGGTTCTTATCTTGCAAATTCTGACCCATCTGACGTTGCACGTGTTGAAGACCGTACTTACATCTGCTCTCAAAATAAAGAAGATGCTGGTGCGACAAACAACTGGGAAAACCCAGCTGTTATGCGTGAAAAATTAAATGGTTTATTTGAAGGCTCAATGGAAGGCCGTACAATGTACGTTGTTCCTTTCTCTATGGGTCCTTTAGGTAGCCATATTGCTCATATCGGTATTGAGTTAACTGACTCTCCTTACGTTGCTGTTAGCATGCGTAAAATGGCTCGTATGGGTAAAGCAGTTTATGACGTATTAGGTACAGACGGTGAGTTTGTTCCTTGTGTACATACAGTAGGTGCTCCACTTGCTGAAGGTCAACAAGATGTTGCTTGGCCATGTAACCCTGAAAAATACATCGTTCATTATCCAGAAACTCGTGAAATCTGGTCTTTCGGTTCTGGTTACGGCGGTAACGCATTACTGGGCAAAAAATGTTTAGCTCTTCGTATCGCTTCTGTCATGGGACGCGAACAAGGTTGGTTAGCTGAACACATGCTTATTCTTGGTGTAACTAACCCTCAAGGTGAAAAACACTACATCGCTGCTGCATTCCCGTCTGCATGTGGTAAAACGAACTTTGCAATGTTAATTCCGCCAGCAGGCTATGAAGGTTGGAAAATCGAAACTGTAGGTGACGATATTGCATGGATCAAACCAGGTGAAGATGGTCGTTTATATGCGATTAACCCTGAAGCTGGTTTCTTCGGTGTAGCTCCTGGTACAAATACCAAGACTAACCCTAACTGTATGGCAACTCTTCACAAAGATGTTATCTATACAAACGTAGCGGTTACTGAAGATGGTCAAGTATGGTGGGAAGGTCTTTCTAAAGAAGTTCCAACAAACTTAACAAACTGGAAAGGTCAACCTCACGTAAATGGTGAAAAAGCAGCGCATCCAAATGCTCGCTTCACTGTTGCAGCTGGTCAATGTCCTTCTATCGATGCTGACTGGGAAAATCCAGCAGGTGTTCCAATTTCTGCATTTATCTTTGGCGGTCGCCGTGCAGATACGGTTCCTTTAGTTTCTGAAGCTTTCGACTGGGTTGACGGTGTATATAAAGCTGCAACTATGGGTTCTGAAACTACTGCTGCTGCTGTTGGTCAACAAGGTATCGTTCGTCGTGACCCATTCGCGATGCTTCCATTTGCTGGCTACAATATGGCTGACTACTTCGATCACTGGTTAAATATTGGTCAAGAAGTAAGTACAAAAGCTGAAGCTGCCGGTAATAAATTACCAAAAATCTTCAACGTAAACTGGTTCCGTCGTGATGCTGAAGGCAACTTCGTATGGCCTGGTTTCGGTCAAAACATGCGTGTTCTTGAGTGGATCATTGACCGTTGTGAAGGTCGTGCAAACGCTGTTGAAACACCAATTGGTCTTGTTCCAACATATGACGACTTGAACTGGCAAGGTACTGAATTCTCTAAAGAAGAGTTTGACCTCATCACAGCTCAAAATAAAGATCAGTGGATTACTGAAATTGAAAGCCACACTGATTTATTTAATAAATTAGGTGATCGCTTACCTAAAGCATTAAAAGAACGTCAAGCAGCTTTACTTGAAGCTGTAAAAACTGGCTTCTAATTGCTAAATATAAAAAAGGTCGCTATGTGCGGCCTTTTTTATTATGCGGCATCATCTTTTTGTCGACGCTCAGATAAATAAGCTTCTAATACTTTTACTTGTTTTTCATCAAATGCTAGACCGAGTTTAGTTCTACGCCACAATATATCCTCAGCAGTATTCGCCCATTCATATTCACATAAATATTTAATTTCACATTCAAATAAATCATGTCCAAAATTTTGGCCTAATTGCTCTAATGCATTTCGCTCTTGAAGCATATTCCACACTCTTGTGCCATATGCATGCGCCCAACGGTTGGCAAGTGACTCAGAAACTCCGCTTATACGTGACTGAATCTGATGCGTTAAATCATCTACGGTTGTCCAATTTTCGGCTCCCGGTAATGGCTCGTTTGCAGTCCACTCCTCTGCCATATTATTAAAAAACGGGGATAGATCTTCTAAAGCAGTCTCTGCCAGTTTCCGGTAAGTCGTGATCTTGCCGCCAAATACAGATAACAAAGGTATTTTTTCATGTTCACTCTGCAACGCCAGAGTATAGTCACGGGTAATTGCAGATGGATTATCTGACTCATCATCACATAATGCACGTACACCCGAATACTGACTTACAATATCAGCCCTAGTTAACTGCTTTTTAAAATGTGAATTGGTCACGGTTAAGAGGTAATCTATTTCTACATCGGTAATATCTACCTTTTGTGGATCACCTGTATATTCCTGATCTGTCGTACCAATCAACGTATATTTTTCTAAATATGGAATTGCAAAAACGATGCGTCGGTCTTCATTTTGCATAATAAAGGCTTTATGACAATCATATAGTTTTGGTACAACAATATGACTTCCTTGGATCAATCGGATTTGATAAGGCGATCTTAAATTTAGATTTTCACTAATAACTTTCTCGACCCAAGGTCCTGCCGCATTCACTAAAGCTCTTGCACGGATCTGATAAAACTCAGCCCCACTTTGTAATTCTAAATGCCACAGTTCTTGTTCTTTATAAGCCTTAACACATCGTGTTCGTGTCACGACTTTAGCACCCTGCTCTTTGGCCTGTAGTGCATTTAACACTACAAGACGTGCATCATCTACAGTACAGTCAGAATATTCAAAACCACGCGTGATAGCTGGTTTTAAGGGGCTATCTTCTTTGAAGTAAATAAGATTCGAACCTAATAATTTTTCTCTTTTTCCCAAGTGATCATAAAAAAACAGTCCTGCACGAATTAACCATGCAGGGCGTAAATGTGGTCGATGAGGCATAATAAAACGCATGGGTTTAATAATATGTGGAGCTTTAGCCATTAGCACTTCACGCTCTGCTAGAGCTTCTCTAACCAATCTAAATTCTTTATGTTCTAAATAGCGCAGACCACCATGGATTAATTTGCTACTAGCAGATGAGGTGTGGCTAGCTAAATCATCTTTTTCACATAAAAATACGGACAGTCCACGGCCTGCTGCATCATTAGCAATACCGACGCCATTAATACCGCCACCAATTACGGCAAGATCATATATTTTTGAATAATCATTAGGCTGTACTGTCATTTCTCATCTTCTTTTTATTGTTGATCTTATAAAAATTAAACCATCAAATTGATGAAACAACAATCAAAAAAGTAGAATAATCAATTTTAAATAACCAAGTATTTAATCGTTAATTGATTACCCCACTATTGAATTCAACCAGCTAAAGAATAGATCAATCCTCAGCCCAACTTTGACTACGCTTCACTGCCTTGAGCCATCCTTTATAAATCAGCTCGGATTGCTCAGAAGACATTTTCGGTTCAAATACCTTTTCTATGGCAGATTTATTCCTTAACTCGTGAAGGTCTTGCCAGAAACCCGTCGCCAATCCAGCTAGGAAAGCCGCCCCCAAAGCAGTGGTTTCTTTCATTATGGGACGTTCTACTGGTGTCGCTAAAATATCGGCCTGAAATTGCATCAAGAAATTATTTTCAGTTACTCCACCATCAACTCGAAGTGTACGAAGCTCTTCTTCTGCATCTTGCTGCATAGCATCTAAAACATCCCGAGTTTGAAAAGCAATCGACTCGAGAGTTGCACGAATAATATGTTCAATACTGGCACCACGTGTCAGACCAAAAATTGCTCCACGCGCAGTTGGGTCCCAATACGGTGCACCTAATCCTGTAAACGCAGGAACGACATATACACCATTGCTGTCTTTTACACGTGTTGCATAAAGCTCAGAGTCTTTAGCGTTCTTAATGACCTTTAACTCATCGCGTAACCACTGTACGCAAGAACCACCATTAAATACGGCGCCTTCTAAAGCATAGTTCACTTCACCACTGGCACCACATGCAATAGTAGTCAGTAACCCATGCTCTGAACGGACAATCTTCTTACCCGTGTTCATTAATAAAAAACAGCCCGTACCGTAGGTATTTTTTGCTTGGCCCGACTCAACACACATTTGACCAAAAAGTGCGGCCTGTTGATCGCCTGCAATTCCTGCAATTGGAATACCTACTTCTTGCCCACTGATGGTATGTGTATATCCATAAACCTCAGATGAGCTACGAACTTCGGGTAACATTGCTCTAGGAATATCTAAAGCTTGTAAAAGTTTTTCATCCCATTCAAGCTTTTCGATATCAAAAAGCATGGTTCGTGAAGCATTGGTAAAATCAGTAACATGAACTGCACCATTGGTGAGTTTCCAAATTAACCAAGTGTCCACTGTACCGAACAACAGCTCTCCTCGCTCAGCGCGTTCACGACTTCCTTCAACATGATCTAAAATCCACTTAATTTTTGTGGCTGAAAAATACGGATCAATCACTAAACCTGTGGTTTTTCGGATGTATTCTTGCCATCCTGCTTTATGCAATTGATTGCATATTTCAGTCGTCTGTCTGCTTTGCCAAACAATCGCATTGTAAATAGGCTTGCCTGTTTTTTTATCCCAAACAATTGTGGTTTCCCGCTGATTTGTAATGCCAATTGCTGCAACTTGTTCACTCTTAATACCTGCTTGAGCTAGAGCTTCTACCCAAACAGCACTTTGCGTTGCCCAAATTTCCATAGGATCATGCTCGACCCAACCTGGCTGCGGATAAATCTGAGTAAATTCTCTTTGAGCAATACTTACAACGTTAGCATCATGATCTAAAACGATTGCTCTTGAGCTTGTAGTTCCCTGATCGAAAGCCACAATATATTTTTTCGGGCAACTTGACATCTAAATGTCCCTTTCATTATCCACACACATCTAGTTCACAATGCCAAAACATTATGTCTAACTGTATTTATTAAAAATTTTCTTTGGAATATATCATTATTTTTAAGGTATACAGGAATTCTTCGCCTAAACATCACTCATTCTTTATCAGTTTTTTACTACTTGGGAAAAATAATATGCGAAATATGAGAATTAGATGATGAAAATATATTGATCGGCTAATTTGAAATCACATAAATATTCAACTTATTCCTTTGCTTAAATAATAAACATTGTTTTACAGACATAAAAAAAATAAAGTGAAATACTCCTCTAGAAAATATGTAGAAACGGAATAAATCTTTTCTTTTAGCATTCAACCCAAGCGAAACATGGAGCGACTCATGGTTGATCAACCTTCTACCGCAACAACTCCACAACCTCATTTAGATACAAAAACACGCCTAAAATCAATTTTGGGTGGTTCTGCGGGTAACCTTGTCGAATGGTACGACTGGTATGTATATGCCGCATTCACGCTCTATTTTGCTCATGCATTTTTCCCAAAAGGTAGCCAAACTGCTCAGCTCCTTCAAGCAGCCGCAATTTTTGCGGTAGGATTTCTCATGCGCCCGATCGGTGCATGGATTATGGGAATCTATTCAGACCGTAAAGGGCGTAAAGCAGGCCTTACACTATCCGTCACATTAATGTGTGTAGGTTCGCTGCTTATTGCTGTGACACCAAGTTATGAAAGTATTGGTGTATTTGCCCCTCTTCTTTTAGTAGTCGCTCGTTTAATTCAAGGCTTAAGTGTAGGCGGCGAATATGGGGCTAGTGCTACCTATTTAAGTGAAATGGCGGAAAGAAACCGCCGAGGTTTTTTCTCTAGCTTCCAATATGTAACATTGATTGCCGGTCAGCTCACAGCTCTATGTGTTCTATTAATCTTACAAATGGTACTAACCGAAGAACAACTTCATGATTGGGGATGGCGTATTCCATTCTTTATCGGGGCTTTACTTGCTATTGTAGTTTTCCGTATTCGACGCGGCCTATTAGAAACCCAATCTTTTAAAAATGCTCAAACTGAAACAGACCAGCCCAAATCAGGCATGTTTGCTTTATTTAAACATTATCCGAAAGAAGCGTTCACAGTATTGTTTTTAACAGCTGGTGGGACATTAGCTTTCTATACTTATACAACTTATCTGCAAAAATATTTAGTGAATACTTCTGGATTTACTAAACCTGAAGCTACCCAAATTACAACTTTAGCGCTATTTATTTTTATGTGTCTACAGCCGGTAGCGGGAGCTTTATCTGATCGTATTGGTCGTAAGCCACTCATGATCGCTTTTGGTGTAACTGGGGTTCTATTTACTTATATTCTATTTAATACCCTTGCAACGACAGACAACTATTGGACTGCTTTCTGGTTATGTTTAGCAGGTTTGGTCATGGTAACTGGCTATACATCAATTAATGCCGTAGTTAAAGCTGAACTCTTCCCCGCTCATATCCGAGCTTTAGGGGTAGCTTTACCTTATGCAATTGCTAATACGTTATTCGGCGGTACAGCAGAGTTCTTTGCTTTAAGTTTTAAAGAAGCTGGACATGAATCTTGGTACTTTATTTATGTCAGTATCATGATCTTCATTTCTCTCATTATTTATATTTTCATGAAAGACACCAAGCATCATTCAAAAATTAAAGAACATTAATAATTTTCTCATAAGGGCTAATATCGTTCGCCGATGTTAGCTCAAACATGCGATTAAGCCCCAACAACCTCTGTATTTTATGAGATACTAGCTATAAGAAAATAAGGACGATACTGATGAATAGAAGTATTTTATGCTTGGCATTAAGTAGTATGTTTGTTTTAACTGCTTGTCAGACTACCCCTCGACAATATAATGGTTCAACTGGATACCAGATTGAAAACAAAACAGAAACTTCAGCGACTTTAGCTTACACTTTAGCTAGTCGTAATAACCAGCAGATCGATGAACGTAAATTACAACGCGCTTGTCAAAATGTGCTAGGCGCTCAGAAAGTTTATAAATTATCAGTTTTGAGTATTAACGAAATTCCTAATCCAGCAAAAGATGAGCATTATGGAATTCAACTCGGTGAGACTCGTGCTTCTTTTGGTTTATCGAATACACCTAGTTTAAATAATGGTGAAGACTATGCAACTCGCCAAGCGCTTGAAGCACGCCCAAGCACACTAAAAGTTGTTCGTTATACTTGTTCATAAAATAAAAAAAGACGCTGTTCTTTTTACAGCGTCTTATAAAAACTCACATTTCTAAATTCTTTAGCTTCATCCAGATCAGGCCATGTAGAAGCACTTCTTTCATCAATCTTCTGATATTTCGGGTGACTAAAGTTTTTAACACGGCTATCAGCCACCCAGACTTCTGGCGCAAACTTTAAAAATTCATCTAAGAAGAACCGATTACATTGGTCATATAAAACATCAGCTGCCAATAAAACATCGACTTGCTCAGCCTTATATAAATCATCTAAATATTCTAGCTCAACATCATTCAACAAAGCGTTTTCACGACAAGCATTTAAACTAACCTGATCAATATCACAGCATATTACTCGTTTTGCTCCTGCCATTTTTGCAGCAATTGCGACTACACCGGAACCAGCTCCAAAATCCAAAACGACTTTATCTTTAACATGATGTGGCTCTGCAAGTAACCACTGAGCCATCGCCAAACCTGAAGCCCAACAGAAGATCCAATATGGCGTATCATTCCAAATACGGCGAATAACTTCATCATCTAAGCGATCAGTTGGAAAAACAGGTGGAATCAACCATAAAGAAATAGGTGTTTCTGGTAACTGTTGTACCATCAATTCACAATTGGGAATAACTTCATTGAGTGCTTGAAGTAAATGTTCAGGGGCTTTGGTCAATTGAAAGGTGCAGCTCATCAGATTTCTTTTAATTCATTTTTATAACAAGCATAACAGAGTCATTCCATTATGATTTGAATTTTTACCTTAACCTTCGGTTGGACCTACTTTTCTTTCGGGAAAAGTAGGCAAAACCATTGTCATCCGCAAAACTCGGCAGATACTCTCTAGAATCGAAAGCATCGCAGAAACATTAAATTTTTAACGTATTTCTGCCTCAAACAATTGCGGATGACGGTTACGCATATCAAATAACAGCCTAGCGTTAATTAAATTAACCTAAAGCTTTTTCAGCAGCTTCTACAGTTTGATGAATCAAAGTAGTAATTGTCATTGGACCAACACCACCTGGTACTGGTGTGTAAGCAGAAGCAATTTCTTCAATACCTTGTAGTTGGATATCACCAACACCACCACCATCACGCGGATGGAAACCAGCATCGACAACCACTGCACCTTGTTTAATCCAATCTTTTTGGATCAATTCAGCTTTACCAACTGCACCCACAATAATGTCAGCTTGTTTTACCAGCTCAGGTAAATTTTGTGTACGTGAATGGCAAATCGTTACTGTTGCATTTGCTTGCAATAACATCATTGCCATTGGTTTACCTAAAATTGCAGAACGCCCAACCACAACCGCATGTTTACCAGCAATTTCGATATTATTTTCTTTTAAAATGGTCATGATGCCGGCAGGAGTCGCTGAACCATATGCAGCTTCACCCATAGCCATACGGCCAAAGCCAAGACACGTTACGCCATCAACATCTTTAGCTAATGAGATTGCATCAAAACATGCGCGCTCATCAATTTGTGCAGGAACTGGATGTTGTAAAAGAATACCGTGTACATCTGGATTAGCATTAAGTTTTTCAATTTCTGCTAATAATTGTTCTGTTGTCGTTTCTTGTGGTAATTCAATTTTTAAAGAATCCATGCCAACTCGACGGCAAGCATTTCCTTTCATGCGTACATAAGTTGCAGATGCGCCATCATCCCCAACCAAAATAGTCGCCAAAATTGGGGTACGACCTGTTTTAGCTTTTAAAGCTTCAACACGTACTGACAAATTTTCTTCAATTTGCTTTGCTAATGCACGACCGTCTAAAACCAATGCCACAGCACATCTCCAAGGTAGACATGAATTTAATGTGCCAATAATACATGATTATTTGGGCAAATTTATTCTAGATGTTGCTTTTATGTTCATCTTATCTCAAAACAGTATTGTTTTTTTTCTAAAGGTTGCTAATATGTGCATCACCAAATGTAGGCGGGGTGGCAGAGTGGTCATGCAGCGGACTGCAACTCCGTGGACGCCGGTTCGATTCCGACCTCCGCCTCCAAATTTGGTAAAGCCCGGGTGGTGAAATAGGTAGACACAGGGGATTTAAAATCCCCCGCCCACAAAGCGTGCCGGTTCGAGTCCGGCCCCGGGCACCACTTTCTAGTACAGAAATTGGTGCAATAAAGAATCCAGCGTAAGCTGGTTTTTTTATGCCTAAAAAAAGGGATATTTATTACTATCCCTTCCCCCATATATCTAAGCAGTTTTTTTCTGGTCTTTTTCAGGTGTTAAATTCGCATCCAACACTAATTGATAGTGTCGGCTTGAATCTACTTTATATTCTGCATTTTTAATTGAATCTACAAAAATCCAATCCGATTGCACCTGTTTATCATCAAGCGTGACTACCAGATAGCCCCGCTGATTTAAATTACAATAGGCCAACTCATCGATAAGCGTAGTAAAAGCAAATTCAAACTGTTGCAACTGAGCTAGGGGAATACTTAAATATTTTTCAAGACCTGGTGAAGAAACCGAGCTTGTTGCCAGTTCAACACCAACATATTCCCCTTTTTGGCTATACAAGTAAGAGGTCCATGCATTATGGGTATCGCCAGCCAAAACAATAATTTTCTTATTAAACTCTACCAACTTATCATACATAAACTCTCGCTCAGCATAGTACCCATCCCAAGCATCGAGATTATATGGAACTAAAGTTGTGACCCGCGATTTTTCTTGAACAGTTAAAGTTGGATCACCCTGCTCTAGTCGTAACTTTAATGTGACTAATTCTGTAATTTGTGCATTCATTTTAGCTAGCGTATCAGGCGAAACTCCCCCTGAAGTAATTTGCCCTAGAGAAGCCAACAATTCAGCAGGAATCCACATTTTACTCATTAAAACTTGCTGACCAATCACATTCCATGTTGCCGTCGATTGCTTTAATTTATCAACTAACCAGCCTCTTTGTGTGTGTCCCATTAAAGTACGCTTTGAATCTGTTAAATCAGTCTGAAATTTTTGAGCATCTAAACCAGAAGCGGTCATGTAATCTTTATATTCAAGCTGTTTATCTCGCGCAATAATACGTGTATCCAGCATTGTCAGCTCAACCAATGAGCCAAAATTAAATTGACGATAAATATTCAAATGATCGGCACTAGAAACTGGGCGAATTGGCATCCATTCAAAATAAGCTTGTAGAGCAGCTAATTTACGTTCCAAGAAAGGACCTTCACTACTTTGATGATTTTCTGCACCTTCGCGCCAAGTATCATTCGCTAGCTCATGATCATCCCAAATCACAATAAAAGGATGACGCTGATGCGCTGCCTGTAAGTCTTTATCTTGACGATACAGCGCATAACGTTTGCGATAATCATCTAATTTAATAATTTCTTTATTATTATCTGATTGCAAAGTACGGCCCAGCTTTGCAGCATCTTCTGTCGCATAGCCATCAGCCCCATATTCATAAATATAATCGCCCAAATGAATGACTACATCCACATTCTGTTTTGCCATTTCACGATAAACGTAAAAATAACCCGCAGGATAATTAGAACAAGAACATACTGCGAAACTGACCTTATTGGTAGTTACAGGTAATGTTTTTGTTTGCCCTACTGGCGAGATTTTGCTACCAAATCGAAAGCGATAATAATAAGTCGTACCCGCCTGTAGACCTGTTGCATCCACCTTCACGGTAAAATCGTCAGTTTTAGTCGTTTGAACCGTACCAGTCTTTAAATTTTGAGTAAATTGATTATCGGTGGCAATTTCCCAAGTTACTTTCAGGCGCACCCCAAAATCTGTCGGCGTCGCACGTGTCCACAAAATGACTCTGTCTTGTAATGGATCCCCACTTGCTACCCCATGAAGGAAATCTGCTTGCGCTTCTGAACTTTCATCATCGGAACCATCGTTACAACCCGTAAAAGCGACAGGCAAAGATAGCGCCCCAAAACCGAATAGACTTTTTTGAATTAATTCTCGGCGTGAAATTTTCTCTGACATAAAATTACCTAAGTTTCAAGCAATGAGTGTCTTAAATTTAGGTAAATAAGATGAACAACTGATCTCCGTTTAATGAACAAATCATGACATAAAATGGTTAATTTATATAAATACTGACAAGAACTGATTGAAAATAAAGCAAACTATCTGATTTTCTCTTGCCAATCGTGCACTTGTCCTCTATTATTGCGCACATGCCCGGGTGGTGAAATAGGTAGACACAGGGGATTTAAAATCCCCCGCCCACAAAGCGTGCCGGTTCGAGTCCGGCCCCGGGCACCATTTTCAACTATTGAATTTGGTGCACAAAGAATCCAGCGTAAGCTGGTTTTTTTATGTCTGATGAAAATGATAGCCATAATAAGAATATTAATATCTATATCCGCTCTATTTTTGATACCCCTTGCAAATGCCAAAAATATTTTTAGTGGTATGATCTTGTTTAAAAATAATGATTAGCACTTTGCAGGCTCCTCTATTACTCAAGATAACTATCTAATAGCTAGTTCAATTTAAAGAACTATAGCAGCAAGAAAAAACTATTGGATCAGCGTATTGGCAGAAGAGGATGAACAGCAGAATGGAAATTTAATTTTAAAAATTGAGAAAATCGAGAGTAATCACCACTCTCGATTCATCACCAGTTCTTCCATTTCAAGGTCTAAATATCCTGCATCCTGTGCCACCATCATCATTGCCTCAGCAATATAGTCAGCAGCACTATCATCCAAGGAAGAATCTAGATCCTCAAACTGAGGTTTCATTTCATTAATTTCAATAACAGTTTGATGAGCATATCGATAGATATCCTGTTCAGCTAAAGCAGGTTTCTGAACTTTTTTAGCAAATTGTTCAATCAACTGCTTGAGTTCAGCGACTAAAATATCTGGATAATATTCATCATCAAACATTGGGAGAAGTAAGTCTTCGAACATACAAAAGTTTACACAACAGCAAAAACTTGCCGCTTATAACATATTTTCCAAAGAATAACGATCATTTTCCCTGACTCAGCCATCTAGCCCAATCAATTAATGGTCACCCTTTGATTCTATACAGCCTATTTCATTAAGCTTGTATCATCGCTTTCCAAACCCGTATTGCATCAGACATTGCTTTCACGTCATGTGCTCTAACAATGGATGCACCTTGCTGAATACTCAGCAAATGCCCCGTAACGCTTCCTACAGCGCGCTGATCTGCGGCTGCACCTTGCAAGGCTTCACCAATAAAACGTTTACGAGAAAGACCAGATAAAATTGGATAACCCATTTCATTAAGCTTCCAAAATTCATTGAGGAGTCTTAAATTTTGCTGCGCATTTTTTGCAAAACCAAACCCGGGATCAATAATAATATTTTGTTTTTTTACGCCTGCCTTTAAAGCCTCATTCACGCGCTGCTGGAGCTCCGCTATAACATCCAATGTTACGTCCGTATATTGGTCTAGCTGATTCATCGTAGTGGGTTCACCACGCATGTGCATAATTACTACAGGTATATCTAGCTCTACTGCCGTTTTTAAAGCATTTGGTCGAGTAAGCGCACGTACATCATTCCAAATATGTGCTCCTGCCTCTTTTGCTGCACGAATAACATCTGGCTGACTTGTATCAATTGATAGAATCACATCATGTTTGGCCAAAGCTTCAACTACAGGTACAACTCTTCTAATTTCCTCTTCTACACTTACCTCAGACGCCCCCGGCCGAGTAGATTCTCCACCAATATCAATAATGGTAGCACCCTGTTCTATCATGACTAGCGCATGAGCAATAGCTTGATCTATTTGATTATGTTTTCCACCATCACTAAAAGAATCGGGTGTGACATTTAAAATACCCATAACGTGAGGGTATGATAGATCCAACTGAAGCTGTCCACACTCTAAAATTTGCTGAGGTAAAGGCATTAACTGCATAAAAAGCTCCGGTTTAAAATCTGATAAGCATTTTAGCAATTATCAGCTATCTATAGTGTTGATTTGTTTTCAGCTTTTATTAAATTCATCCCATAAAAAAAGCCACATGACTGTGGCTTTTTTTATTAACTAATTAGTTCATTGCTGGCAATGGTGGCGGTGTAGATGGACCATCTTTTGGTGGTTCAAATGCAGCCACTGGGTTTTCAGCAACATATACTTTAGGTGGTTGTGGCTCACGACCTTCCATAATGTCACGGATTTGATCACGATCAATAGTTTCCCATTCCATCAAAGCTTTTACCATTGCATGTGCAATATCTTTATTACCTTCCAAGATATTACGTGCAACTTTGTATTGCTCATCAAGAATACGACGTACTTCTTCATCAACTAACTGTTGAGTTGCTTCAGAAATCGTACGGCTTCCTACATTTCCAAAGAAGCCATTTTGGTTTTCATCTTCGTAAACCATGACACCCATTTTGTCAGACATACCGTACTTCGTAACCATCGCACGTGCCATTTTAGTAGCTCGCTCAAAGTCATTTGAAGCACCAGTAGATTGCTGTTGAATAAATACTTCTTCAGCAATACGTCCACCAAACAAAATTGCAATTTCGTTTAGCATTTTGTCTTTATAATGGCTAATTTGGTCTTGTTCAGGTAACTGCCAAGTTACACCCAAAGCCCAACCACGCGGCATAATCGTTACTTTATGAACAGGGTCTGTACCTGGCAAAATTTCAGCAACAATCGCATGACCTGCCTCATGATAAGCAGTTGCACGACGCTCTTCTTCACGTAGAACCATCGACTTACGTTCTGGGCCCATGTAGATTTTGTCTTTTGCATCTTCAAAGTCATGCATGTCGACAGTATTCTTATTACGACGTGCAGCAAATAATGCAGCTTCGTTCACAAGGTTTGCCAACTGTGCACCAGAGAAACCTGGAGTACCACGAGATAGAACTTTAACATCCACACCCGTAACCGAAGGTAATTTTTTCAAATGTACATTCAGAATTTGCTCACGACCACGAATGTCAGGTAAACCGACCATTACTTGACGGTCAAAACGACCTGGACGTAATAATGCTTTATCCAACACATCAACACGGTTTGTCGCAGCAATTACGATTACACCTTCATTACCCTCAAAACCATCCATCTCTACGAGCATTTGGTTTAAGGTTTGCTCACGCTCATCATGACCACCACCTGTACCTGAACCACGGTGACGACCTACTGCATCAATCTCATCAATAAAGATAATACAAGGCGCATGACGCTTCGCTTGCTCGAACATATCACGGACACGAGACGCACCCACACCCACGAACATTTCTACAAAGTCAGAACCTGAAATGCTGAAGAAAGGAACTTTAGCTTCACCAGCAATTGCTTTGGCTAATAACGTTTTACCAGTACCAGGAGGTCCAACCATAAGTACGCCACGAGGAATCGTAGCGCCCAAACGTTTGAATTTTGCTGGGTCTTTTAAGAAATCTACAATTTCAACAACTTCTTGTTTTGCTTCATCACAGCCGGCGACGTCAGAAAAATTGACTTTGATTTGGTCTTCAGAAAGCATTTTTGCCTTCGATTTACCAAAACTCATCGGTCCATTTTTTCCGCCTGCACCACCACCCATGTTACGCATAAAGAACATGAATAACAAAATGATTAACAGTACAGGGAAACTAGCAATGAGAAGTTGCATCAAAATGCCTTGACGTTGAGGAGCCGTTCCCTCTACAACAACATTTTGCTTATTTAAGCTCGGCATAAGCTCAGTGTCTTCAACTTGCGGACGAACAGTTTCAAACTGTGATCCGTTAGTTTTTTCACCATTAATATTTAAACCGTCAATTGTGACTTGCTTAATTTGGCCAGCATTCACCGCTGCAACGAAATCTGAATATTTCATCGCAGTAGGCTTATTGCGGTCACTGATATTACTGAAAATTAAAATCAGAACACCAAGTATTATTAGCCACAATACGGCATTCTTGAAGTAATCGCTCAAAGCTTTATTCCCATATCGATCTAATTTGATCATGCCCAATCTTGGCCGATCGTCATAAAAACAGCAACTGTATTGCTTGCGGATAACCTAAAAGTACAAAATGCACAATTTTTAGGAGCTTGGCAAGTAAACTTTATTGCAATGCTTTCTTACGCCCTTGTCCAACCAAAAAAACTTCTTTAGAGCGCGCCCGAGAAGCTGCCGGTTTTGCTGTCTTTAACACATCAAAACTATCAACCACTTGTTTACGAAACTCATCAAATCCTGCGCCTTGGAACACTTTAACCACAAACTGTCCATTAGGCCCAAGAACCTTTTGAGCAAAATCTAAAGCCAGTTCACATAAGTAAATCTGTCTAGGTTGATCAACAGCCCTATTACCTGATGTATTGGGGGCCATATCAGAAATTACAATGTCTACTTGTCGCCCATTTAAAATATTTAACAATTTTTCAAATACAGCTTCTTCTCTAAAGTCGCCTTGTAAGAAAGTGACATCAGGCAAAGCATCCATAGGCAAAATATCGGAAGCAATTACTAATCCCTTGCTACCCACAAGTTTTCCAGCAATTTGAGACCAACTACCAGGAGCTGCACCCAAATCTACCACCGTCATGCCTGGCTTGATCAACTTATATTTTTCTTGAATTTCAAGAAGTTTATATGCTGCTCGCGCACGATACCCTTCCTTTTGTGCTTTTTTTACAAAAGGATCGTCTAGATGCTCCCTCATCCACGCACGACTACTTTTCGACAATTTCTGGTTTGTAATGCGTGTTGCCATAACTCACTAAATATCAAAAAAACTTCTGATCGTTCATTGTACGTGAAAATTACTCTCATTACAGTACGGATGTAGCGTAATCTCACCAAGTTTTACAGTTTTTTTTCAATAATGTTAATCGATTATTTATACAGTTTTTCGTACATTTGAATTTAAGTTTTTTGCTATACTAAGTCGTTTTTAAAATCAGGTATTTTTAATGGCCGCTTTATCTATCCATGAACGTAAACGTTTACGTCAAATTGGTCATGTGCTTAACCCGGTTGTCATGATTGGTGGACAAGGCTTAACAGATGCTGTAATCGAAGAAACTCTTCGTGCTTTAAATGACCATGAACTTATCAAAGTTAAGGTTGCCGGTGAAGATCGTGAAGCACGTACTGCTGTAATTGATGCAATTGTAGAAGCGACTGGTGCAGAAGCTGTTCAAAAGATTGGTAAAATTGTTTTACTTTACAAAAAAGCAGCTAAACAAAACCAGCATTTGTCTAATCTTGTTCGCCACGCTCACCTAGCAAACTAATTTGATTTGACAAACTATGGCAAGTTACGAACTTTCAGCTTTTGATCGTTTTCATGCTGTTTCTGTTGTTGGCGCAATTGAACAGCAGGCATCGCACACCTTAAATGTCGGTTTTTGGATTCGTGATCCAAATCAACTCATTATCTGGCCCCAAGAAGTCGCGGCTCATCCTCGTCAGGATTTTTTGTGGGAAGAAACTTGTTTCGAAATTTTTGTTGGCGTGCATGATGAAGATTATTATCGGGAAATTAACCTTTCCCCTTCTCAAGCATGGCAGTCTTATCAGTTTGAAGAATATCGCTATCCAGAAAGTATACCTCCCCTTGCTGCTTACGATATTGAACTGAACCATCTCAAGCGTACTCATTATGGCTTAAATGTTAGTCTTGATTTGGGACAATTTATGCAACAGCATCGCTTAAAATGGGCAAACCTTTATTTAGGTTTAACTGCAGTTTTAAAAACCAAAGAAGGTGTTCAATACTATGCAATGCAGCATAGTGGAAAAAGTGCAGATTTCCATAATAAGCGTGACTGGTTACATCAGTTTTAAAAGTAAAAAAGCGAGAAATTAATTCTCGCTTTTTTATAGCTTAGAAAAACTGGAACTATTAATTATCTCGCGCTTTATTCCAAGCTTCGACTGCATTATTTTTAGTACGTTTAATGCTTTCGCTTAAAGAATCTTTGTGCTTTAAAGAAATTTGGCTAATATCACCTTTAAGCTCTTTACTGACTTTGGTCAAATCTTCAATAAGTGCATTAATTTCTGCTTTCAAAGCATTTTTAAGTTCAGACAATCCTTCTTGTGAAGTACTAAACTGAGCTTTAATCACATCTAAACGTTGCAAAATATCTTGTTTAATTTGGATAAATTGATTCTGAATATTCTTGTTTAACTCATGAGTTTCAGCTTCAATTTTTTCTTGAGCCTCACTTATGACTTCTTTGACCTGTTCTTGAGTTTCAGCGACAGCCTCTTTTACCTGAGTTTTCGCTTCTGTAGCAACTTCTTTAATCTGCTCGGTTTTTTCAGCAACACTTTCTTTTACTTGTGCAGTTTTAGCAGTGACTGCTCTTTTAGCTTTAGTCGTGGTAGCAGCTACGGTTTCTTTCACCTCACTCACCTCGGCTTTTGCTGAATCAACTACTGCTTGAGCTTTTTCGCTCACATCTTTTGAAACTTGATCATTACTCATGCTATTTCCTCGTATTGGTTATTTTTTAACTAACAATACAATAAATCTAGTTCTAAAAATCGACCTTGCAAATTGTTAGACAATTTATCAAAAGTACTTGATTCGGATGAGTGGATAATTTTTTTATAAAAAGCAAGCAATGAATTATATTTTTTAGCAGAAAATAAATAGACTTTTTAAGGTTCCATGCGTATAATGCGCTGTTAAGTTACAAGCGAGCAGACCGATAGGGAGGGGCATGTTTTATCACAACATCGCCTATCTTTTTTGGGTCTACTCGCTTTTTTACAGCCGAAATTCAGGAGCTTTGGTTTGAGCACCCCCGCCATTTTAGCCCTCGCAGATGGAACGATCTTTAAAGGAACGTCAATCGGCGCAACGGGAAGTACGACTGGAGAAGTCGTTTTTAACACAGCCATGACAGGCTATCAAGAAATTTTGACTGACCCAAGTTATGCACAACAAATTGTGACATTAACTTACCCTCATATTGGTAACACTGGTTGCAACGCGGAAGACGTTGAATCTGGTCGTATCCATAAAGTATGGGCGAATGGTTTAATTATTCGTGACCTTCCACTACTACACAGCAACTTCCGTGCTGAGCAGTCTTTAAGTGAATATTTACAAGCGCACAATGTTGTTGCGATTGCTGATATTGATACACGTAAATTAACGCGTATTTTACGTGACAAAGGTGCACAAAATGGTTGCATCCTTGCTGGCGAAAATATTACTGAAGAAGAAGCAATTGCCAAAGCTCGTGCTTTTGGTGGTTTAAATGGTTTAGATCTTGCAAAAGAATGCTGTGATCCAACAGGCTTTGAGTGGTCTGAAGGTTCGTGGGTATTAGGTAAAGGCTTTACTCAACCCGAATTAAAATATCACGTGGTTGCATACGATTACGGTGTCAAAACCAACATCTTGCGTATGCTTGCAGACCGCGGTTGTAAACTCACTGTTGTACCTGCTGAAACTCCGGCTGAGAAAGTTTTGGCACTTAATCCAGATGGCGTATTCCTTTCAAACGGCCCAGGCGATCCAGCTGCTTGTGATTACGCAATCGAAGCTGTAAAAACTATTGTTGAAACCACAACATTACCTGTATTTGGTATTTGCTTAGGCCACCAAATCTTGGCACTCGCTTCTGGTGCAAAAACTGTAAAAATGAACCATGGTCACCACGGTGCTAACCATCCTGTACAAAATCTTGAAGATGGTACAGTGATGATTACTTCACAGAACCATGGTTTCGCTGTAGATGCAGAAACTTTACCGGCTAACTTAAAAGCAACGCATAAATCATTGTTCGATGGCACCTTACAAGGGATCCACCGTACAGACAAACCAGCTTTCAGCTTCCAAGGTCACCCTGAAGCAAGTCCAGGTCCACATGATTGTGCCCCATTGTTCGATCACTTCATCGAACTTATTGAAGCATCTAAACAGTAATTACGGAGCGAATAATGCCTAAACGTACGGATATTAAAAGCATCTTAATTATTGGTGCTGGCCCGATTGTGATTGGTCAGGCATGTGAGTTTGACTACTCAGGTGCTCAAGCGTGTAAAGCTCTTCGTGAAGAAGGTTACCGTGTTATTTTGGTTAACTCTAACCCAGCAACCATTATGACAGACCCATCAATGGCTGATGCAACGTATATTGAGCCGATTACTTGGCAAACAGTTGCTCAAATCATTGAAAAAGAACGTCCAGATGCAGTATTGCCAACTATGGGTGGCCAAACTGCATTGAACTGTGCTCTTGCACTTGATGAGCACGGCGTTCTTGAAAAATATAATGTTGAATTAATTGGTGCAACTAAAGACGCAATTGAGAAAGCCGAAGACCGTAAACTCTTCGATATCGCTATGCGTAAAATTGGCTTGGAATGTCCAAAAGCTGCCATTGCTGAAACAATGGAAGAAGCTTTAGAAATCCAGTCACGCTTTGGTTTCCCAGTAATTATCCGTCCATCATTCACGATGGGTGGTTCGGGCGGCGGTATTGCATATAACCGTGAAGAATTCCTTGAGATCTGTGAACGTGGTTTCGACCTCTCTCCTACTCACCAGTTATTGATTGATGAATCATTAATTGGCTGGAAAGAATACGAAATGGAAGTTGTTCGTGACAAAAACGACAACTGTATTATCGTATGTGCGATCGAAAACTTCGACCCAATGGGCGTACACACTGGCGACTCTATTACTGTAGCACCAGCTCAAACATTAACTGACAAAGAATATCAATTGATGCGTAATGCTTCAGTTGCAGTTCTTCGTGAAATTGGTGTTGAGACAGGTGGCTCTAACGTTCAGTTCGGTATTAACCCGAAAGACGGACGTATGGTTGTGATCGAGATGAACCCTCGTGTATCTCGTTCATCTGCGCTTGCTTCTAAAGCAACAGGTTTCCCAATTGCTAAAATCGCAGCAAAACTTGCTGTTGGTTATACCCTTGATGAATTGAAAAATGACATCACTGGCGGCATCACTCCTGCAAGCTTCGAACCATCAATTGACTATGTTGTAACGAAGATTCCTCGTTTTAACTTCGAGAAATTCCCACAAGCAGAACCAGTTCTTACCACTCAGATGAAATCTGTTGGTGAAGTCATGGCAATTGGCCGTAACTTCCAAGAATCTGTACAAAAAGCATTACGTGGTCTTGAAGTTGGTGTAAGCGGTTTTGATGAAAAAATCGAAGCTGGTGCAACAAATGCCAAAGAAACTATTTTAAAAGAGCTTAAAGTTCCGGGTCCTGAGCGTATTTGGTACGTAGCGGATGCATTCCGTCATGGTTTCTCTTTAGATGAAGTTTTCGAAGCAACTAAAATTGATCGTTGGTTCCTCATCCAGATTCAAGACATCGTTAAAACTGAAGCTCAAGTGAAAACTTTAGGTTTTGGCGACTTAAACGCTGACAACATCCGTTCGTTCAAGCGTAAAGGTTTATCTGACCTTCGTATTGCTCACCTCATGGGCATTTCACAAAAGCAATTCCGTAAACAACGTTGGAACTTGGGTGTTTATCCAGTTTACAAACGTGTTGATACATGTGCAGCAGAGTTTGAGTCTGGTACTGCATACATGTATTCAACTTACGATGAAGAATGTGAAGCAAATCCATCAAACCGTGACAAAATCATGGTGATTGGTGGTGGTCCAAACCGTATTGGTCAAGGTATCGAATTTGACTACTGCTGTGTACACGCTGCATTAGCGATGCGTGAAGACGGTTATGAAACAATCATGGTGAACTGTAACCCTGAAACTGTTTCTACCGACTATGACACATCTGACCGTCTATACTTCGAGCCTGTAACACTTGAAGATGTACTTGAGATCGTACGTACCGAGAAGCCTAAAGGCGTAATCGTACAGTATGGTGGTCAAACTCCACTTAAATTGGCACGTGCTTTAGAAGAAGCAGGTACTCCAATTATCGGTACATCACCAGATGCGATTGACCGTGCTGAAGACCGTGAACGCTTCCAGCAAATGATCCAACGTTTACAGCTTCGTCAACCAAATAACAGCATTGTAAAATCTGCTGAAGAAGGTATCTCTGAAGCTGCAAAAGTAGGTTATCCGCTTGTTGTTCGCCCATCTTATGTATTAGGTGGTCGTGCAATGGAAATCGTATATAACGAAGAAGAACTTAAACGTTACCTTCGTGAAGCAGTTCAGGCATCTAATGAAGCCCCTGTTCTTCTTGACCGTTTCTTAGATGATGCAACTGAAGTTGATGTTGACTGTGTATCTGACGGTAAAGACGTTGTGATCGGCGGCATCATGCAGCATATCGAACAAGCGGGTATTCACTCAGGTGATTCTGCATGTTCAATTCCTCCTTATTCTTTATCAAAAGAAATTCAGGATGAAATGCGTCGTCAAACGATTGCAATGGCAAAAGAACTTGGTGTTGTTGGCTTGATGAACGTTCAGTTCGCTGTAAAAGGTGACGATATTTACGTTCTAGAAGTTAACCCACGTGCTTCACGTACAGTTCCATTCGTATCGAAGTGTATTGGTGATTCTTTAGCTAAAGTAGCTGCGCGTTGTATGGCAGGTCAATCTCTTGAATCTCAAGGATTTACTAAAGAAATCATTCCAACTCACTTTGCTGTGAAAGAAGCAGTTTTCCCATTCGCAAAATTCCAAGGCGTTGATCCAATGCTTGGACCTGAGATGAAATCTACAGGTGAAGTGATGGGTGTAGGTAAAACATTTGGTGAAGCATTCTATAAAGCTGTTTTAGGCTCAAATGAACGCTTACCAGGCTTACCAACTGAAGGCGAAGTAAAACATGCTTTCTTATCAGTACGTGAATCTGACAAGAAATACATCGCTGATATCGCCAAGAAATTAGTTGCGTATGGCTTCAAGCTTGTTGCAACAGGTGGTACTTATCAAGTGCTTAAAGAAGCAGGTTTAGAATGTGAATCTGTAAATAAAGTTACTGAAGGTCGTCCACATATTGTTGACCGCTTGAAAAATGGTGAAATACACCTTATTGTCAATACCACTGAAGGTAAACAGGCTCAATATGACTCTGCAATGATCCGTCGTGCTGCCCTACAAGGCAAAGTGTATTACACAACGACAATCAATGGTGCAGAAGCTGTTTGCCAAGCCTTTGCTGTGAAATTGCCAATGGATGTATACCGCTTGCAAGATTTAACTGTAGGTTAATTTTTTTACCGATAAGTCCCGTCACCTTATCGGTGGCGGGATTTTTTCATTTTTTTAACTGTGTTTTCTCAACTTAAGAGGGACCGAAATGCAACGTTATCCAATGACCCCTGAAGGTAAAATCGCCTTAGAGAAAGAATTACAACATCTGAAATCTGTTGAACGTCCACGTATTACTCAAGCAATTGCCGAGGCACGTGAACATGGGGACTTAAAAGAAAATGCAGAATACCATGCTGCTCGTGAACAGCAAGGTTTCTGTGAAGGACGCATCCAAGATATCGAAGGTAAATTGGGTGCTTCACAAGTCATCGATGTTAAAGACTTAGAACAAAACGGTCGTGTTGTATTCGGTGTTACGGTAACGATTGAGAACCTTGATACTGAAGAACGCAAGACTTATAAAATTGTTGGTGATGATGAAGCAGATTTTAAAATCAATAAAATCTCAGTGAACTCACCAATTGCACGTGGCCTTTTGAGCAAGAGTGAAGGTGATGAAGTAAAAATCGTTACTCCTCAAGGCGAAGTGGAATATGAAATCGTAAGTGTAGAATATATTTAATTTTTAAATAGATATACTTAAGTTATAAGACCCCTCAATTGAGGGGTTTTTTATATTTCAGACTAATATTAAAAAATTCACTAGGCATCTTTTAAAAAACCTGATGCGAAGATTTGAAAAGCATTTAATGCTTCAGGAAGTACCTGTTCAGGATATTCACTAGAGGCCACCCATAATGCAGCGTTCATGGCAGCACCATTTAAAAGCACTGCTGCCGCTTCAGGATCTACAATTTTAATTCGTTCTGCTGTCAATAGCTGTTCAACACACTCACGGGTAGACTGCAGACATCTATTTTGACTTGGCCAATGCGCTGGATCGCCCAGCACTGCAGGTCCATCACGTAACACAATACGCTGAAACTCAGGATTCAAAGCATTTTGAATATAGGTCTGCCCTTCAAGTAATAATCCTCCCCAAAGATCATCAGGCTGCTCTCGATGCTGCTGGGCATATTCTGCCATTTGTGAATCAATTTGATCGACCACTGCAGCAAATAAACCACGCTTATCGCCAAAATGATGGTACAACGCCCCACGGGTCAAACCTGCTTCTGCCGTGAGTTTATCCATTGAAGTATCGGCATAGCCATATTCAGCAAATGCACGACGAGCTACTTCAATTAGTTTCTTGCGGGTTTCCGCCATCTTTTGTTCACGAACAGACATGTATTTCACCAAGGAATCATCATAAAAATTTTAATTGACATACGCCTCGTATGTCAATTATGTTTACATACGAGGCGTATGTGAAACTTAAGCAACATTTACTGATTTGGTATTTTAAATACTGAAGGAGAACAAACCTGATGAGAACTGCAATATTTCCTCAAGACCGTCATGCATTATATGAACAGCATGGTTATTCAGCCGCAATTCAATCGAAAGATTTACTCTTTGTTTCAGGGCAGGTTGGTAGTCTTGAAGATGGCTCGCCTGTACCTGATTTTGAAAAACAGGTAACACAAGCTTTTAAAAACTTAGCAGAGACATTGAAAGCAGCGGGTTGCACTTTCGATGATATTATTGATGTCACCACCTTTCATACCGATCCTGAACGGCAGTTTGAAAGTATTATGAAAGTTAAAAATCAGATCTTTACACAAAAGCCTTATCCCAACTGGACCGCTGTTGGTGTAACCTGGCTAGCGGGTTTTGATTTTGAGATTAAAGTCATTGCACGTATTCCTCCTAATGATTAGTTCAAATTAACCCCTCCTTTAATATTTGATTCACTGGCTGGACTGAGATTATGGGTTCAGCTTGAATCACAATTCGGTATAATGGCGTATTCTCTTTTTTATATTTCCCTTATGGCTGAAAAGTTAATTGGCTCCCCTGTTCGTCACTGGTGCGAATTTGAGTTTATTTCCAAAACTGTAAGAAATCCAAATATCCATATTAAAGGAAATTATTCTTACTATTCAGCCTATTGGGATCAGGGTTTTGAACGTTGTGTCGTGCGCTATTTACATGACAAGCCCTCTACTCCAGACAAGCCAATTGACCAGCTTTATATTGGTAATTTTGTTTGTTTTGGCGCTGAGTGTGTGATCATGATGGGTGGTAACCAACTTCACAGACCAGACTGGATTTCAACTTTTCCTTTTGATACTCGAAGTTCTTTGGCAGCTGGTGATACTGTAATTGCTGACGGATGCTGGATTGGTAGCCGTGCGATGATCATGCAAGGTGTCAAACTAGGTGAAGGTGCGGTGATCGCAACGGGAGCTGTGGTAACTAAAGATGTTCCTCCTTATGCAATTGTCGGTGGGGTGCCCGCGAAAATTATTAAATATCGCTTTCCTCAAGAACAAATAAACAAATTACTTGTTTTAAAACTTTATGACTTAGATGAGAAGCAAATTTTAAAAATACGCGAATATTTACAATCTGATGATATAGATGCTTTATCTGCACATGTAGAAAATTTGCGTATTTTATAAAAAATATATCTACAAAAATTTGTTGTTATAAAGCCACAAATGATTACGCGCTTGAATTTAAATCGTCAAAAAATAAGTTTAAAGTATTAATAAATAAGCATCATTACAATAAGGAAAATACTCATGTTATATCAACATATTCTTGTACCAATTGATGGTTCTGAAACGTCTATGGTTGCCATGAAAGAGGCAATCAAACTGGGAAAAGCGCTAAATAGCAAAATTACAGTTGTACAGGTGATGGCACTTGATCCATTTATTGCTGATGCCTATGTAAAAACTGGTGAAACCAATGAGCTGATTGAACGCACACGAACTTATTTACTCGATATTTTAGAACAAGCAAAACAACAATTTTCTAATGAAGGCATCACTGTTGAAACTAAATTACTGGAAGGTTTTGTCGTTCATGAGGAAATTATTCAGGCTGCCCAAGATTTAAATGCAGATCTAATTGTTATGGGTTCACATGGACGCACAGGGGTTCGAAAACTTGTATTAGGAAGTGTGGCACAAAAAGTCTTAGGTGAAAGCCATATTCCTGTTTTAATTGTGCGCTAATGCAAGATTGCCTGTCTGGCTAAATTGAGCAAGATAGGCTTTTATATCTTAAAAGGTTGAGTTAAAGCTTCCCTTTTTCAGCATAACTCATCTGTGCCATCAAACTTAAAAATCATATTGCTCCACTAAACCGTTTATCATTCTTTTTCATGTGTAATTAGGCTCTAATCTGAACATTAAGGCTGCCAAGCAAACTGCTTTAAGTTAACTTTACCATTTAACAAATAGACGCCTTCAGCTTCCAACTTTAATTGCTGAATATTTTCGCCCTTTTCATTAAATTTACTTAGGCTAATTTTGCCTTGAGAATTAATCACACGATACCAAGGAACTTGATGATCAGCTTCAAGATGTTTTAAAACATAGCCCACCAATCTTGCATGTTTAGGTAATCCTGCCATACGAGCAACTTGCCCATAAGTTGCAACTTTTCCGTAAGGAATCAAAGCAATGACTTCTAAAATCTGTCGATGTAGTTCATACTGAGTTGTCAAAATGGACTCCATAAAAATTGACATAATTCATATCATATAAAAATTTTTGACTAAAACTAAATGCAATCCAAGGTGGGCTTGAGGGAGATCTGCATGAAAAAAATATTACTGGTGGTTACTGGAACTTTACTATGCGTTTCTTGTACTACACGTCCTCCTTTTACGTCAGGAGAACCCCCTAAAGTATCTATAGATGGTCGCCCTATTGTTCCAGTCACTTTTGTTTTTACAACCAATACACCAGAAGCGACGAAGTTTGATAATTATCAACAGATGCGCAAGGAAATTAAAATACTAAATAGATATTATGTTGATGATAAAAATAATAAAATTTTCAAGTTTAAATTACATCGTTATATCCCTTATGAAGAGTTCTCAAAATTACGCTGTGATTTAAAACAACAGATTAATCAGCCTTACCCAATTACGACCGAGACCATTCCTGCAAGTGTAAATACCTGTTTTCCTAAACGGACAGCGAGCAAAGAGGTTATTGTTTTCATTTATGATGCCTACTCAACGAAGTGGAAATTTGAGGATGTAACGAGTAGAGCGTTTCGCAATAATGGTAAACCTTTTGTCTTATTAGACTGGAACCGTCTCAATTATAATATTCAGGCGGGTAGCGTACATGAGATGGGCCATGTTTTTGGACTAAAACATGTATGTGCACCGAACGCAACTAAACGTACGCCAACCAACATTATGACAAGCGCAGAATGTAAACTTGGTAGTGGTGGACTTAGAAATTTAGGCTTTACGCCCGTACAACTTCAAACAATTTTAGAAAACTATCAACGCTATCCATAAACTTTATTAAAAACTCATTTCCACGTAAAAACCTAAATCATCTTGTGACGTGTAATAATTTTCCTGGGCTAGTAAAGTTGTCATGTAACTACTGGCTTTTAAGAAATCTTCAGCATTGACTGGATACGGTTGCCAAAATGTTTTCAGATTATTAGTGTAGATTGGATATAAACGCAGCTGATCTTTTGACAAATCTAACCTTGCTATACAGCCATAAGGTAAAGCATTGTGTGCGTCATATTCACCATTACTATTAAAGACAGCATTGCCAATACCAAACACGACTGGCTTGTGGTTGATCATCTGAAGAGGTTGAATAGTATGAGCACCATGACCAACTATAAGATCTGCACCCGCTTGGGTTAAAATCTTAGCAAGTCTGCTCTGCTCTTTTGTAATGGGCTTAAAATCGACACCCCAATGACAAATAACAATAATTTTATGCTCAGGGTTAGTCTGCTTATAACGGCCTATTTGTTCAAGCAAAACTCCATTTAAACACGAAACTCCATTTGTATGACCTAAAGCATAAAAATCATAATCTAAATAGGCCGTGTCTCTGTGCCAATAGCCATTAAAAATAGCGTAATGCTTGTTATTAAAAGTGATTTCAAAGTAGCTATGAGCATCTTTTTGATTTAGGCCAGCCCCAATATAAGAAATATTAGCTTGATCAAATTGTTGTAATGTATAAATTAATCCATGCTCCCCATAATCTTTTAGATGATTATTTGCCAGTACAACATGGGTAAGGTGTATATTTTTGAACGCACCTAATGTTTGTTCAACATCAGCTTTAAGAATGAATGGCTTTTTATGTGCTAAAGGTGATTGAGTTTCTAAAGCAAAGACCGCTTCAAAGTTAGCAATATTTAGGTCATTTTCGTCTAAAAAGGCTTTTATTTTATCGAATGAATAGTCATATCCATATTGCTGCAGAGCATCCGTTTGTCCTCTCGCCTTACGTTTTTCAGTGTAGATTTCCCCAAAGTAGGTATCCCCCAAAATGTTAATAATGCCACTTGGAGCAGAGCAAACTTTAGGTTTTACATTCTGTGCTTGAAAACAATGATAGTAAGGAATCAAATGCTCAGCGCGATGAATATCATCTAAGAATAAAAAGAAACCAATCGTTTGGTTTTCTTCAAAGAAAGTAAGATAAATTTTTCTAAATGAGTTTGTAAGATATAAGACCTCTACTACGTTCTGTGCCATTAATGAGGTCTGAGGAAGATAAGACTTTCCTTTAAAAATAAGTTCCTTAATAAAAAAAAGTTTTTTTATTTCAATTGGGTAACTAAAAATTTTTCTAAGCAACAAAAACAAATGCTTTAACTGATTTTGGTTACCTGCATTTTTTAGAGTTAAGTTATAGGTAGCAGCTCTTTTAGAGAAAATTAAAGATGCTTGCTCATTTGTACCGCAGAGCATCTTACTTAAAGTATCTTTTACATCTGCTGCTTGAGTAAAAATTAAGAACTGCAATAATTCGGTAAATGTATAACTTTCAGATGTTTCTAAACCTAAGCTTTGCTGTCCAATTCGCTCACTCATTTTTTGTGGCACGACATAGACGTCTTGAGCCTGTACTTTTTTTTGTTGAAATTGTTCTAGTGCATAGTCGATCAATAATAATACGGAAATATCATCATCAACTTCGAATTGCCATACAGCTTCATCAAAATTTGTAGTGTCGATATGAGCTAATAACTTGATTTCAACGGGTTGATACTTCATGACTCATCACCTTTGTAATCTTTTACATAGGCGATGTAGCCGGATAAGTTATGTTCTTGATCATCAATCCTTACTCGAAAACGGTCATGGCGGATATAGAATGCATGTAAAATTTTATCTGGCCGAGCCATATACATCGCCATTTCCGGATAAAAAAAGCCTGTCGTTTGGAAATCAGCTCTAAACTCAATTAGCTTTTGAAGCTCGGACATATAAGCCTGCTCAAAAAGTACCGTTCGGCCCTGCTCTTTTAAACGGTTCACCATTTTATAAGCAGCCATTAACATTTCTAATAAAGTTGCGTAGGTCGTTTTTCGATTTCGAATAAAAATAAAATGTTTTAAATAATTATTTAAACCAAAAATAAAATATTTATCTTCAGGGCATATTTTAGTGAGTTCATTTGTACAATAACTTAACCAGTGGTCATGATATTTTTCATATCTATTTTTAATAAAATATTCAAACATCAATTTAACAGTTTCTAATAAACTAGAATTCTGGTTAATTTGATATAACCTTAATAAAGCTAAGGCAGCTTCACCATCATAATAAATAATTCTGAATTTTTCTTTTAAATCATAATCTGGATAATTTAATACATGAGTGGTTGAGCCATTTGAATCGACTAATTTTAAAATACCATTTGCTAGTTTTTCTGCATATTTTTGATAATCATTTTTTTGGGTAATTTCTTGATATTTAGTTAACATTAAAATAGCAGCCGCATTGGCACCTAATTTAATTTCAAACTCCCCTTCTTTACCATCAATCATAAAACTGATTTCAGAGTCTTTTTCTTTATAAAAGTTGGTCAGCGCATATTGAATAGCAGCATGTACCTTGGGCCAATATTCTGGTTTGCTCTGCACTTCAAATGTTTCTAGCAACGCATACACCGAGGTACAGTGGCGTACCGTATTATAGTTACGGATGTCCCGATCATAAGCAGAAAAATAGCCATAGATAAATTTGCCATTTTCTTGAATCTGATCATGCAAAAATGCCGAATTTTTTTCAATTAACGACTGAAAATGCTGTTTCTTATTGTTTGCAATCGCTCTAATACCATTCGCATCATAGCGGCTCGCTAAATTAATGAATTGCCCATTTTCATAAAATGCTGCATAGGTATCAAAAGTCCAAATATCTTGTAACTCTTGTAATTTAATCTGTGATTTAGTCGTATTATATTTCTGCTTAACTGCGTAATTCAGGTTTGTTTCATCAAAAAAATTGGGTTTGTCATAGCTCAAACCTCGAATGATTGCTTTTCCATAAATCTCCTGCTCAAGAAATGCAACCGAACATTGTTCATCAAATCCAATACCTCGACGATAGTGGTTGTTATGAAATTGATGATGGACCTGCTGTTCTACTACTTTCCAAGCTTGTCTTGCTAAATTATATGCAACATCAATTTTTATATAGTCTGGAAGTGGTTCCTGTGCAAACTGATCATTAATGAAATCTAATAATTCTTTTTTTGCTTGTGAAAAGCTTATCTTTTTACTATGCCATACGTTACATCTTTGGTCTTTGGGACCAAATGATATGAATAAAATCGTTTCTTTCTGAAGATCTGAAACATGGGGAGCGATATGTTCTAACCAAAGGTTCAGTTGTCTTTGGAAGTTTAAAAATGCTGTCACTCGAAATCAGTCCCTATCCGTTATTTGTTGTTCTATAAAGTTTTCAATGCATCATAACATGAACATGTAAAAAGCTAAGTTAACGTATTGTTTAGACGTAAAAAAAGAGCCCGAAGGCTCTTTTTTTTATAAATCACTTATCAGATTAGAAAATGATTTGATTGTTTTGCAACAATTGATCTAGGGTCGTATCAGTATTATTTAATACAAGTAAATCTGTTGTAGCATAAGTTGTTCCAGCTCCATCACGATCAATACTAACAGTTGTATTTGTACCATCAGAAGTCACTGTGAGGTATCCAGCAAATGATGCTGCAGTACCATTTCCAGTGTAACCAACCAATAGGCTACTTATATCAATTTTGTCAGCATCAGCATCGGAAGCAGTTGGCCCTACGTGGAAGTTATTCCATGTATCTACACCATTGCCACCAGCATTATCAGCATTATTCAATACATTAAAGACTAAAGTATCTGAACCACCTGCATTACTGTTAAGAACATCTTGGCCAGCTGAGCTAACTACAATATCATCGCCCGTGCTGAGGTTAAATTCTTTATCTAGATTGATCGTCAAGCTAGATGAAGATTCCTGACCAGTTATTCCTGATACCAGTTTATATTCAATTACGTCAGATGCCGCTGTCGAAGAAGTACTTGGCAGATATGTATACGAACCATTCGCATACATATGTAGCGTTCCTGTACCTGTATCGATAGCTTGACCTAAAGCAAGTTCATATGTACCAGTTGTGGTATTCAATACATATAGTTGAGAACCCTCAGCAATGTCAGCAACTCCTCCAATTGCATCACCCTCCAGTACATTACCAGAAACCACTCCACCATTAGCACCAGTATAGTCATAGCTATCTAGATGAGTGATTGTTTCGCCCATATATACTGAAGTGGTATAACCAAGGCCTAAGATGTTTCGACTAGAGATAGTCGCTGTGTATGTACCAGCTTCTAAATCATTTAAGGTCAAACGAACACCGCCATCTAATAGGCTTACAGCATTTGCTAGAGAAGTACCCGTTACTGTACCAACCACAACTCCTGCACTATTCGTTACAGTAATTGTGTAAGAAGGTAACACACTCAAACCTGCACCAGGAACTGCGTAAATTGTGACATCACTCATATCATTGGCATCAACTGTGAAGTTGTAAGTCATTGTGCCAGTTCGAGGAGTGAGCGGAGTACCTAGTGGTGTACTAAACGAACCTTGACCATTATCAAGCGGATCAATATTAGTCATTGCATTCACTAAAATGCTGTTGACCGTAATCTCATCCGGATTTGCGATAGGTGCAGGAACAATACCATCTACTGAAGGATCTGCAGTATTCCAAGTCACTGTAACGTCTGGAGAACCTACCTGAACATGTAATGTTGCAGTATCAGTAGTTCCTGTTATTGCATCACGAATTGTGTAAGTGAATGAATCCACTTTACCAATTGCACTCAGATCAGCTGTATTTGGTGTATAGGTGTAGTGACCATTTGTAGAAATCACCAATGTACCGTATGCACCGCTTATAACTGTATCTGTTCCTACTGTTTGTGGTAGAGCACCCACTACCTCAGAAGTTACGGTTGTAACCTGAGTAGCTAATGTCGTTACATCATCAGTCAGTACATTACCCTCTGCAACTACTGCTGTATTAGTAGAAGCAACTGTGTAATCAAAGTCATCTTTCACTACACTCATTGTACCTAGTAAGCCCAAACCTAAGCCGGTGTAAACCATAAATGCTCGGTATTCACCTTGATCGAGTTGAACCGTTGCACCGAAGCCACCACTGCCCAATACGCCAATGTTGAGTAAGCCAGTACTTGTACCGCCATCAATATTGTACCAAGAACCATCGGCACCTTTTTGTTGCAATACCACTTTGTAATCATTCAATAATGATACTGATAGCAATGCACCATATGAGAAGGTAACTTCAGCTTCATGGCCAGCGTCAATTGTAAATCCAACACTTGGTGTTCCTAATACCGGTACATTAAAGTCCTCTGTAATTCCTAGCAATGCTAGATAAGTTGCAGAGCCTATAGCTACATCGAATGTGGCTTGAGGAACGATATCTACACCAGCAGAAACCACATTATCGATTGCATCTACAGCATTAATTGTTGCAGGTTGTGATGGGTCACTTGTATTCCAAGTCATATCAATAGCATCACTATCAATATGTAGATACAAGGTCGCTTGCGATGTATTTACACCATCTGACAAGGTATACGTAAATTGATCAACTTGACCAAGACTTGCAGCCTCACCATTTGGTTCATAGCTGTAATTACCATTAGCGTAGATTGACAATGTACCGTGGTCACCCACAATTGTTGTTACACCTGTCGCATTAACCGCAAATGTCGTGCCATTAAAGTCAACGCTAGTCACTGTACTGAAACCAGAAGCAGTATCTGCGTGTCCATTTAGGCCAACATCATGGATAACGTTACCTTCAGCGACTTGTGTACTGTAGCCTGTGATATTTGTCGCATCAAATACATCTTTTTGAACTGACAATGTACCTAGCACACTAACTCCGACACCACCACCAGCATAAGTCATATAAGCTCTATATTGACCGGCTGCTAGGCCTTCCAATGTCACTGAGTTTCCACCAAAGGCTGCAAGACTGAGTAAGTCAGCATCTCCAGTACCATTCACAGCTACCCATTGATTCGTTGCAGTATCAAATTTTTGAACCACGAGTACATAGTCAGCAAGCAGACTTGCATCTATTAATGCACCGTAATTGAAGGTCACATCATTTAAGGTGCTATCGGTCAAAGTAAAGTTAACGCTTTGACCACCAGCTTGGAAGTCAAAATTATCAGTCAATGATAATAATGCTAGATACGTAGTACTACCTACCGCCACATCATTTTGGAGTTGTAAATACTCTGGATTAATGACTGCTACAGCCAAGTCATCAACCGCGATGATTGGAGTACTATTACCAATTGTAAAGTCTAGACTTGCACTAATATTGCCTCCCATAGGGTCAGACAATGTATAAGTGAAGTGATCAACTAGACCTAGGTTGGCATTGGTATTAGTCGGTGTATAGCTGTAATCACCATTTGCGAATATTTGAAGCGTACCGTATTGACCTTGAATAGTTGTGCCAGTATTTGGATCAACATTCGTAGTCACACCGTTCACAGTAACCGAATCAACAATTGTGAAGCCCGTTACTGTATCGGCATTTGTGCCTACGCCAAGTCCGGTAATCACATTGCCTTCTGTTGCTAGACCAGTAAAGTCAATTTGATTTGGATCATAAACATCCATCGTACCAGACAATGTGCCTAGGATACTCTTACCATATAGGCCGTTGTATGTCATAAAGGCACGATATTGACCTTCATCAAGTCCTTCAACAACCGCTCCTGGTGTCGCATTCACACCTATACCCAATACACTCAAGTTCAACAAGGAAGCTTCACTACTACCAGTAATTGACTCCCAACTATTAGTAGCAGTATTGAATTTTTGTACTACAAGTTGGTAATCACCAAGCGCTCCTTCATTGATTAAACTACTGTATTTGAAGGTTGCAGTTCCGTTTTCACCAGCGCCTACATTGAACTCCACAGTACTATTCACGAATGGTAAAGGAGCTTGTAGATTGATACCGGCCAACGATAACAATGCAAGGTAACTTGCGCTACCCAATGCTCTGTCATCCTCAATTAAATGAGGCTCAGCAGCAATTGCAGCATTTACAGCATCATCCACTGCTGTGATTGTTACAGTAGCAGGTTGTGATGGATCAGCTGCATCCCAATTCATATCCACAGCTTTACTATCTAGATGTACATAGAACGTAGCTTGTGAAGTTGTATTAGAAGCAGGGTCTAACAAGGTATACGTAAATTGATCAACCTGACCTAAACCAGCACTATCAGCATTTGGTGTATAGGTGTAATCACCATTTGCATAGATGAGTAAAGTACCGTGAGCACCGATAATTTCAGTTGGAGATGCTCCAATTGCAATGCCATTGACTTCACTAATAATACTGTTAGGTGTAGCAATATCAACATCACCATTTGTATTTGGATCAGAGATTAGATTGCCATGAGCTGCCACAACATCGTAACCAGTAATAACCGCAGGGTTATAAACATCTACACTGCCGTTTAATGTTACTGCGAGTGCGCCACCCACTGCACCACTGAATGACAAGAATGCTCTATATTCGCCTTCAGTAAGTCCTGCAATCTGTGCTGTCGGTGTAGTGCCTAGTAAGGTTAAATTCAATAATGAACGATCACCTGTACCATTCACAGCTTCCCATTGTCCTGTCGCATCATTGTATTTTTGCAACACAACATTGTAGTCACCTAAAGCAGATGCACCAATCAAACTATTGAAGTTGAATGTTGCAACGCCTTCCTGACCAGCAGCGATAGTAAAGTCAACTGTATCTACAGTGAGGAGTTGTAAGTCAACAATATTTCCAACATTTAATAGAACACCATAGAATGCCGAATCAGTCTCTGTACCCACCAATTGATATTGTGGATTGAGTTCAACCTCAACAAGATTATCCGCTGCACGAATCGAATCAAACACGATATTAAGATTAGCTTGTCCAGTTGCTCCAGTTACTGAGTCAGTTAATGTATATGTGAATACATCAGTTTGACCTACACCAGAACCATCTGCATTTGGTACGTAAACATAACTACCATCTTGATAGAAAGTAATTGTTCCGTAAGTACCTGCAAATGTCTCACCATCAGCATCAATCGCATGACCATTTACTGATGAAACAAAAGTATCTGGAGTTACTTGATCGATTTGACCTGTTGTTGGATCCGGATCAGTA
Organism: Acinetobacter sp. WU_MDCI_Abxe161; assembly: GCF_025514355.1. Lineage (NCBI taxonomy): Bacteria > Pseudomonadati > Pseudomonadota > Gammaproteobacteria > Moraxellales > Moraxellaceae > Acinetobacter > Acinetobacter sp. WU_MDCI_Abxe161. Next base: position 417,177 of record NZ_JAHPTU010000001.1, read on the forward strand.
ATCACGTTACCTTCAGCATTACCAATTTCATATCCACCTGCTACAGACAAGTCATAATCATCCATAGTGGCAGAAAGAGTACCTAATACGCCAACTCCTAACAATCCATCGTAGGCTAAGAATGCGCGGTATTGACCCGCATCTAAACCATCAAGGACTGCACCAGGAACATTACCTGTACCAATACCTAACAAGTGCAAGCTAATTAAAGATGAATCAGCATCGCCATGGATAGATTCCCATTGGTTAGTTGCTGTATTGAATTTCTGAACTACTAGCTTGTAGTCAGAAAGTACAGCTGCGTCGATTAAGCCACTATATTGGAAAGTGACATCACCTTCATGACCATCAGCGACAGTAAATCCTAGAGAATTACCACCAAGTTGAAGGTCTAAGCCTGCTACAGATGTAAGTACTAAATAAGAAGTACTGCCTAGGCTTACATCATCACCAACAAGAGCTGGTTTCGGACTAAGAACTGCATGATCAGTGTTGTCAAAGGCAGGAATAGAACCCGCAAGAGTATAGCTTTGTGTATCCGCTACTGTGCTTGGGTTACCCGCCGCATCGGTAAAGGTTGCTACTGCATCAACTGTTAAGTCTGGATCTGCAGCAAGGCCACTACCAGCTACATCAACGGTCCAAAGACCCGTTGTTGCATCCACGGTTGCAGTATAATCAACACCATTTACAGTCACCACAACCTCTGTTGTTGCAGCATCTGTAGGAATGTTGGTCAAGGTACCTGTTAAGGTCACCGGACCACCTGCTTCTACTGCATTCAGTATGTTGTCAGCAGTAACTGGATCAATTGCTAACACAGTTGTAGTGATATCTGGTGGAGTAACATCGAGTGTTACTGTTACATCAGCATCAGCAGCATCCACGTTACCTTGAGCATCTACAGCCTCAGCATGAATCACAATCTGACCAGTCACAGGATCTGCTGCTGTTGCGGCAAGAGCTGCTGTGATGAAGCCGTTGGCAAGGTCAGTTGCTGTCACGGTGTAGTTGGTACCGTTCACATTAATCACTGTGCCGTCGATTGCATCTGGTCCCAACGCCACTTGTGCATTGAAGGTACCGTCTGTGCCAAGTTCTGCAGCATTTAAGATACCGTCGCCATTTAAGTCTTCAGGAACCGTAATCGCTGTAATCAGATCTTGTGGAGTTGTATCAATTGTTACTGTTACGTCTGCATCTGCAACATCCACGTTACCTTGAGCATCTACAGCCTCAGCATGAATCACAATCTGACCAGTCACAGGATCTGCTGCTATTGCATCCAGAGTTGCTGTGATGAAACCATTTGCAAGGTCAGCTGCTGTCACGGTGTAGTTGGTACCGTTCACATTCACCACTGTGCCGTCGATTGCATCTGGTCCTAA